>NZ_CEEDMJ010000019.1:0-121078 GCF_979255925.1 Kineococcus sp. AC630
GGCCGCGGCGGCGGGAGCGGGAGCGGGGACCTCGGCGACGGGTTCCGGGGTGGGTTCGGGTTCCGGCGCGACCTCGACGGGGGTCTCGGCGACGGGCGCCTCGACGACGGGGGTCTCGGCGACGGGCGCCTCGACGACGGGCGCCTCGACGACGGGCTCGGGTTCGGGAGCGGGCGCGGCGACCGGTGCGGCGGGGGGTGCGGAGACGACCTCGACCCCGGCGCCGTCGGCGGCCGGCAGGACGGGTTCCTCACCGTCGAGCACCGCGCGGATGGCGGCGACGACGGCGGCGACCTCGACGCCGTCCTCGGTGTGGTTCGCCTCGATCTTCGAGAGCAGTTCGCGGATGGTGTCGACCATCCGCAGCAGGACGTCGGTGGTGACCGGCGTCATGACGATCTGGCCGTCACGCAGACGGGCCAGCAGGTTCTCACCGACGTGGGCCACGGCCTCCAGGCGCGAGAACGCCAGGAACCCGGAGGTGCCCTTGATCGTGTGGATGGTGCGGAAGACGCTCGCGAGCAGCTCGCGGGAGCCTGGCTGCTGCTCCAGCGCCACGAGGTCGGAGTCCAGCTGGTCCAGGTTCTCGTAGCTCTCGACGAGGAACTCCTGGACGATCTCGTCCATGTCGTCCACGTGGACTCCCACTTCTCGCGGCGGTGTGATCCCGGGCGGGACCACGGTGTGTCACTTGCTCGTTCACTTGCTCTGTCTGCTCATCGGCATTCGAGTGCCGGAGCTGAAACCCCGCGGCGACGGGGGTGGCCCTGGGCGTCCGGGAAGGCTCCCGGACGCCCACGCCCGGACGTCACGGGACGGACGTCACAGCCGGAAGCCCGCCACGGCGTCCTGGAGGTCGCTCGCGACGCGCGAGACCTCGTCGGCGGAGTCCCGGGTGCTCTCGGCGGCGTCGCGGGTGCGCGAGGACGACGCGGCGATCCCCTGCATGTTCGTGGAGATCTCCTGCGATCCCGTCGAGACCTCGGTGACGTTGCGGACCATCTCCGCGGTCGTGGCGGACTGCTCCTCGACGGCCGCGGCGATGGTCGTCTGCAGGCTGTCGATGTTGCCGATGACCAGGCCGATCTGGGCGATGGCCGCCGACGCGGCGGCCGCGTCGCCCTGGGTGGCGAGGACGCGCTGGGTGATCTGCTCGGTGGCGCGGGCCGTCTGCTGCGCGAGCTCCTTGACCTCGCCCGCGACGACGGCGAAACCCTTGCCCATCTCTCCCGCCCGGGCGGCCTCGATGGTCGCGTTGAGGGCCAGCAGGTTCGTCTGCTCGGCGATGGAGGTGATGAGCTTGACGACGTCGCCGATCTCCTGGCTGGAGGAGGACAGCCGCTCGATGGTCTCGCTGGCCTCGCCCGCCGAACGCACGGCGTCGGCGGCCACGGTGGAGGCGTCGGCGGTGGAGGAGGCGATCTCGCGGATGGCCGCGGTCATCTCCTCGCTGGCGCCGGCGACGGTCCCGATGCTGGCGGAGATGTCGGCGGCGGCCAGCGAGACGACGTCGGCCTGGCTCGCGGAGTCGTGCGCGCCGGCCGTCAGCTGCCGGGACACCTCACCGAGGCGCCCGGAGGAGTTCTGCAACCCGTCGACCCCACCCCGGATGCGACGCACCGTGATCGCGAGGGTGTCGAGGGCCGAGTCGAGGGCCTGCGCGGTCGCGCCGACCTCGTCGCGGCTGTACGTCCCGACGCGGACGTCGAGCCGTCCCTCGCTGAGCGCGGTGGCGACCTCACGGGTGCGCTTCAGCGGCACCGAGATGCTGCGGGTGGTGACGACGGTGAGGGCGACGGCGGCCGCGATCGCGGCGAGCGCGGTGCCGAGCAGCGCCCACCGGGCGTGGCCGTAGGCGACGGTGCCCTCGCGGGTGCTCACGACGGCGTTCTCGGTGATGGTCGCCTGGACGACCTTCAGGGCGTCGTTGGTCTTGCCGTGGCCGATGCCGCCGGCGGCGACCGCGATGCTGTCGTCGCCGCGGGTCGCGACGAAGGCGGCCTGGTCACCCGTCAGGGCGATGCCCAGCAGGACGCGAGCACCGGAGAGGTAGTCGGTCAGCGCCGCGTCGACAGCGCTGAGCTGGTCGGCGGGGACGCCGGGGTCGGCGGCCTTGAACGCGTCCCAGG
This sequence comes from Kineococcus sp. AC630, assembly GCF_979255925.1. Taxonomy (NCBI): domain Bacteria; kingdom Bacillati; phylum Actinomycetota; class Actinomycetes; order Kineosporiales; family Kineosporiaceae; genus Kineococcus; species Kineococcus sp. AC630. The sequence continues at coordinate 2,130 of NZ_CEEDMJ010000019.1, forward strand.
CGTCGCTCACGTCGGTCTCGTCGGTGACGACCGCCGACTGGGTGTCCTCGGAGGGGGTCAGCGCGACGGCCAGGAGGTCCTTCGACATCCGGTTGTAGGTGGTGCGGACCTCGGCGAGCTTCTGCTGCGCGGCGACGTTCTGCCCGCTCATGACCTCGAGCCGGTGCTGGGCGGCGGAGAGCTGGGCCAGGCCGACGGCGGCGAGGACCGCGAGCAGGACGGTCATCACGGCGAAGCCCGCGGCGATGCGCGTCCCGACGCCGAGGTTGCGGATGGTGCGGGTCACGGACGACTCCTCAGCTGGGGCGGGGTCCTCGGTGGCGGGGACCCCTCGTTCCCGCCATCGGCAGCCGGGCCGGGGTTCCTTGAGCGGGTCCGGGGTCGGGGACCCGGGAACGCAGAACGCCGGCCCCCCGAGGGGGACCGGCGTCGCGGGCGGGTGGGTCAGGCCCCGGCGTTGAGGCGCGCGAGCGCCGTCTGCACGAGCGTGATGAGGCTGTGCTTGGTCGCGGCCTTGGAGCGGGCGTCGGTGTAGACGAGCGGGACGTGCTCGGGGACGCCGAGCGCTTCCCGGACCGAGTCGAGGTCGTGCTGGGCGACACCGTCGAAGCAGTTGACGGCGACGACGAACGGGATCCCGCGGGACTCGAAGTAGTCGACGGCCGGGAAGCACTGGTCGAGACGGTCGGTGTCGACGAGCACGACGGCGCCGATGGCGCCCTTGACCAGGTCGTCCCACATGAAGAGGAAGCGGTCCTGGCCCGGGGTGCCGAACAGGTAGAGCCAGAGGTTCCCCGGCAGCGCGATGCGGCCGAAGTCCATGGCGACGGTGGTGGAGGTCTTGCGGTCGGAGTTGAGACCCGCGTCGTCGATGCCGACCGAGTGCTCGGTCATGGCGGCTTCGGTGCGCAGCGGCTCGATGTCGGAGATCGAGCCGATGAAGGTCGTCTTGCCGACGGCGAACCCGCCGGCCACGACGATCTTGACGACGGTGGGCGGGGCCTGAGGTGCGGTTCCCGCGGGCGCTCCGGCTCCGGCGGGGCTCACGTCAGAGCGAGGAAATGCCATTGAGAACACTCTCCAGGACGCTGATGGTTGTCGCGGGTTGGGGGGCGGAGGTCATCGTGAGGCCGTGGATGCGGACCTTCCCGGCTTGGGACAGGTCGCTCACCACGACGCGGACGACTCCGACCGGCAGGTGGACGTGTGCGGACAGTTCCGCGATCGACAGGTAGGACTTCTTGGTGAGTTCGAGGATCTTGCGCCGTTCCGGCGTCATCCCGACCTCCGGTTCGGCGAGGGCCTCCACGAGCGCCTCGACCGGGAGGTCGGCGTTGCTCGGTCGGGTCCGGCCACCGGTGACGGTGTACGGGCGGACGGTGAACTCTTCGAGGTCCTGGTCGTCGTCGTCGGACCAGAGGTCCGCGCTACCAGGTGCTGTCACGTCGCGTCACCACCGGGAGGCGACCGGTGCGGAGGTGGGCAGGTTCGCCCGCATCTCCGACACCAGCTGCGGGGTCAGGACGGTCTCGGCACGCTGGACCAGCATGGCCATCTCGTAGCCGATGAGCCCGACGTCGCAGCCGGCCTCCGCGGAGACGGCCAGGACGGAACCGTCAGAGATGTTGACCAGGAAGAAGAACGAGTCGTCCATCTCGATGATGGCCTGACGGACCTCCCCGGACTGCAGCTGGTGGGCGGCGCCGCGGGCCAGGCTCGAGACGCCCGAGACGATCGCGGCGAGGGTGTCGCCGGACTCGCGGTCGAGCTTGTCCGACATCGCCATCAGCAGGCCGTCGGCGGAGACGACGACGGTGTGGGCGACACCGGGGACGCTCTTGACGAAGTTGTCGAGGAGCCAGCTGAAGTCGGCGGCCTCGGAGCTGAGCACGGTCACAGTGGGATTCCTCTTCTTTCGCAGTTCTGTCGGGTCGACTGCTGGTCGTGGTGGGGCGGGAGGTGTTCTCCGCGGGACCGTGGGGTCCGGGAGCGTGGGGCCCGGGAGGTCCGGGGGGGCGGGTCAGGCGTCACCATCGCCACCGCTCTCGGTGGTGGGGGTGTCGCCCTCGGTGCGGCCGCGGGACACGCCGGCCTGGAAGCCGGAGAGCATCGAGCGGACGTCGGCGGGGGCACGGCGCTGGCGGTTGGCCGCGGAGGTGCGGGCCGGGACCGGCTTGGCCGCGGCCGCGGTGGCCCCGGCCTGGCGGCGGACCAGCGGGGCGGAACCGCTGCCCCGGGAGGGGGTGAAGTTCTGCCCGTCGGTGAGGGCGGTGAGGGCGTCGGCGGCCAGCGCGCTGCGCTGGCGGAGGGCCTCGCCGACCGTGCGGGTCTGCGCGGGGATCGCGACCGGGGCCGCGGGGGCCTCGACGACCGGCGCCTCGACGACCGCGGCGACGGGTTCCTCGACCACGGGCGTCTCGACCACGAGGGTCTCGACGACCACCGGGGTCTCGACCACGGGGGCCTCGACGACCACCGGGGTCTCGACCACGGGGGCCTCGACGACCACCGGCGCCTCGACCACGGGGGCCTCGACGACCACCGGCGCCTCGACCACGGGGGCCTCGACGTGCGGGGCCTCCTCGGCCTGCTGCGCGGCGCGGTCGGCCTCGAGGGCGTCCAGTGCGGACGCCTCGGCGGTCGTCGCCTCGCTGCGCTTGCGGGAGGTCCAGAACGCCTCGGCGGCGGTCTTCGGCGGGGCCACGGTCTCGCGGACCTTGCGGGCCTTCTTGCCTGCGGTGGGCAGGATGTCCTGCGCCGCAGCCAGAGCCGTGGGGGCCTCGGCCTTGCGTTCGCGCTTCGGCATCGCCGAGGTGGTGGGGGCCGACGCGGTGACCGGCTTCCAGTCCTCCTCCGACGCCACGACCGGGACGGTGGGGGCGACGGGGGTGGTGGGAGCGACGGGAGCGGGCGACGCCTCCACCTTGGCCTGCGCCTGAGCGGTGCGGCGGCGGGTCGGCAGCTGCCGGCCCTCGACCTTCGACTTGGGCGCGGAGGCGTTGACCTCGGAGCTCGCGGCCGCCTCGGCCGCGGACTTCTGCAGCGTCGCGGACAGCGCGTCGCCCAGGCCCTCGGCCGCCAGCGGGTTGCTGACGATCGTGTTCGGGCCACCGGTGGGCGCCGCCGGGGTGCGGGTGGGCAGGCCACCCGGTCCCGCGGGGAGCGCGGACGGGGCCTCCGGCAGGGCCGAGACACCGCCGTCGGGCAGGGCCGAGACGCCACCCTCGAGCGAGGGGAGGCCGCTGTCGAGGGCCGCGAGCTCCGGCTCCCCGGCCTTGACCGAGCCCGGGGTGAAGAGCGCCGCGGGCAGGACCAGGGTGACGGTGGTGCCGTTGCTCTCGGAGGTCACGAACTCGACCTCGACGTCCAGGCGGCCGGCGAGGCGGCCGACGACGTAGAACCCGAGGCGCTGGGCCCCGACGAACTCCGAGGCGCGACCACCGGAGATGCGCTGGTGGGCGGTCTCGACCTCCTCGGCGTTCATGCCGAGGCCGCTGTCCTTGATCGTGATCTCGACGCCGCGGTCGGTCTCGGCGGTGCCGACGACGACGCGGGTGCCGGGGTCGGAGAAGTTCGTCGCGTTCTCGAGCAGCTCGGCGATCATGTGCGAGGCCGACAGCGCGAGGTGACCGACGACCGGCGGGTCGACCTGCAGGGCGAGGTCCACGCGGTCGTAGTGCTCGATCTCACCGGCCGCGGTGCGGACGACGTCCGAGAGCGGCAGCGGGCGGCGCAGGCGGCGCCCGGTGTTGATGCCGGCGAGGACGAGCAGGGACTCGGCGTTGCGCCGCATCCGGGTCGCGAGGTGGTCGAGGGTGAAGAGGTCCTCGAGGGTGTCGGGGTTCTCCTCGGTGCGCTCCAGCTGGTCCAGGAAGGCCAGCTGGCGGGCGAGCAGCGTCTGGTCGCGACGGGCGACGTTGACGAACATCTCCGCGATCGAGGCGCGCAGCGCGGCCTGCTCCCCGGCGATGCGGAAGGTGGTCTCGTTGAGGTCGTTGATGACGTGGGCGACGTCACCGATCTCGTCGGTGCTCGTGACCTCCAGCGGGCTGAACTCCACGCCGGGACCCTCGCCCGGGGTCTGCATGCGCTCGACCATGCGGGGCAGTTCGTCGCGGACCGTGATGGCCGCGTCGGACAGGGCGCGCAGGCGGCGGCCGATGTCGCGGGCGACGCGCAGGCCGAAGAACGCGACGGCGACGAAGACCAGCAGGACGCCGAGGACCAGGACCAGCGTGCCGAGGGTGGCGCGGCTCGACGCGGCGTCGGCGCGGTCGGCGACGGTGGTCGCGATCTCGTTGGTGGCGGCGCGGTAGGCGGTGATGACCTCGCCGGAGGTCTCCTCCCAGCCCTTCTCGGGCAGGGAGGGGGTGCCGGTGGCGGCGGCGAAGATGTTGCGGTCCTGGTTCAGGAACGCCAGCGACTGGGTGACCTGGCTGCTGTTCAGGGTGGCGTCGAGGGCCGCCGCACCGTCGGCGTGCAGGCGGTAGCGGGCCTGCGCCTCGAAGTAGTTGCCCTGTTCGATGGCGTTGCCGCGCAGGACGTCCAGTGCGACGTTGGTGTTGCCCTGGACGATGAGGTCACCGGCGGACTGCTCGACCGACAGCGCGTCGACGCGCTTGAGGAGGTACCCGAACGCGGCGATGTCGTCGGCCAGGTCGCGGTCCTGGGCCTGCTCGGCGACGGTGACGGTGAGGTCGGTGGCGGCGGAGGCGACGGCGCTGTAGCTGTTCAGCGCGGCGAGCGGGGTGGTGGTGCCGTTGTCGACGGCGGCGCGGGTCTGCGGGAGGGTCTCCGCGAGGGCCTTCTGCACGCTCGCGTAGACCACTGCGCTGGACCCGGCGGTCAGGTCCAGGCCGCTGGTCTGGATGGCCCCGGCCACCCCGGCGGTGGCGGCGTCGGTGGCGGCGCGGTCGGTGGCGACCTGCGCCTTGAGGTCGTCGGCCGGCGCGGCCAGGTACTCCAGCGTGCTCCGTCGCTCCGTCTGCAGAGCGGTGAAGAAGCCGTTGATCGTCTGCGCCGACTTCGCGTAGGCGGCCAGGTGGCGGCGTTCCGTCGTGGACGTCACGTTCTGGGCTGCCGTCGCGACGACGGCGACGAGCAGCAACACGAGAGGTACCACCAGGAGGACCGCGAGCTTGGCTCGGATGCTCAGGTTCCGCAGCATGTCAACCTTCCGTACGCGATGGTGGGCGGGCGAAACTGCCCACCGTTGGCCGAGCAGACTCAGTGGTGATCGGGACGTGGACCCACGAGGTGAACTCCACGGGCCCGACAACCCTCGTTCGGCTCATCGGCAGCTCGGCGTGGTTGCTTGACCCTTCCGCTCGAACGTGCCACCAGGAGGTCCGGTGCAGGGTGTCGTCGTCGTGGTCGTCGCGGGCGGTGGGAGCACCCGCTGGGCCGCCCGCACGGGACCGGGGGCGGACAAGCTCGCCGCACCCCTGGGTCCCGGGACGGTCCTGCAGCACCTGCTGCGCGAGTTGTCCGGTCACGACGTGGTCATCGTCGGACCGGGCGGGGTTCTGGAGCGCCCGACCGGGGGAGGTCCGCTCGCCGGGTTCGCCGCGGGCCTCGCCGCGAGCACCGCGCCCGTGCTGGTGCTGCTGGGCGGGGACCAGCCCTTCGCCGCGAGCGCCGTGCCCCGCCTCCTCGCCGCCCTCGCCGCGGACCCGGACCTGGACGCCGTCGTCGGGGTCGACGGGGACGGTCGACGTCAGCCGCTGCTCTCTGCGCACCGGCGCACCTCGGCCCAGCGGGTCCTCGACGGGTTGCCGGCGATCGCGGGCCAGCCGTTGCGGGAACTGTTCCGCGGCCGGGTCGGGGAGGTCGCGGTCAGCGGGCGGGAGGCGCTGGACGTCGACGTGCCGCAGGACCTCGACCGGGCCCGGAGCCTGCTCGCAGACGGGGACGGGGACGGGGACGGGGATGCGGAGGCGGGTGAGCCGGGCCCGACGTAGTGTCGCGACGTGCGAGCCGTGATCGTCGAACGTCCCGGGGGCCCCGAGGTCCTCGTCCCCACCGAGCTGCCGGACCCGGTGGCGGGCCCCGGCGAGGTCGTGGTCCGCGTCGCCGCCGCGGGGGTCAACCGGGCCGACGTCGCGCAACGCCTCGGCCACTACCCCTCGCCCCCCGGTGCACCCGAGAACCCGGGCCTGGAGGTCTCCGGCTGGATCGAGTCGACCGGGCCCGACGTCGGGTGGTCGGTGGGTGAACCCGTCTGCGCGCTGCTGGGTGGCGGCGGCTACGCCGAACGCGTCCTCGTCCCGGTCGGGCAGTTGCTGCCCGTCCCCCAGGGCGTCGGCGTGGTCGAGGCCGCGGCGCTGCCCGAGGTCACCTGCACGGTCTGGTCGAACGTCTTCACCCTCGCCGGGCTGCGTCCCGGCGAGCTCCTCCTCGTCCACGGCGGGTCCAGCGGGATCGGGACGATGGCCATCCAGCTGGCCCGTCAGGTCGGGGCCCGGGTGGCCGTCACCGCGGGGTCGGCGGAGAAGCTGCAGCAGTGCGCGGAACTCGGCGCGCAGGTGCTGGTGAACTACCACGACGACGACTTCGTCGAGGCGGTCCGCGCGTTCGAACCGGCCGGCGCCGACGTCGTGCTCGACCTCGTCGGCGCGCCGTACCTGGCCCGCAACCTCGACGTGCTGGCGACCAGCGGCCGCCTCGTGGTGATCGCCACCCAGGGCGGCACCCACGCCGAACTCGACCTCGGCCTCCTCATGCGCAAGCGGATCTCGTTGCACGCCACCGGACTGCGCTACCGCGACGCCGACGACAAGGCGACGATCGTGGCCAGCGTCCGCGACCACGTGTGGCCGCTGATCGCCGACGGCGGGGTGCGCCCCGTCGTGCACGAGACGTTCCCGCTGGCCGAGGCCGCGCGCGCCCACGAGGTCATGGAGGGTTCCTCCCACGTCGGGAAGCTCCTGCTCACGACGGGGGCGCAGGCGCCCCGGTGACGCCCGACGAGTTCACGAAGCAGTTCCCACCGCACGTCCTGCGCGACTACGCCGTCGTCGCCGACGGCGCCCGCGGCGCGGTCGTCGGCCCACGGGGTGACGTCGTGTGGATGTGCGCCCCGAACTGGCACGACGACGCCGTCTTCGCCGCCCTGCTCGGGGGGCGGGGCGCGTTCTCCGTCACCCCGTCGCACCCCTTCGTCTGGGGCGGTCACTACGAACCGGCGACGCTGGTGTTCCGCCACCACTGGACCTCGCGCGGCGACGGCACGATCGACTGCCGCGACGCCATGGCGATGCCCAGCGACCCCCACTGCGCGGTCCTGCTGCGCGAGGTGGTCGCCGTCGAGGGTGACGGCGAGGTCGACGTCCTCTTCGACCTGCGGGCCGAGTTCGGGTCCAAGGCGCTGCGCAACCTGCGCCGCGACGACTCCGGCCGCTGGAGCGCCCGGTCCGGCGACCTGCACGTGCGGCTGACCGGGCTGGGCTCCGCCGACGTCGAGGACGGGATGCTGCGGGCGCACCTGCGCGTCCCGGCCGGCACCTCCCACCACTTCGTGCTGGAGGTCGGGACCCGCCTGCGCGAAGAACCCCCGGACCCGGTGCACTCCTGGACCTCCACCGAGCACACCTGGAAGTCGGCGGTGCCCGACATCCCGCACTCCATCGCGCCCGAGGAGGCCCGGCACTCCTTCGCGTTGATCCGGGGGCTGACCTCGGACTCCGGCGGGATGGTCGCCGCCGCGACGATGTCGCTGCCCGAGCACGCCGACAAGGGCCGCAGCTACGACTACCGCTACGCCTGGATCCGCGACCAGTGCTACGCCGGGCTCGCCCTCGCCGAGTGCGGGGAACCGACCGAGCTGTACCGGACGCTCGTGGACTTCGTGGTCCAGCGGGTCCTGGCCGACGGGCCGGACCTGGTGCCCGCCTACACCGTGCTGGGGGCCCCCGTCCCCGACGAACGGCACACCGGGGTCCCCGGCTACCCCGGCGGGTGGGACATCGCGGGCAACCACGTCCGCGGGCAGTTCCAGCTCGACGCGTTCGGTGAGGTGCTGCAACTGCTGGCCTCCGCCGCGCGCTTCGACGTCCTCGGCACCGACGGCCGGCGCGCCGTGGGCGTCGCGGTCTCCGCGATCGAGAAGCGCTGGGAGGAACCCGACGCCGGGATCTGGGAGATCGAGGACGACTGGTGGACGCACTCCCGCCTGGAGTGCGTCGCCGGGTTGAAGTGCATCGCGGCGGTGTCCTCGCCCGGCGAGGCGGCGCGCTACGCGGCGCTCGCGGACACGATCCTCGCGCGGACCTCGCGCGACTGCCTGCACCCCGACGAGGGCCGGTGGCAGCGCAGCCCGACCCAGCCCGGGGTCGACGCGGCGTTGTTGCGTCCCGTCCTGCACGGCGCCCTGCCGGTGGAGGACCCGCGGTCGCGGGCGACGCTCGCGGCGGTGCGCCGCGACCTCGTCGAGGACCACTACGTCTACCGCTACTCCCCCGACTCGATGCCGCTGGGCACCACCGAGGGGGCGTTCCTGCTCTGCGGCTTCGTCGTCGCCGAGGCCCTGCACGCCGACGGCCAGGAGGTCGACGCGTTCCGGTTCTTCGAGCGCAACCGGGCCGCGTGCGGTCCGGCGGCGTTGCTGAGCGAGGAGTGGGACGTGCGCGAACGCCAGTTGCGCGGGAACTTCCCCCAGGCGTTCGTGCACGCCGCACTGCTCTCGAGTTCCCTCCGGCGGGCGCGCTGACGACCGGTGGTCGTCGGCGCGCGGACTCCTCGCGGGGGTCCTTGCGTTCACCGCGGACGACGAGCTCGCCCTTCTCGACCTCGACGGTGACGTCCTCCAGGACGACACCAGGGAGTTCCAGCTTGACGACGGCGTCGTCCCCGTCGCGGCCGACCTCGACGGCCGGGACGAAACCGGTGGAGGTCCCGAAGCTGTTGCGGACCAGCGCGTCGAACTGGGCCTGGGTCTCGAAGGGGCTGCGGCGCCACACGGACAGCGTGTTCATGAGTGTCCTCCTCGGACGTTCCCGGCGCTCGGGGTGAGCGCCTTCGAGGGACACAACCTGAGCCTCCTCGACTCACTTCCCCCGTTCGCCGACGGTGGAAGGGCCCCCACCACCCCACCCCTAACCCCCGATCCGTGATCGTGCGGGGAAACCCAGCGGGATCACGGATCGGGGTGCCGGATCAGCTCGTGGCGATCGCCCCCGCCTTCTGCAGCGCGTCCTGGTACTCGGTGCGCATCTTGTCCCCCACCGAGTTCTTCCACGTCGAGACCAGGGTCTTGAGGTCGGCGAACGGACGACGTTCCTGGACGACGTCGTTGACGCCGTCGGTGAAGGTCTTGTCGGCCGTGGCGTTGTCGGTCGAGGCGGCGTTGGAGTACAGCCCGATCACCGGGTTGGCGATGCCGGTGGGGATCTCCAGCGACTGGTACTCGTGCTGGGTGTCGGCGTCCTGGGGACGACCGGGGACGTAGATGTTGTACGGGCTGTCGGCCAGGTAGCGGATGGGCAGGACCGTGTCCTTGGTCCCGGTCGGGGTGAGCACCGGGTTTCCCCCCGGGTCCAGCGTGTGGTCGACACCCTCCTGGCCGAAGAGGCGGTACTTGTACTCCTCCGTGCCGAACGGTGCGGCCAGCCAGTTCAGCACCCGCAGGACCGTCTTGATCTTCTCCGGGTCGTCCTGCTGCTTGAGCATGGTCATCGAGAAGTACCCGTTGCCGTAGGCCCAGTGCGCCAGTCCACTCCCGTCACGCAGGTGGACGGGCATCAACCCGAGCTTGAAGTTCGGGTTCGAGGCGTTGTCGAGCTGGTACTGGATCCACCCCGGGTAGCCGTCGGCGGCGTTGATGGCGCAGGTCCCGGCGTTGAACAACTGCTTGAACGGCTGGGCCGTGTCGAAGGAGTCCGGGTGCATCACGCCCGACTTCCACATGGCGATCAGGTCGGTGACGGTCTGGGCGTACTGGTCGGTCTCGTAGACGTGGGTGAGCTTGCCCCCCTCCTCCGCCCAGACGTTCGGCTCGCCGTTCATCCGCCCGAGCAGCTGGCGGGGCTGGTTGAAGAGGCTGAAGGCCCACCGTCGCTGCTTGGGGTCGGTCAGCGCCTTGGTCGTCTCGACGAGTTCGTCGTAGCTCTTCGGTTCGGGCGAGACCCCGGCGGCCTCGAACAGGTCCTGACGGATGAAGTGGTAGTTCCCGATGGCCCCGCGGGCGATGGGGATGCCGTAGATGCCGTTGTTGTAGACCGTCGCCTTCCAGGTGCGGGTGGGGATGTTGGCGAGGTTGGGGTACTCCTTGACCGCGTCACCGGAGAGGTGCTCACTCAGGTCGGTGAAGCGCTTCTCGAGCAGCTGGGGCAGGTTGGGCACCGGGAAGGTGCTGCCGGTGACGGGGCCGGGGATCTGCAGCATGTCCGGGAGCTCGTTGCCGGCGATGACGGTGGGGAACTTCTGCAGGTAGTCGGCGTTGCTGACCATCTGCAGCTGGAGGTCGACGCCGAGCCGGTCGTTCAGGCCCTGCCAGTAGGTGTTGTCCCCGACGCCCGGCGGAACGGCGAAGTAGATGTTGGCCATCCCGGTCAACGTCTCCCCGTGACCGGGGACTTCGTCGACCGAGGTGGGGTTCTCGGCGGGGAAGTTCCGGAAGGCGGGGTCCACGCCCTGCTCGGTACCCGGGAGGTCCGGGGTCACCCCGGTGTAGGGCACGTAGGTCGGCAGGACGGCGGTGTTCTTCCCGCTGTCTCCTCCCGAACCACCGCTGTCGTTCCCGCTGGAGCAGGCGGACAGGCCGCCCGTCGCGAGCAGGCCCGCACCACCTCCTGCCCCTGCGAGCAGACTGCGTCGACTGAAAGCGCTCTCTGACATGGATCCTCCTCGACCCGGTGGGTTGCTCGTGAGTCGTGCGGCGGGCGGTTCAGCCCTTGACTGCGCCGATCAGGACGCCCTTGGCGAAGTGCCTCTGGATGAAGGGGTAGACCAGCAGGATCGGCACGATGGCCATCACCAGGATGGCCATCTGCAGCGGCAGCTGCGGGGGCAGGGCCTCACCGGCGGCGTCGCCGCCGATCGTCGTCTGGTTGACCACGTAGGTCCGCAGCACCAGGGCCATCGGCCACTTCTCGCTGGACTGGATGTAGAGCAGGGCGTTGAAGAACGCGTTCCAGTAGGCGACCGCGTAGAAGAGCCCGATGACGGCCAGCACCGCCTTGGACAAGGGCAGCACGATGCGCAGCAGGACCGTCGCGGCTCCGACCCCGTCGATGGCGGCCGACTCGAAGAGCTCCTTGGGCAGTTCCTGGAAGAACGCGCGCATGACGATGACGTTGAAGGCGTTGACGAGCACCGGGAGGACCAGCGACCACAGGGAGTCCAGCAGGTGGAACTCCTTGACCACCAGGTAGCTCGGGATGAGTCCCGGGGCGAAGAGGATCGCGCCCAGCACCAGCATGAGCACCGGTTTGGCGCCCAGGGCACCCGGCCGGGACAGCCAGTAGGCGAGACCCGCGGTCGCGGCCAGCGACAGGAACGTCCCGACCACGGTGACCCCGATGGAGATCAGGACCGCGCGGGTGACCACGCCCCCTTGGAGCACGGTGGTGTAGGCGTCGAAGCTGATCCCGCTCCCGGGCCACAGGACCATCCCGCCGCCGGAGTCGTTGATGGTCTTCTGGTCGGCCAGGGACGTGGCGATCACCGTCCAGAAGGGGATGACGACCAGCGCCACCGAGATGGCCAGGAAGACGAACTTCAGGGCCTGGGTGGCGACGCTCGGCTTCTCCATCCACGGAGGCCGCTTGCCGTCCTTGCGGAACGACGGGACGGTGTCGTCACCGATGGTCGCGTTCTCGACGGTGGTCACTTCTCGTACACCCCTCTCTCACCGAAGAGGTGAGCCAACTTGTTCGCGCCGACGACGAGGAGGACTCCGACCAGGCCCTTGATCAGGCCTGCGGCCGCCGAGGTTCCCCACTCACCGCCGAGGATGCCGTTGTTGTAGACCCAGGTGTCCAGGACCTCACTGGCCTGCAGGCCGACCGGTCCCTGCTGCAGGATGATCTGCTCGAACCCCACCGAGAGGCTGCTGCCCAGGCGGAGGATGAGCAACAGGATGATGAGCCCCTTGAGGGCCGGCAACGTGATGTACCAGAGGCGTTGCCGTGCGTTCGCACCGTCCACCGCGGCCGCCTCGTACTGCTCCTGGTCGACGCGGGAGATCGCGGCGAGGAAGATGATGGTTCCCCAGCCGGCGTCCTTCCAGATCACCTGGCTGGTGACCAGCGCCTTGAACAACTCCGGAACCCCGATGATGTTGATGATCGGGAAGTCGTTCTGCACGAGGAAGGTGTTCAGCATGCCCGCGTTGCCCAGCATCTGCTGGAACAGCGCGACGACGATCACCCAGGACAGGAAGTGCGGCAGGTAGAGGATCGACTGCAGGATCCGCTTCAGACGCTCCCCGGAGAGGCTGTTCAGCACCAGGGCGATCACCAGGGGGACCGGGAAGACCAGCACCGTCTGGATGATCGTGAGGACGATCGTGTTCCACAGGGCGTTGCGGAACGCCGGGTTCCCGTCCCACAGGAACGAGAAGTTCTGCCAACCGACCCAGTCCGACTCGGAGATGCTCAGGTAGGGCTGGTAGTCCTTCCAGGCGATGACGTTGCCCAGGAGGGGAAGGTACTGGAACGCCACCAGGGCGATCGCACCGGGGAGACCCAGTGCGACGAGGAGCAGCCTGTCGCGCGACCAGCGGCGCCGGGGGGCGCGCGGCGCACGGGATCCGCGCCGCGGGGGTTTCGCCGGGGCGCTGCCGACGGAGAGGTTCCCGACCGCAGCCGCGACCGACGACTTCTCACCGGAAGAGTTCTGTCTCACCTTTGAGCTCCTGCCACGTCACCTGCACGGGGGTTGGCCGGACAGTCCGAGTTCGAGCACCGGGTTCCTGCGGGGCCGGTCCCCGACGCTGGTGGACCTGCCGACGCGGTAAACGCTTACCTCGACCGCTGTTCCGACGCTAGCACGGCGGGGGTCGCAGCGGAAGGTTTCCTGAGACGCGTCGTGCTCTGCCGCAACGCATCCGGGGCTGTTCAGGTCACGGAACGGTCACCGCGGAGAGGTGGTCCCGCGCCCACTCCCACGAGATCCGGTGGGACTCGTGGAGGGAACCCACGCTCGGGTGGTCGACCTCGATCATGTAGTCCCCGTCGTAGTCGTCGGGGAGGGCGTCGAGCACCGCGGCGAGGTCGAGGACGCCCCGTCCGGGTTCCGCCCACAACCGCCCGCTGCTCGCCTTCTCGCGGTACGTCCCGCCGCCACCGGCCCCGTCGAGGTGGTCGGGGTGGAGGTCCTTGAGGTGGATCCCGCCGGTGCGGTCGGCGTAGCGCCGGACGAGGGCGACGGGGTCGATCCCCGCCCACCGCAGGTGCCCGGTGTCCGGCCCGAAACCGATGAGGTCGGGTCCGAGGTCGTCCAGCAGGGAGGTGATCTCGTGTTCGGTCTCGAACACACCCCCGACGTGGGAGTGGTGCAGCGGCCGGACCCCCTCGGCGATCAGCACCGCGCAGACCCGGCCGGCGTTCTCGATCGCCCGGTCGAGACGGCCCTGGTCGAACCCGGCCCCGACGGCCGGGCGCTCGAGGCGTTCGGGCAGGGACATGGACGAGAGCATCGTGCGGTCGAGACCGAGTTCCGCCTGTTCGGCGCCGAAGCGCCGGGCCTGCTCGAGCACGTCGGCCATCTCGACGGTCTCGTCCAGCGCGCTGCTGAAGAGCCCGATCGAGGGGCTGAGCCCGAAACCCGCGATCCAGTCCGCGTACTCCCCCGTCGTCATCCCGGCCGGGAGGTCGGCCTTCACCGCGGTGAAGCCGATCTGCTGGAAGTCGCGGAAGGCCTGCTCGAAGACCTCCCGGGTCTTCCCGGCCTGCGACCAGTACGGGATGGGGTTCGCCGCGACCCTGCGGCCGGGTCGTCCAGACGTCATCGTCGTCTCCTCGTTCGATCTGACGGTCAGGGGGTTCTCTGCAGGGACGGGGCCAGCGCCACCGGACGCGACGTCCGGGCGGACTCGTAGAGGCCGGTGATCACGGCGACCGCGAGGCGGTTCTCCTCCAGGCCGACCCGCAGTTCCGCCTCACCCCGCAGGGCGGCCAGGACGTTGCGGTACTGGGCCAGGTGCGCGTCGGACATCCGGCCCGGGAGGCTGGTCACCGGCGCGGTCGCCTCCGGTCCACCGAAGCGCTCGACCTGGTTGGTGCCCGCGCCGCGGGCGCCCATGAGCGTCTCCTGCGGCGCTCCACCGGGCGGCGTCGCGTGGAAGTACACGAGACGGTCGTCCTCGATCACCGCCGAGCCGCGGTCGCCGTGGACCTGCAACCGGGTGCTGAGGCCGGGGTGGACGGCGGTGGAACCGTGCAGGGTCGCGATGGCCCCCGACGCGAAGCGCACGACGCCCGTCGCGACGTCCTCGACCTCGATGCGCTCGTGGGCCCGGACGGCGGTCCAGCCGAACACCTCCACCGGCCGGCCCATCGTGGCGATCAGGAGGTCGACGGTGTGCACGCCCTGGTTCATGAGGGCCCCGCCGCCGTCCAGCGCCCACGTGCCGCGCCAGTCGCCGGAGTCGTAGTAGCTCTGCCCGCGCCACCAGTCGATCGAGGCGGTCGCGGAGGTCAGCCGGCCGAACTCCCCGCGGGCCACCGCGGCCACGACGATCTCCGTCGCCGGGTCGAAGCGGTGCTGGGAGATGACCGAGACCAGGGTGCCGGCGCGGTCGCGGGCCCGGACCATCTCGTCGATCCGCTCGGGCGAGATCTCCGCCGGCTTCTCGACCACGACGTGCTTGCCGGCCTCCAGCGCCTGCACGGTCAGCTCGCCGTGGGTGCCGGTCGGGGTGCAGACGACCGCGACGTCGAAGGGCACGCCCGCCAGGGCCTGCGTCAACGTGGCGTGGACCTGACCTCCGTGCTCCGCGGCGAAGGCCTGGGCGCGTTCCACGACCGGGTCCACCACCGCGACGAGTTCGGCCTCCTCGGCCAGCTGGCCGAGGACGGCGCCGTGCTGACGGGCGATCACGCCCGCGCCGATGACGGCGAAACGGGTTCTGCTGTGCTGCGGAAGGGGCATGCTTGGACTCCTCGTCGAGTGGCGTCACCGTGCCGGAGCGCCCCGACGAGGGTCAAGATCGATCGATCACCACGGATCGTTCGATCGTCCGTTCCTCCGCCTGCGCAGGCAGCCGAACGGGTGATCGGGCACGATCGCGTCATGGACTACGTGAAACTCGGTCACACCGGCCTCGAGGTCTCCCGGCTCGTCCTCGGGTGCATGAGCTACGGCGACCCGGCCCGGGGCAACCACGGGTGGACGCTGCCCGCGGAGGAGAGCGCCCCCTTCCTGCACCGCGCGCTCGACGCCGGCGTCAACTTCTTCGACACGGCCAACGTCTACTCCGACGGTTCCAGCGAGGAGATCCTGGGCGATGTCCTGCTCAAGGCCGCGCGCCGCGAGGACCTCGTCATCGCCACCAAGGTCCACGGCCGCATGCGCCCGGGACCCAACGGTGCGGGGCTCTCCCGGAACGCGATCCTCACCGAGATCGACAACTCGCTGCGCCGCCTCGGGACGGACTACGTCGACCTCTACCAGATCCACCGCTTCGACCCCACCGTCCCGCTCGAGGAGACGCTGCAGGCCCTGCACGACGTCGTCGCGGCCGGGAAGGTCCGCTACCTCGGCGCCAGCTCGATGTGGGCGTGGCAGTTCTCGAAGGCCCTGCACCTGCAGGACCTCAACGGCTGGACCCGATTCTCGACGATGCAGGACCACTACAACCTCCTCTACCGCGAGGAGGAGCGGGAGATGCTGCCGCTGTGCGCCGACGAGGGCGTCGGGGTCATCCCCTGGAGCCCGCTGGCCCGCGGCAAGCTCACGCGCGACTGGGACGCCACGACGAACCGCTCCGAGAAGGACGAGTTCGGCAAGACCCTCTACCGCGACTCCGACGCCGACGTGGTCGCGGCGGTGGCGCGGGTCGCCGAGCGCCGCGGGGTCTCCCGCGCCCAGGTCGCGCTGGCCTGGGTCGCGCAGAACCCGGTCGTGGTCGCCCCCATCGTCGGCGCCACCAAGCCCCAGCACCTCGAGGACGCCCTCGCGGCGATCGAGCTGGAGCTCACCGCCGACGAGGTCGCCGAGCTCGAGGCCCCCTACGAACCCCACGAGGTCGCCGGCTTCTGAGGCCCCACCCGCCCCCCGCAACGACTTCTGGGGAGCTTTCCACCCTTCGGCAGCGCCGGAAGGGTGGAGAGCTCCCCAGGAGTCGGGACGGGGTCAGCGGGCGACGATCGCCTCGAGGGTCGCGCGGGCGCCGTGGGCGTGCAACGAGGCCAGCGTCGCGGTGTACTCCGCGACGAACGCCTCGTCGTCGACGAGGTCGCCGAAGAGGGTCCGGTCGGCGATGAAGGCCGTCGGGTCGGTGCGGTTGCGCTGCGCGGTCGCCACGAGGCGGTCCGCGATGCGGTCCGACACCTCGATCTGCTCGCCCTGCTCGTCGACCCCCTCGGCGTAGCGGGCCCAGCTGGCCACGACGGCGGCGGCGCGGAAGAACTCGCCGCCGTGCGCGATCTGGTGCCGGACCACCGGCAGCAACCACTTCGGGATGCGGTCGGAGCTCTCGTTGCACAGCCGCGCCACGGTGTCGCGGACCTCGCCGTTGGAGAACCGGCTGACGAGTTCGTGGCGGTAGGCGTCCAGGTCGATCCCGGGGACGGGGGCCAGGGTCGGGGACCCCTCGCGTTCCATGTACCCCAGCAGGAACGTCGCGAACAGCGGGTCCTGCGCGACCTCGTGGACCAGTCGGTAGCCGGTGAGGTAGCCGAAGTAGCACAGCGCCTGGTGACTGGCGTTGAGCAGCCGGAGCTTCATCAGCTCGTAGGGCTCGACGTCGTCGACGACCTGGACGCCCGCGTCCTCGTAGGGCGGCCGGCCGAGGCCGAAGTCGTCCTCCAGGACCCACTGCACGAACGGTTCGCAGACCACGGGCCAGGCGTCCTCGACGCCGAACGCCTCGCGCACCTCGGCGCGGTCGTCGTCGGTGGTGCCGGGGGTGATCCGGTCGACCATGCAGTTGGGGAACTTCACGTGCTCGTCGATCCAGGTGCCGAGCTCGGCGTCCTTGGCCTTCGCGAACGCCACGAACACCTGGTGCGCGACGTGACCGTTGCCCTGGATGTTGTCGCAGGACATCACCGTGAAGGGCGGGATCCCGCGGTCGCGGCGACGGCGCAGCGCCTCGGTGACCAGACCGAACGACGTCTGCGGGACGGCGCCGTCGGCGAGGTCCGCCGCGACCTTCTCCTCGGTGAGGACGAACTCGCCGCTGACCGCGTCGATGTTGTAGCCGCCCTCGGTGACCGTGAGGGAGACGATGCGGATCCGCGGGTCGGCCATCGCCTCCACCGCCCCCTCGGTGTCCTCGGGGGCGAGGATGAAGTCGAGGATGGAACCGATGACACGGGGTTCGCGGGAACCGTCGGGGTCCTTCAGCACCAGGGTGTACAGGCCTCCCTGGGCGTCCATGACCTCCTTCATCCGCCGGTCGTGCGGCAGCACGCCGATGCCGCGGATGCCCCAGTCCAGCGCCTTGCCCTCGTTCATCAGGCGGTCCAGGTACATCGCCTGGTGCGCGCGGTGGAAACCACCGACTCCCAGGTGGACGATCCCGGGCGTCACCTGCGACCGGTCGTAGCCGGGGACGGGTACGCGCTCGCCGATGGCGGCGAGGTTCTCCGGGGTCAGCGGCAGTGCGGTGGTGGTGGAGGTCACGGAAGCGCTCCAGGGGTTGCGGTGGACGGGTGGGTCACTTCACGGCACCCATGGACAGACCCTGCACGAGCTTGTCCTGGGCGGCGAACCCGGCCACGAGGACCGGCAGCGAGATGACGGTCGCCGCGGCGCACAGCTGCGCCAGGAACAGGCCCTGGCTGGTGACGAAACCGGTGAGGAACACCGGAGCGGTGCCGGCGATCGTCCCGGTCAGGGTCCGCGCCAGCAGCAGTTCGTTCCAGCTGAAGATGAAGCAGATGAGCGCCGTGGCGGCCACCCCCGGCATGGCGACGGGACGGACGATCGACCAGAGCATCCGGATCAGCCCGGCGCCGTCGATGGAGGCCGCCTCGAGCATCTCGCCGGGGACCTCGGCCAGGAACGACTGCATCATCCAGACCGCGATGGGCAGGTTCATCGAGGTGTAGAGGACGATCAGCAGCCAGATGTTGTCCAGCGTGCCCGTCTTGGTCGCGAACAGGTACAGCGGCAGCAGCCCGGCGACGAGCGGCATGAACTTCGTCGACAGGAAGAAGAACATGACGTCGGTCCACTTCTGGACCGGACGGATCGAGAGCGCGAACGCCGCGGGGATCGCCAGGGCCAGGACGATCAGGGTCGAGATGACCGACGCCATCGCCGAGTTGATGAGCGGTGCGGCGGGCTGCGCGGAGAAGAACGACCGGTACCCGTCGAGGGTCAGCCCGGCGGCGATCGACGGCGGGTTGGTCGCCGCGTCGGTCTCGGAGTGCAGCGAGGTGAGGACCATCCACAGGACCGGCAGCACGAAGAGGATGCCGACGATCCAGGCGATGAGCCCCCAGATCGGCTTGCTGCGGTTCATCTCGCGGGCACGCTGTTCCCGCTTGGAGGTCGGGACGTGGGCGTTGGTGTTCGCCTTGAGCGTTCCACTGTTCGCGATGGTGCTCATCGACCGGCCTCCTGCTTGAACATGCTCGCGACGACGCGGAGGGCGAAGTTCGCGACGATGATGGTGGCGATGACGACGACGACACCCATCGCCGAGGCGAGGCCGTAGTCGTGGGCGGAGAACACGGTCTGGTAGATCGTGTACGGCAGGTTCGCGGTGCCCAGACCACCGGCGGTGATGGTGAAGACGGCGTCGAAGTTCTGCACGATGTAGATGGCCCCGAGCAGACCGCCGAGTTCGAGGTACTGGCGCAGGTGCGGGAAGGTCAGGTAGCGGAAGATCTGGAACCCGGTGGCGCCGTCCATGCGGGCGGCCTCCTCGGCGTCGGCCGGCTTGGACTGCAGGCCGGCGAGCAGGATCAGCATCATGAACGGGGTCCACTGCCAGATGAGGGAGACCTCGATGGCGATCTTCGGGGCGGTCGAGAGCCAGTCGACCTGGGGTGCGCCGTCGGAGCCGAAGAGCTTCCAGATCGCGTTGAGCGTGCCGTTGAGCAGGCCGTAGTTCGGGTTGAACAGGGCGTGCTTCCACAGCAGCGCGGCCGCGATCGGGACGACGAGGAACGGCGCGATCATCATCGTGCGGACCGCCCCGCGGCCCATGAACTTCCGGTCCAGCAGCAGGGCGATGAGCATGCCCAGGACGAGGCTGACCGCGACGACGGTGACGGTCAGCAGGACGGTGTTCCACACCGCACCGCGGAGCTGGGCGTTCGTGAAGACCGAGACGTAGTTGGAGATGCCACCGAACCCGCGGTCCTGCGGGTAGTAGGAGTTCCAGTTCATGAACGAGATGACGATGGTCGCCAGGAACGGCAACTGCGTCACGACGATCGTGAACAGCAGCGCGGGGAGGAGGGGCGCCCGGCGGGCCCAGTCGGCGGCTCTGCGCGCCTGACCCGCGTTGCGCTGGGGCCTGTCCGGCCCCACCTTGGAGAGGTTGTCAGCCGTGGTGCTCGATGTGCTCATGGAAGGACGTCCTCTGTGCTTCCGGGGAGGGGAACCCACTGACGGGGCCGAACGAGGGACCGCGACCCCCGGGGAACCCGGGGGTCGCGGCGACGACTCACTTCTTGTACTTGTCGCTGACCAGCTTGGTCGCGAGGTCCTGGCCCTGGTCGAGGGCGTCCTCGACGCTCATCTGACCGGCGATGGCCGAGGAGACGAGCTGCGAGACCTGGGTCGCCATGTCGGCGAACTCGGGGATGGCCACGAACTGGATGCCGGCGGCCGGACGCTTCTGCACACCCGGGTCCTCCGGGTTCGCGGCGTTGATGGCGTCCTGGGTCGCCTTGTAGAACGGGGCGGCCGACTTCTGGTAGTCGGCGTTCTCGTAGGTCGAGTTGCGCTTGCCCGCGGGCACGCTGGCCCAGCCGACCTGCTTGCCGACGAGTTCCTCGTACTCCTTGCTGGAGGCCCAGGAGACGAACTTCCAGGCGTTCTCCTGGTTCTTGGAGGCCTTCTGGATGCCCCACGCCCAGGTGTACAGCCAGCCGGAGGAGTCGGTCTGGCTCACGGGGGCGGCGACGTAGCCCATCTTGCCGGCCACCGGGGAACCGCTGGCGTCCAGCGAACCGGCGGCGGAGGTCGCGTCGTACCACATGGCGACCTGGGACTGGGTCATGCCGTTGAGGCACTCGGTGAAGCCGGCCTGCGGGGCGCCGGACTCGCCGTGCGCCGTGACGAGGTCGACGTAGAACTTCGTCGCGGCCACGAACTCCGGGGCGTTGACCTGGGCGGTCCAGTCCTCGTCGAACCAGGTGCCCCCGAAGGTGTTGACCACCGTCGTGAGCGGGGCGAAGACCTGGCCCCAGCCGGGCTGGCCGCGCAGCGCGATGCCCTTCATGCCGGGCGTCTTGCCGTCGAGCTGGGCCGCGAAACCCGCGACCTCGTCCCAGGTCGGCTTGTCCGGCATCGTGATGCCGTTGGCCTCGAAGACGTCCTTGCGGTACATCAGGAACGAGGACTCGCCGTAGAACGGCTCGCCGTAGACCTTGCCGTCGTCGCCGGTCAGGGCGGTGGCCAGCGGCTTGAGGATGTCGTCCTGGCCGAACGCGGAGTCCGCCTTGATGAAGTCGTCCATCGGGGCGAGCCAGTCGTTCTTGGAGTAGAACGGGACCTCGTAGTTCGAGATCGACGCGACGTCGTACTGACCGGCCTGGCTGGAGAACTCCTGGCTGATCTTGTCGCGGACGTCGTTCTCGGGCAGGACCGTGTACTTCACGGTGATGCCGGTGTCCTTGGTGAAGTTGTCCGCGGTGAGCTTCTGCAGGTCCACCATCTGCGGGTTGTTGACCATGATGACGTTGATCGTCTTGCTGTCACCGCCACCACCGCCGCCACTCGTGGTCCCGCCGCCGGCGCCCGAGCAGGCGCTCAGCGCGGCGGCGGTACCGACACCGGCCGCGCCACCCAGAGCTGCCCGGCGGCTCAGTGTGGTGGCTGCCCGGCGGCTCAGCGGCGAGTTCGCCGCCGACGCGACCGCGCCCGGTGCGGCGTCCTTCTTCGACAGGCCCTGACGTCCAGCCATCGTGTCCCCTCCAGTGTCTTCGTCGACAAGGTGCTCCGGCTCGCGGCCGTTGCAACCGCTCAAATGAGCGGGCTACTCTCAGCTGTGCTGATCGTGACCCGCGTCGCACGCAGCTGTCAACTCGCAGTGCCCGTTCTCCACCCGACGTCAGCCCGACCGGACACCACGGTCGGCGAAGGAGGTGCCATGGCGAAGACGCCGGCCCGCGGTACCGCCTCGCGACGGATGTCCACGAGTGCGCTCGCACTCGCGGCGGCCGCCGCCCGGCGCTTCTACGTCGAGGGCCTGACCAAGGTCGAGATCGCCAAGCAGCTCGGGGTGAGCCGGTTCAAGGTCGCCCGGCTGCTGGCGGACGCCCAGGAGGCCGGCCTCGTGCAGATCGAGGTCGTCGTCCCGAGTTCCCTGGACGGAGAGCTCGCCGACGCGCTGCGCGAGCGCTTCGGCGTGCGGGCGGTCTACGTCGTGAAGCCCGACGAGGACACCGTGGTGGGTCAGCGCCGGGCCGTCGCGAACTTCACCGCGGGCCTGCTGGAGGAGAGCGTCACGGCCGAGGACGTCGTCGGACTCGCCTGGGGCCGCACGATCTCCCTGCTGGCCGCCTCCGTCGGGGCGAACATCGGCTGCCGCTTCGTCCAGCTCTCCGGTGCCCTGCCGCGCCCGGACGTGGAGGAGAGCGCCGTCGAGCTCGTCCGGCGGATGGCGGAGGCGACGGGATCCTCCTCGACGACCTTCTACGCACCCCTCGCCGTCCCCGACGCCGCCACCGCCGACGGTCTGCGCTCGCAGTCCGGCATCAGCGAGGCGCTGGCCGAACTCGACCGGCTGACGAAGGCCGTCGTGTCCGTGGGGGCCTGGCGCCCGGGTGAGTCCACGGCGCTGGACTCCCTCGGGGACGCCGACCGCGACGCGCTCTCCCAGGCCGGGGTCGTCGCCGAGATCACCGGGGTCCTGCTGGGGATCGACGGCAAGGAGGTGGACGCCCTCGCCGACCGCGTCATCGGGGTGACCGGTCCGCAGCTGCGGGCGACCCCGGACGTCATCGCGATGGCCTGCGGCGACCAGCGCGGCGAGGCCACCGCGACCGCGCTGCGCAGCGGCATCGTCTCGACCCTGATCACCCACACCTCCCTGGCGCGCGCCGTCCTGGCCCAGCCCTGACCCCGCCCCGCACGCGGACGGAGCCTCCGGTCGCCTCTCCTACGATGGGGGCATGGCAGCGAAGGTCGTCCCCGCGCGGGGCATGCGTGACATCCTCCCCGTCGACAAGGCCCGCCGGGAGCACGCGCTGCACGTGATCCGCGAGGTGTACCGCTCCTTCGGCTTCGACGAGGTCGAGACGCCGGCGCTGGAGGAACTGTCCCGGCTGGAGTCGGGGCAGGGTGGCGAGAACGAGAAGATGCTGTTCAAGGTCATGCGCCGGGGGCTCGCGGCCGACGAGGCCCTGCTGCCCGGCGACGCCGCGGACCTGGGTCTGCGCTTCGACCTCACCGTGCCCCTCACCCGCTACGTCGCCTCGAACGCGGCGGCGCTTCGGATGCCGTTCAAGGCGCTGCAGATCGGGCCGGTCTGGCGGGCGGAGCGTCCGCAGAAGGGTCGCTACCGCCAGTTCGTGCAGTGCGACATCGACATCGTCGGCGAACCCGGCAGCCTCGCCGAGGTCGAGCTCGTGACCGCGACGCACACCGCGCTGACGCGCCTCGGCCTCACGGGCACGACGCTGCGCCTCAACGACCGGGGTGTCCTGACGGGGCTGCTCACCGGGTGCGGTTTCGCCGAGGACGCCCACGGCAGTGTGCTCATCACCGTCGACAAGGCCGACAAGGTCGGGCTCGACGGGGTCCTCGCGGAACTGCGGTCCAAGGGGTTCGACGAGGGGTCGGTCTCCGCGCTGGAGAAGTCGCTGACCGAACTGCTGCCGCTGCGCGACGTCCGCACCCCGGGCGTCCTCGAGTCCGCGCTGCCCGAGGCCGTCCCCACCGAGGTCGTCGTCCGGCTCCGCGAGATCGCCGACGCCCTCGCCCGCTCCGCCCCCGGCCTCGACGTGCAGTTCGACGTCACCCTGGTGCGCGGGATGGGGTACTACACGGGCCCGATCTTCGAGATGTCGATGCCGGGCAGCTCGTCCTCGATCGCCGGTGGCGGCCGCTACGACAACATGGTCGGCCGGTTCTCCGGCCGCGACCTGCCGGCCGCGGGGTTCTCGATCGGTTTCGAGCGCATCGTGGACGAGCTGTCGTTCGGAGACGAGGAGATCCCCGCGATCGCCCTGGTCCACCCGACCGGCGCGAACCCCGGGGAACTGCTGCGCAAGCAGCAGGAACTCATCGCCGCAGGCGCCCGGGTCGCCCTGGTGAAGCAGGCCAAGCGGATGCAGCCCCTCTTCGACGCGCTCGTCGCCGAGGGGTACTCCCGGGTCGTGCGGGCCCGGGTGGCCGAGGACGGGACCCTGGAGTTCGGCGACCCCAGCGAACTCACGACCTCCTGAGGCGGGTCCGGGGAACCGTCAGGCGGAGGTGAGGCGGCGGGCGGCGTGGCCCTGCCGGGTCGCGGCGACGGTCAGCTCCTGCCGCTCCTCCGTCGCGCTGTCCTGGACGAGGCGCACCTCGCGGGCGTCGACGAAACCGCGGAGGCGGCCGGGGTCGTTGGTGATGATGCCGTCGACGCGGTGGTGCAGCAGGTCGCTCCACAACCGGGGTTCGTCGACGGTGTAGGGGTAGGTCGCGACGCCTGCCGCGTGGTACTCGGCGACGACGTGGGGGCTGGCGACGATGCTCGCGACGTAGGGGTTGACCGCCACCACCCCCAGTTCCGCGACCGCCCGCCTGGCCTGTTCGAAGGCCACCCCGGTGGGGGTGGACAACGCGGTGAACGGGTTCTGGGCGATGTCGCGGAGGGACTGTTCCAGCTCGGCCCAACCCATCGGCGGACCGGGCTGCAGCACGAGCAGGGCCCGCCGCACGTCCGGGGCCACGTCGCGCAACGCGGCGACGCTCGACCGGTCGAAGCTCTGGACGATGCTGCGCCCGGCCACCCCGGCGAGGCGCAACGACCCCACGGCACCGGACGCCGCGGCCGGGCCCCAGGCCCCCTTGAACTCCACGAGGAGACCGGCCTGCGGGTAGCAGGCGACCACGTCGACGACCTCCCGCAGGGTCGGCACCCGCTGGCCGGCGAACGCCGGGGCGAACCACGCCCCGGCGTCGGCCGCCCGCACGCGCGCGCTGCCGAGTTCCTCCACGGAACCGCGGGTGTCCGTGGTGCGGTCCAGGGTGCCGTCGTGCACGACCACCGGCACTCCGTCGGCGTCGAGGTGGACGTCGAGCTCCAGCAGGTCGGCGCCGGCCCGCAGTGCCGCTTCGAAGGCGGCGAGCGTGTTCTCCGGTGCCACCGCGGAGTACCCGCGGTGCGCGATCACGAGCGGGCGGGCCATCGGGTCAGGCCTTCACGAGGGGCTTGACGTCGGACTCGTAGGAGCGCTCGATCTCGTCCTGGGCGGTGCCCCAGGCGTCCTTCGACGCCGTGCCCTGCAGCATGACCTTCTCCCACGCGGTGACCGTGGACTGGTCGCCGCCGGGGACGAAGACCCGGGCGTTGTCCTGCTTGCGCACGTTCTCGAGCTGGTCGACGGCGGTCTTGAACAGCGGGGTCTGCGCGTAGACCTCCTGCATGGTGGAGGAGTTCACGGCGCCCGTGGTGACGGGCATGTACCCGGTGTTCTGGGAGAAGTAGGCGGTGTTGTCGTCCTCGGCGAGGAACTTCAGCAACGTGGCCGCCGCGAGCTGCTGCTCGGGGGACCGCTTGGCCGGGATGGCGAAGCCGGCACCACCCGTGGGGGTGAACCGGCCCGCGGCGCCGCCGGGCAGGAAGGCGTTGCCGACCTCGAAGTTCGCGGCCTTGAGGATGCCGGACAGCGAACCCGTGGAACCGATGACGGAGGAGTACAGCCCCGCACCGAAGTCGGAGGCCTGGTCGGAGGAGGAGACGGCCGCCCAGCCCTGCGTGACGTAGTTGCGCAGGTAGTCGCTGGCCTTGAGGACCGGGTCGCTGTCGACGGTCATCTTCCAGTCGTCGCTGAGCGCGCCACCCATGCCCCAGATCATGCTCTGGTGGATCCAGCTCGCGTTCCCGGTGCCCTTGCCGAGACCGTAGGGCGCCTGCGCCCCGGTACCGGCAGCGGCCAGCTTCGGCAACCACTGCTGGAACTCGTCCCAGGTGTCGGGGCCGCGGTCGGGCAGACCGGCGGCGCTCCAGTGCGCCTTGTTGTAGTAGAAGACCGGCGTCGAACGGCAGTAGGGGACCGCCCACTGCGCGTCGGCGTACTGGTAGTCCCCGAGGAGGCCCGGGTTGTAGTTCGCGACGTCCACCCCGGCGCCGGACAGGACGTCGCCGAGCGGGGTGAGCTGGCCGTTGAGGGCGTAGCGGAACCACCAGACGTCGCTGAGGAGGACGAGGTCGGGCAGGTCGTCGCCGGTGAGGGCGGCCTGGAACTTCTGGGAGATCTCGTCGTAGTTCGCGCCCGCGGTCACGAAGTTCACCGTGATGTCGGGGTTCGAGGTGGCGAAGCGCTTGAGGAACTCCGCTTCGACGGCCTGCGAGGAACCGGGGTGGTTCGTCCACACCGTCACGGTGTCGGCCGGGGTCACCTTGCTCCAGTCGGTCTTCGCCGCGACGGACGCGGCGGAGTCGCCGGTGGAGGCGGTCGAGGGGCCGGAGCAGGCGGCGAGGCCGAGAGCGGCCGCACCGGCTCCGGCCAGGGCGAGGACGCCGCGTCGGGGCAGCACGTGGGACGAGGGGTTCACGGGGTCTCCTGAGTTCTACGGGTGGTCAGTTCGCGAGCGCGCCCGTGGCCAGACCGGCCACGAGTCGACGCTGGAAGAAGACGAAGACGAGCAGGATGGGGAGCATCACGAGCACCGTGCCCGCCATCAGCACGCCCCAGTTGGTGATGCCGTCGTTGTTCTGCAGCAGGGTCAGACCCACGGGCAGGGTCATCATGCTCCCGCTGTCGGTCACCAGCAGCGGCCAGAGGTACTGGTTCCACTCGCTGACGACGGAGACGAGCGCGACCGCCGAGACGGTCGGCGCGGACAGCGGTACGACGAACCCCCACAGCCGGCGCCAGTGGCCCGCACCGTCCAGGGTCGCGGCCTCCAGGACGGAGACCGGGAACGTCTGGAAGTGCTGGCGGAAGAGGAAGGTCCCCAGCGAACTGGCCAGTCCCGGCAGGATGATCCCCTGGTAGGTGTTCAACCAGCCGAGCTGGGCGGTGAGGGTGTAGTTCGGGATGAGCGTGACCTGCGGCGGCACCATCAGGGCCGCGAGGACCAGCAGGAAGACGAGGCGCTTCCCGGGGAACTCCACGAACACCAGGGCGTAGGCGCACATCAGTCCGAGGACGACCTTGAGCCCTGCGCCGAGGACGGTGGTGATGACGCTGTTCAGCAGGAAGTGCCCGAAGGGCACGGTCGCGAAGACGTCCAGGTAGTTCGCGAGGTCCAGGGACTCCGGCAGCCACCGGGTCGGGATCGTGTAGATCTCGTTGCGCTGCTTGAAGGACGCGAACACCATCCACAGCAACGGCACGACCATGATGAGCGCCGCCACCGCGAGGCAGGCGTAGCCGACGACGTCGACGCGGCGCCGGGGTTCACCGGCGGCCGGCCGGGCGCCGCGCTGGGTGGGGATCCGCGGTGCGCCCGCGGAGGTCTTGCGGGGGACGTCGACGCTCACCGGTAGTGCACCTTCCGCTCGACGAAGACCATCTGGACCAGGGTGACGAGCAGCAACCCGACGAACAGCAGGGTCGCGATCGCGGAGGCGTACCCGGCGGAACCGTCGACGAACGCCTCCTGGTAGACCTGGTAGACCATGGTGGTCGTCCCCTCCAGGGGCCCGCCCTTGGTCATCGCCCGGATGATGTCGAACGAGCCCCCGGAGTTCGACTCGATGAACACGGTGACGGTGAGGAACAACGTGGTGGGCGAGAGCAGCGGGAAGATGATCGACCAGAACGTCCGCAGCGGGGAGGCCCCGTCGATCTGGGCGGCTTCCAGGATGTCGTCCGGGACCGACTGCAGGGCGGCCAGGTAGATGATGGCGACGTACCCGACGTACTTCCACAGGTAGACGATGCAGACCATGGCCAGCGACCACTGCGGGTCGTTGTACCAGTTCGGCGAGGTGATCCCGAGCCCCCGCAGCAACCCCGAGACGAGGCCGTACTGGGGATCGAACACGAACAGCCAGCACATGCCGACGGCGACACCCGACAGGACGTAGGGCGCGAACACCGCGGCGCGGACGAACGTCCGTCCGTGCAGCTTCCGGTCGAGGAGGCGGGCGAGCGCGAGACCGATGGACATGCACCCGCCGACGGTGACGACCGCGAAGATCGCCGTCGTTAGCAGGACCGCCGGCGTCTTCGGGTCGTGGAAGTAGTTCAGGTAGTTCTGCAGGCCGATGAACGTCGCCGTGTCCGAACCCAGGTTCCAGTGCAGCAGCGAGTACTGCACGTTCTGGATCAGCGGCTTGTAGACGAACAGGACCAGGAGCGCGACGTTGGGCCCAGCGAGGAGCAGGAAGGTTCCCCACGAGCGCCAGGGGATGGAGCGCTGGCGCTGGGCGGGAACCTGGTGGAGGGTCGTCAAGGCGACCTCCTCCCAGGAAGGAGTGAGCTGGACGTTGGGAACACTAGTTCGCGCCGGGAGCCCGTCCCACGATTCCGGAGGGCCTCCGGGCAACGGACACCGACTGTTCACCTGACCCCGTCCCGGGGTGCCCGCACGTCACCGGCGGTTCACCGGGGCGTCAGCGCTGGCAGCTGGGGCACCACCAGGTGCGGCGCTGCTCGGGGTCCCCCGGGACCTCGGCGCGGACCGCGATCGGGGTGCCGCAGCGACGGCAGGGCGCTCCCGCCCGTCCCGAGACCCAGTGCTGGCGGCCGGGTCGGGTGTCCCCCGTCGTGACCTGCATCGCGCCGGTCGGGCTGACGGAGAACGTCAGCAGTTTCACGGCGAGGCGGACGATGCGCTCGAGGTCGACGGTCCCGGCCGGGGTCCAAGGGTCGTGACCGCGCAGGTAGCAGAGTTCGTCGGCCCAGAGGTTGCCGATCCCCGCCAGGTTGCGCTGGTCGAGCAGGGCCGCCTTGAGGCTGCGCTCCGGACGCCGGCGGAGGTTGTCGACCGCGACCCGGACCCGGTCCTCGACCGGGGTCGCGGCGTCGAGCAGGTCCGGTCCGAGGTGGCCGACGACGCTCGCCTCCTGGTCGGTGGGCAGGACCTCGACGACCGGCATCCGCAACGCCAGCGCGGTCGGACCGTCCGTGCTCAGCCGGACGCGGACGTCGGGCAGCAACCGCTGCGGCAGTCGCTTCCCGGGGCCGAGCACCGACCACTCGCCGTCCATCCGGAGGTGGGTGTGCAACGTCATCGGTCCGGTGAGCGAACTCCCGCCGACGTCGAAGCGGGTGAGCAGGTGCTTTCCCCGGGAGACGGTCCCGAGGACGACGGCCCCCGTCAGGTCCAGCGTCGCGAAGCGGGGGACGCGGAGGTCGGCCGAGGTCAGCCGGTGCCCGGACAGCTGCGCGTCGAGGCGACGGGCCAGCCGGTACACGGTGTCTCCTTCGGGCACCCGACCACGGTGGGGGTCCGGCGACGGATCCGCACGCCGACCGGATGGCCACGGCCGCCTCACGGGGAGAAGCTGGGGCATGACCTCGCGCCGGCTGCCCGCTCTCGTGGGGTTCCTGGTCCTCGTCCTCGGGATCGCGGTCGTGCTGGCGGTCGGCGCCGGTGCCGGCCGGCGCAACGTCCCCGCCCGGGTCTCGGTCCCCCGGGTCTTCCCCGGCTCCAGCCACCTCACCGCGGACTCCACCCGGTCCCCGCTCGGACGGGCGGTCGCCCTCTACCGGCAGGGCGCGGGCGTCGGGATCGCCGGGACCCCGCAGGTCCTGGTCCAGGGCAGTGACGGCCGTGGCACCCGCACGGTGGACGTGGCCCTCGAACGCAGCCGGGGAGACGCCCTCGGCGACCCGGCACCGGCGACGCTGTCCCCCGACGGGTCGCTCGTCGTCGTCGGCGAGCGGCGCGCCACCCCCGCCGCGACGGACCTCGTGGAGATCACCACCGCCACCGGGGCCGAGCGCGTGGTCCGGCTGCCGGCGGCGCGGGGCGTCGTGCCCGTGGCGTGGAGCCAGGACAGCCGCTACCTCGCCTACGTCGGGGCGGACGCCACGAACGTCGTCGAGTCCGCCGTCGCAGGTCCGCTCTTCGTCCTGGACACCCGGAGCGGACGCTCGGAACTGCTCACCGGGGACGTCAGCGCGGCCGCGTTCTCCCCCGACGGGTCGCGGGTCGCCGTGCAGTCCCCCGGGTCGCCGCGGATCCGGGTGCTGGACCGCTCGGGGCGGACGGTGGACCAGCTCCTCGCCCCGGACCGCGCCCGGATCGCCGGGGGCGCCGCCTGGTCCCCCGACGGGTCCCTGCTCGCCGTCTTCGACGACGTGCGCGACCACGTCGGGTTCGTCCCGGTCGCGGCGACGGCCGTGGTCCCCGCGCCGGTGCCCTCCGGCGGTCGGGTCCTGGGCTGGCTGTCACCGACCGAACTGCTCGTCCCGGCTCCCCTGACGTCCGTCGGCGACGGCGACCAGCGGCTGCTGCGCGCGGACCTCGTCGAGGGGGACACGTCGGTGTGGGCGTCGGTGCCCACGGCGGGTGCGCGCTACGCGGTGCGGGACGTGACGTTGGCGACGGCCCTGCTGCCGCGGGCGCAGCTCGTCGCGGGCGGCGACGTCGACCGCGGGCCGTGGCCGCTGGGACTGCGGATCGGGTTCGTCGTCGCCGGGGCCGTGCTGTCGTCGTTCTCGGTGGCCGGTCTGCAGCGGCGGGCGGCGGCGGTGGGTTCGCTCGTCGCCGTCCCCGCCTGGTCCACCGACTCCTCGATCGACTGAGCGTCGGCGAGGTTTCGTCCGACGTTCCCCGGGAGGTCGCCGAGGACCCCGCCCCGGAGCTCCTAGCGTGCTCGCCTGTGAAGAGAACCCTCGCGTCCGTCGTCGTCCTCGCCACCGTCTGCACCCTCGCCGCGTCCGGCGCCGCGAACGCGGGCACCACCGGGAAGGCCGCCGCTACCACCGCCCGCTGCAGCACCGCCGTCGCGTTGACGGGTTTCGACGACCACCTCGACGAGACCACGTTCGCCGGGACGCCGGTCGCGAACCTGTCGGGCCTCGCCCCGAGGCCGGACGGCGCGCTGCTGGCCCTCTCGGACCGCTCGGAGCTGTTCACCCTCGACGGTGACCGGAACCCCACCGGTGTCGTGGCGCTCCGCGACGAGGAGGGCGCCGAACTGGACAGCGAAGGCCTGGTCGCCGACCGGGACGGAACCCTCTGGGTGTCCTCGGAGACCGGTCCCTCGATCCGGCACTACAGCACCGACGGGACGCTCCTGGGTACGTTGCCGCTCCCCCCGGAACTGCAGGTCGCCCCCGCCGGGCGGGCCCAGGAGAACCTGTCCCTCGAAGGACTGACGCTGTCGGCCGACGGGCTCACCCTCTTCGCCGACGACGAGCAGGAACTGCTGGGTGACGCCGACGGTGTGCTGCGCATCCAGACCTGGCACCGCGCCGACCTGACCGCTCCGTTCGCCCTCGCTGCGCAGTACGCCTACCAGGCCGACCCCGGCCTCGGCGTTCCCGAGCTGACCGCGACCCCCGACGGCCGGCTGGTCCTGGTCGAACGCGAGTTCATCGCCCAGGTCGGGAACACGGTCCGCCTCTACGTCGCGGACCCGGCGACCGGGACCGACGTGAGCTCGGTGCAGGACCTGACCCCGGACAGCCCCGTGCTGGCCAAGACCCTGCTGGCCGACCTCGTGACCTGCCCGACGCTCGGGGCGGTCGCCGAACAGCCGCAGCTGAACCCGCTGCTGGACAACGTCGAGGGCATGGCCCTGGTGTCGCACCAGGGCGACCGCCGCCTGCACCTGCTGCTGGTCAGCGACGACAACCAGCGCCCCACCCAGACCACCCGGTTCTACGACCTCGACGTCACCCTCCCCGTCCGGTCCTCCTGAACCGCCGTCACCCCACCGTGTCGCGGAAGAAGGCGAGCACGTCCTCGGCGAGCAGTCCGGGTTCCTCGCGGGCCGCGAAGTGGCCGCCGCGGGGCATCTGCGTGTACCGCGTGAGGTGGTAGCGGCGTTCCACCCAGCTCCGCGGCGGCGGGGCTCCGAGGTCGGCGGGGAACAGGGCGACCGCGGTCGGGACGGTGACTCGTTCCAGCGGGGGCAGGAATCCGTTGCCGCTCTCGTAGTAGGGCCGGAACGAGGTGGAGATCGAGTTCGTGAACCAGTACAACGAGGCCTGGGTGAGCAGGAACTCGTCACCGAACTTCGCGGCGGGATCGCCGTCACAGTCGCTCCAGGCGCGGTACTTCTCGAGGATCCAGGCCAGCAGGCCGGACGGGGAATCGCTCAACCCCTGGGCCAGGGTGAGCGGACGGGTGCTGTGCTGGTGGCCGTAGGCCCCCTCCGCCTCCCGCCACGCGGCGAGACCGTCGAGGTAGGCCCGCTCGTCCTCGTCGAGTTCCCCGTCGGCTTCGTCGTGGCGGGAGTCCACGTCGAGGAGGTGGATGCCGACGACGGCCTCGGGGTGCGCCTGACCGAGCCGGCCGGTGACGCCGGCCCCCAGGTCGCTGCCGTGGGCGCCGTAGCGCTCGAAGCCGAGTTCGTCGTGCATGAGGCGGTGCCAGAGCTCGTGCGTGGGCAGCGAGTTCTCGAGGTCCGGACGCTGTCCGGAGAACGCGAACCCCGGCAGGGACGGGACGACCACGGTGAGGGCGTCACGGGCGTCCCCGCCGAACTCCGACGGGTGCGTCAGGCGCCGGGCGAACTCCGTGTGCTCGAGGAAGGAACTCGGCCAGCCGTTGGTGAGGACGACGGGCAACGCGTCGGCGCGCTCGCCCTCGAAGAGCAGGTGGTGCACGAGCGTCCCGTCGATCTCCACGAACCGGGACGGGAGGGCGTTCAGCGCCGCCTCCTGGGCGCGCCAGTCGTACCCGTCGGCCCAGTGGGCGACGAGGCGGCGCAGTTCGCCGCCGTCGGTGCCGGCCTGCCAGGCGGGGAGCGGCCAGGCCGTGGCCCAGCGCGTCGCGCGCAGGCGCGATCGGAGGTCCTCCAGCTCGGCGTCGGGGACGGCGAGCAGGGGGCGGGCGTCCGGGGTCTTCCGCGAAGTCGACACCAGTGAAGACTAGAACTGGTGTCGCTCTGTGGCAACACCCCTGAAGTCGTAAGCTGGTGTCGTGAACGCAGCGGTCGTGGACCTCGAGGTCGTGGAGCAGTTCCTCAACACCCTCGACGAACGGACGTTCAGCCGGCACGGCGAACAGCACGTCCGCCGGGACGCACTCACCTCGCCCGGGGACCTGTCGACCTGGCTGGCCGACCGCGACCTCGCCGGAGACCCGGTCCGCCCGGCCGACGTGAGCACGGCGAGGGCGCTTCGCTCAGCGTTGCGCGAGGCCCTGCTGGGCGGCGAACCCGCGTTGGACCGCTTCCCGCTGCGCCTCGTCGCGGACCCGTCGGAAGGTTTGCGGGTGGCTGCGCGGACCGGCGTCGACGGTCTCGACACCCTCGTCGAGACGGTGGCCGTCAGCGTCGCCTCGGGCCGCTGGAGCCGGCTGAAGCTCTGCGCGTCCGAGGACTGCCGCTGGGCGTTCTACGACACCTCCCGCAACGGTGGCGGACGGTGGTGCTCGATGGAGGTCTGCGGCAACCGCCACAAGACGCGGACCTACCGCCGGACCCGGGGTTGACCGCCGGGGTCCGGGAGCGCTCAGGCCAGGCCGAAGCGGAACTCGGTGACCGTGCGGAACTCCTCGCCGGGCTGCAGGACGGTCGTCGGGAACTCGGGGTGGTTCGGAGCGTCGGGGAGACCCTGGGCCTCCAGGGCGAACCCGGCCCGCGGCCCGTAGGTCTGTCCCGCCTTGCCCACGAGCGTCCCGGCCAGTGAGCCCCCGGTGAAGAACTGCACCCCGGGCTGGTCGGTCCACACCTCGAGGGTCCGCCCGGAGACGGGTTCCTCGACCTTGGCCGCGAACGTCACGTCACGGCGCCCGCCGGGGACGTCGGCCAGGACGAAGCAGTGGTCGAAACCCTTCCCACGGGCCAGCTGCTCGTCCTCGAGGTCGACGCGGTAGCCGACCGGAACGGGTTCGCGGAGGTCGAACGGGGTGCCCTCGACGGGACGGAACTCACCCGTCGGCAGTCCGCCGTCGTCGACGGGGAGGAACCGGTCGGCGGCGACCTGCACGAGCTGCGCGTCGACCGTCCCCGCCCCGTCGCCCGCGAGGTTCCAGTAGGCGTGGTTCGTGAGGTTCACGACGGTCGTCGAATCGGTGGTCGCGCTCGCGAGGACGGTGAGGACACCACCGCGCAGGACGTAGCTGACGTGCACCGACAGGTTGCCGGGGAACCCGTTGTCGCCGTCGGGGCTGAGCAGCGAGAACCGGACCCCGCAGGCCCCCTCGACGGGGTGGGCGCTCCAGCGCCGTTCCGAGAACGGGTGCGGTCCGCCGTGGATCGCGTTGCCGCGGTCGGTCGGCGGGACGGCGAAGGTGATCCCGTCGAGGGTGAACGTCCCGCCCCGGATGCGGTTGGCGAACCGCCCGATCGTCGCTCCGAAGGACCGTCCCTTGGCGGTGTATGGCGCCAGGTCGGAGAACCCGAGGACGACGTCGACGAGGTTCCCGTCCCGGTCGGGAACGAGCACCGACTGGATCCTCGCACCGTGCTCGACGAGACCGACCCGCACCCTCCCGTCGTCCAGGACCCAGCGCGCGATCGGGGTTCCGTCCTCGAACGTTCCCCAGGCCTGCTCGACGGTCACGGTTCCCACCGGGTTCTCCACGCGCCCGAGGTTACCGGGGCCGGTCGTCCTCGGCCCGGGGAGCCGCCCGCGCGGCACCCAGGGCCCCCACCACCGCGGTCGTGACGACCACGACACCGGTGAGCAGGAGAACTCCGGCGGCGTACCACTTCCAGTCCCAGCTGCGGTCGAGGACCTCGTGCGCCGCGACGGCCGCCGCGAGGGCCACGAGGACGAGACCACCGAGGACGGCCCCGACGTCGGGACCCCGCGGGTTCACCGGTCCTCCAGGAGGGTCGAACCGGCGGCGGCGAGGCGGACCTCACCGGTCCAGGCGACGGCCTGCAGTTCCGGGGTGCCCGCGGGGACGGTCCAGCCGGCGGGATCGTCACCGCGGACGACGAGGGTGTCGGCGAGGGCGGCCGCGTCGGGACCGACGGCGAAGACCTGCCTGAGGTCGGCGCCGTCGACGGAGTGCTGCGTGGCCGTGCCGTCCAGCGCCACGACGTCGGCGTCGTCCTGCCACCGGACCGAACCGACGAGGACGCGCACCTCGACGAGCACCGTCGCGTCGTCGGGGACGAGGACGTCGAGGCGCCCCGCGGCGATGGTGGCCCGGGCCGGTCCCCCGTCGAGGCGGGACGGGTCGACGCTGAGCTGCCCCACCGCGGAACTCAGCGCAGTCGCGCCGGTGGGGCTCCAGGTCTTCTGCACCTGCCAGGTCCAGCCCGTCGCGGGCGGGAGGAGGGAGGTGGCGACGGCGCAGAACGCCGCGGGCCAGGCCAGCCCGACCAGGGCCGTGCGCCGGCCCCGGACCCCGGCGAGGACGGCCCCGAACCCCATCACGGCGACGGCGGCGCAGCAGGCCAGCGGCACGGTCCGGCCGGGGAGGTCAACCAGCAGGCCGAGGACGACCACGGCCCCGGCGGCGAGCAGCGCGAGACCGAGGACGGCGGTGGTGAGCAGGGGCGATCCGGGGCGACGGCGGGCCTTGGCCGCGGCCGCCCGCTCCTGCGCGCGCTCCTGGGCGAGGCGGTGCTTCTCCGCCCGGGCGGCGGCGCTGCGTTCCGTCGCGGACCCGAACCCGGCGACGGGTTCACGGACGGGTCCCGGTTCGGCGGCGGGCGGGGGCTCGGGCTGGTCCCGGTGGGCCGACGACGGCGGGGCCTTCGGGATCTTCACCAGCGAGAGGCGGGGTCGCGGAGGCGCGAACTGCGTGAAGCGCTGGTCGCGCAGCACCCACCAGCCGAGCAGCGCGACGAGGGTGGTGATGAGGAAACCCCAGCCGGGCCCGGCCCGACCGGTGGTGAGGATCCCCACCAGGGCCCGCGGCACGAACAGGTCGAGGACGACGAGGGCACCGGCCAGCCAGGCCGCCCCCGAGACGTCGCCCCGGGTCACCGCCTCGGCCTCGATGCGCCCGGCCTTCCGCGCGTCGGGCAGCAGCAACCAGGCGAGTCCGTAGCAGGCCAGACCGAGACCGCCGACGGCGGTGAGGGCGGCGACGGTCCCCCGCACCAGCAGGGGGTCGTACCCGGTGCGGGCCGCGACGGCGCCGCAGACCCCGGCGAACCAGCGGTCCTCGCCACGGACGACCCCGAGCTCGCGCACGGAACGGAAGAACGTCGCCCGGCAGTCCCGGACCGGCCCGGTGGGGGCGGGTCCTTCCGGCGGGGCGGTGGTGCTGGTCACGGGTCGACTCTCCCGGTAGGCAGCGGGACGGGGGAAGGGGGGTCTCAGAAGATCCAGCCGAGGCCGAGCAGGCCCTGGCCGAGGATCAGGTCGAGCACGACGAGCCCGACCGCGAGGGCCAGGGCGCCGGAGACGTCGCCGCGCTGGGCCGCCTGCGCCTCGATGCGCCCGGCCGCTGCCGAGGCGTCGGGCAGCAGGGCCCAGGCGAGGCCGTAGAGGCCGAACCCGAGTCCCCCGAAGAGGCTCAGCACGATGAAGGCGATCCGCACGACGAGGGGGTCGATGCCGAGGCGGCCGGCGATGCCGCCGGCGACCCCGGCGACCCAGCGGTCCTGGCTGCGGACGAGGCCGGAGCGGCGGATCGCCGCGAAGAAGCGGTCGGCGGAGTTCTGCGCGGCCGGGACCTGCAGGGTCTCGGGGCGGGGGTCGGTCTGCTGGGTGTTCTCGCTCGTGGTCATGGTTCGAGACTGCTCGCCGGGACACCCCCGGCACATCCGGGGTTTCCCTGAGTCGACCCTGGTTCCGGCGCTCGGGGGATCCCCGGGGTGGGGGTCGCGTGCCACGATCGGCGGGTGAGCACGCAGACGACGGCACCCCCCGCGACGGGGCCCGCACCGCGACCGGCCCTGGTCCGCGCGGTCGAGCACCGCCGGGTCGCCGGCGTGGCCGCGGGCGTCGCCGCCCACACCGGGATCCCGTCGTCACGGGTGCGGACGGTGTTCGTCGCGGGGGCGTTCCTCGGGGGTTTCGGCGTCGCGCTCTACGCGGCGCTGTGGTTGCTGCTACCCGACGAGAACCAGCTCGCGCTGCCTCCGGAGCAGCGTTCCGACGCCGCCGCGTGGGTCGTGGCGCACCGCAACGCCCTGGCCGGGATCGCCCTGGTCGTCTGCTTCGGGTTGCTGCCGGCGATGAACCTGCTCAAGGGGTCCTCGCGGTTCGCGGCCCCGCTGCTCGTGGCCGGCGCGGGCGTGGTGCTGGCGTGGGGCCAGCTCGACACGACCCGTCGACGTCGGCTGGTGGCGGACTCCACGGACGGGAGGCGGGCCGCGCTGCGGGTGGCGGTGGGCGCCGCGCTCGTCGTCCTCGCCCTGATGTTCCTGTTCGTCGTGGGCGACCCGACCCAGTTCTGGCGCTCCACGGTCGCCGGGTTGGGGATCCTCGCGGGGGTGACCGTCGTGCTGGCGCCCTGGGTGGTGCGGCTGTGGCAGGACCTCGGGGAGGAACGGGCGGCCCTGGCGCGTGAGCAGGAACGGGCCGAGTTGGCCGCCCACGTGCACGACTCGGTGCTGCAGACCCTCACCCTCATCCAGAAGCGGTCGTCGGACGCCGGCGAGGTCGCCCGGCTGGCGCGACGGCAGGAACGTGAACTGCGGCAGTGGTTGTACGGCGACCACGGGCAGAGCGCCGGCACGCTCGGGGCTGCGCTGCGGGCCGCGGCGACGGAGGTCGAGGACGTGTCGGGGGCCGTCGTCGAGGTCGTCGTCGTGGGCGACCTCGACAACCGGGTCCTGGACAAACCGCTGACGTCGCTGGCCCAGGCGGCCCGGGAGGCACTGCTGAACGCCGGCCGGCACGCGGGTGGGACCGTGTCGGTGTACGCGGAAGCCGTGGGTGCAGGTGTGGAGGTGTTCGTGCGCGACCGAGGTCCCGGTTTCGAGGTGGACGACGTCCCCGACGACCGGCTGGGGGTGCGCGAGTCCATCATCGGCCGGATGCGCCGGGCCGGCGGTCGGGCGACCGTGCGGCGGCCCGCCGACGGCGGCACCGAGGTGGCGCTCGTACTGCCGGGAGGCACGTCGTGATCCGGGTCCTCGTCGTCGACGACCACCGCATGGTCCGCTCGGGCGTCCGCGCGGAGCTCTCCTCCGCCGACGACCTCGAGGTCGTCGGCGAGGCGGCCGACGTGAGCGGGGCGGTGGCGGCGGTGCAGCGCCTGCGGCCCGACGTCGTGCTGCTCGACGTGCACCTGCCGTCGGGGCCGGACGAGAATCCCGCGCCCGGAGCGGGATCCGGTGGGGCGCAGGTGCTCGCGCAGTGCGCGGCGCTGCTCACGGCCGACCCTCCGGTGCGGTTCCTGGCCCTGTCGGTCTCCGACGCCGCCGACGACGTCATCGCCGTGATCCGCCGCGGCGCACGGGGTTACGTCACCAAGGCCATCAGCGGCGAGGAACTCGCCGCGGCGGTGCGCCGGGTCGCCGACGGGGACGCCGTGTTCTCGCCGCGACTGGCGGGTTTCGTCCTCGACGCGTTCGGTTCCGGCGCCGGCGAGGTCGCCGCGGCCGACGACGAGCTCGACCGGTTGTCGGCGCGCGAGCGTGAGGTGATGCGGCTCATCGCCCGCGGCTACGCCTACAAGGAGGTCGCGAAGGAGCTCTTCATCTCGGTGAAGACCGTCGAGACCCACGTGTCCGCGGTGCTGCGCAAGCTGCAGCTGTCCAACCGCAACGAGCTGACCCGCTGGGCCGCCGCCCGCCGCCTCCTCTGACCCTTCCCCTCCTCGACCGACAGACCGCCGCGTTGACCCGCCGCCGGGGCTTCCCTAGCATTGGACCGGTCCACCAACGGACTCACGCCCTCTCGGAAGGACACCGATGTCCCAGCCCCTGCGCTTCGCGCTGATCGGCACCGGCCGCATCGGCCAGGTCCACGCCGCGAGCATCCACCGCAGCGAGGACGCCGTCCTGCAGGTCGCCTGCGACGCCCTCATCGCAGGGGCCGAGCGGACCGCGGCGGCGTTCGGCGGCCGGGCCATCTCGGACCCGCTGGCGGCGATCCGCGCCGACGACGTCGACGCCGTGATCATCGCCTCCCCCACCCCGACCCACGTCGACCTGCTCGAGGCCTGCCTCGACGCGGGGCTGCCCGCCCTGTGCGAGAAGCCCATCGACCTCGACCTCGCGCGCGTCGACGCGATCCGCTCGCGTGCCCGCGGGGCGAAGGCCCCCGTGGTCCTCGGGTTCAACCGCCGTTTCGACCCGCACTTCGCGGAACTGCGCCGTCGCGTCCAGGCCGGTGAGATCGGCCGTCTCGAACACCTGGCCATCACCAGCCGCGACCCGGAACCGCCGCCCGCCGACTACGTGCCCCTGTCCGGCGGGATCTTCCGCGACATGGCCATCCACGACCTGGACATGGCGCGTTCGTTCGTGCCGGACATCGTCTCGGTGACCGCGGTCGGGTTGCGGCAGTTCGACACCGGGATCGCCGGTCACGACGACTTCGACGCGGCCGTGACGACCCTCGTGGGTTCCGGGGGCGAGTCGATCGTCATCACGAACTCCCGGCACAGCGCCTACGGCTACGACCAGCGCCTCGAGGCGTTCGGTCCGGACGGGCTGCTCGAGGTCGGGAACGTGACGCCGACGATCGTGCGTTCCTCGACCGGCGCCTCCAGTTCGACGGGCGAGCCGTACCGCCGGTTCTTCCTGGAACGCTACCGGGAGGCCTACGAACGGGAACTCGCCGCGTTCATCGCCACGGTCCGCGGCGAGACCGTCGCGGGTTCCCCCGGGTTCGAGGACGGCCGCGCGGCGCTCGTGCTGGCCGACGCCTGCGAGGTGTCGGCCCGCGAGGGCCGGACGGTCTCCGTCGACCTGTCCTGACGCGCGTTCCCGGTGGGATCGTTGCCTCCCCGGTGTCGTCCAGCGACACCGGGGAGGCAACGATCCCACCGGCGGCGGCTACTCCTTGAGCACGGAGGGGGTCGAGCCGGTGCTCTGGGCGGGAACCTCGGCGTGCTCCCCGGCGGCCGCCTCGGCCTCCCCCTCGCTCATCGGGGCGGTGCTGGACAGCGGCACCTCGGGGAGGAAGAACGCGATGACGGTGCCGAGGAGGAACATCGGGACCAGCCAGAGGAAGATCGGGACGAGGGAGTCGGCGTAGGCGGTGACGATCCCGTCGGCCACCTCGGCCGGCAACGACCGGACCACCGCCGGGGTGAGGCTCGAGGCGCTGTCCGCGGAACCGCTCAGCACGCCACCGAGACGCTCGGTGAGCCGGCTGGAGAACACCGTGCCCAGGACGGCGGTGCCGACGGTGACCCCGAGTTCGCGGAACAGGTTGTTGGAACTGGTGGCGGTGCCGATCTCCTTCGGGCTGACGGCGTTCTGCACGGCCAGGACGATGATCTGCATGAACAACCCGAGTCCCGCGCCGAGGATCCCGACGTAGACGCAGACCTGCCAGAGCGGGGTGGCGACGGACATCGTCGACATGAGGAACATCGCGACGGCGGCGATGAACGTCCCGGCGATCGGGAGCACCTTGTAGCGACCCGTCTTCGTCACCACCGCACCGGAACCGATGCTCGTCACCAGCAGCGCGCCGACCATGGGCAGCAGCAGCAGACCCGATTCGGTGGCGTTCACGCCGTAGGCCATCTGCAGGTAGGTGGGCAGGTAGGCCAGGGCGCCCATCATCCCGGCACCGACGACGAGGCCGAGGAGCGTGGTGACGACGAACGTTCGGTTCCTGAAGAACCGCATCGGGATGACCGGCTCGGAGACCTTGTTCTCGACGACCACGAACGCGACCGCTGCGAGGACGGTGGCGAGCGCCAGAGCGACGATGGTGACCGAGCCCCACGCGTACTGCGTCCCACCCCAGCTCATCGTGAGC
This sequence comes from Kineococcus sp. AC630, assembly GCF_979255925.1. Classification (NCBI taxonomy): domain Bacteria; kingdom Bacillati; phylum Actinomycetota; class Actinomycetes; order Kineosporiales; family Kineosporiaceae; genus Kineococcus; species Kineococcus sp. AC630. The sequence goes on from NZ_CEEDMJ010000019.1 coordinate 42,545, forward strand.
ACGAGACCGGTGGTGGCGAGCGCCAGCAACGTCATCCCGACGCAGTCGATCGGGGCGGAGTTGTGCCGTTTCGGCAGCTTGATGGTGAGGGCCGCGACGACGAGCGCGACGATCCCCAGCGGCAGGTTGATCCAGAACACCCAGCGCCAGTCGGCGGCGTCGGTGAGCCACCCGCCCAGCAGCGGGCCGGCGACGGCGGAGACCCCGAACACCGCGCCGATGGGGGCCATGAACTTCGCGCGGTCCTTGGCGGGGACGACGTCGGCGATGATCGTCTGGGACATGATCATCAGCCCGGAGCCACCGAGGCCCTGGAGGAAGCGGAACGCGATGAACTCCGTCATGCTCTGTGAGAACCCGGCGAGCGCCGACCCGAGCAGGAACAGCGCGATCGCCACGATGAACAGGCGCTTGCGTCCGACGAGGTCGCCGACCTTGCCGTAGATCGGCATCGCGATCGTGATGGCGAGCGTGTAGGCGGTGATGGCCCAGCTCATGTGCTGGAGACCGTCGAGTTCACCGACGATCGTGGGCAGCGCCGTCCCGACGATGGTCTGGTCCAGGGAGGCGAGCAGCATGACGAGCACGAGGCTGGTGAAGATCCAGCCGATGCGGGGTTTCGCCCGGTCGGCGGCCGGGGGCGCGCTCGAGGGCACGGTGGTGGACACGGGGTTTCTCCTGCGGGTGCGGGGTGGGATCAGGACGTGAGGGACCGCAGTGCGGACCAGGCCGCGCGGGTGGCGGTGACGGGGTCGGGCTGCAGACCGGCGAGCCAGCCCATGCCACTGACCCGGGCCATCGTGCCCGCGATCGCGGCGAGGGCCTGGGCCGTGAACTCGTCGACCCCGTCCCGGGTGACGATCGCGTCGGCGAGCGCCTTCTCCCCGGCTGCGACCCGGCCGAGGAGGCCCGGCAGGAGTTCCGGGGAACTCTCGACGAGCCGCATGACCTGGAGGCTGCGTTCCCGGTCGTGCTTCTCGGCGCTGGTGCGGGCGAGGAACAAGCCCTCCAGCGCGTCGACGAGCGGCCCCTCGGAGGAGGCGAAGGTCGTGAGGTTCTGCTCGCTCCAGGGGACGGCGTTGCTGAAGAGCGCCTCGTCCTTGGTGGCGAAGTAGTTGAAGAAGGTGCGCCGGGAGATCCCCGCGCGGGCGGCGATCTCGTCGACGGTGACCGCGTCCCAGCCGTTGGCGATCGCGAGGTCGAGCGCGGCTTCCGCGATCGACGTGGTCGTCTCGGTACGGCGGCGTTCGCGGAGGGAGGGTTGGGCTGCGGTCACGTCTCTATCTTGCACTCAGTGCAAGGAGTGCGTCAAGTGCAGAAGCTTCACTTCGTGCAGTAGATGATCTCGCTGCTTCGGTTCAGTCTTCGGAGGTCGTTCGCGGCACGTCGACGGCCAACCATCGAAAGACCCCCCGTGGCACCGTGAGGTCGCTGTAGTCACGCCGGGAGATCGCGTACTGACCGTTCAACTGGAGGTCGTTCTTCGCAGCGTCACCGTCTCCCCACACCAGCGAGCCGCCCAGGGTTCGTCCCTCGTGGATGCGGAAGGCCCGGTCCCGCGTGGGCGAGGCGCCTCGGGGCTCGGACCAGAGTCCGGATGCGTTGCTCAGCAGCAGCGCGATGCCGCTGCGCTGCGGTCCGGCCCACCCCTCCAGGCGAGCGAGATCGCGTGCGAAGTGCAGTCGGAGGAGATCGTCGGCCGCGTGGGATCTGAGCGAGAACTGCTCCTGCGTCAGCGGGTCGGTGACGTCCAGGCCAGCGGTGAAGTACTTCACCTCGACGGCGGTGCTCTCACCCGTTTCCGGGTCCGACACGAGGACGTCCAGGTAGGTCGATCTGGTTCCCCGGAAGGGAACCTCGAGGCGCACGCGCAGGTCGACCGCCGAGCGTCCGACCTCGACGGCGAAAGCGTGCTGCACGTCCGCTTCCGAGTGGAAGACAGCTCGCGTCCGCTGCAACCCGGCGATCACGTCGTCGAGCAGGACACGCTGCGCGATCAGCACCACGTACCGACGATGCCACATCCCGACCTCAGTCGGCCTGTTCGGCGAACCACTCCGCGTAGACCGTGTTCTTCGCCAGGTGCCGTGTCAGGTCGGGGGCGTCGTCGTCCCACCAGACGGGGCCGCGCTCGCCGAGTCCCTGCTTCGCCGCCTCCACGCGCTCGCGCGCCGCCTCCCGGGCGGAGTCGTCGCCGGACCGCATCGCCGCCCCCTTCGCCCGGCGCGCCGACATCAACTCCTCGACGAGCTCCTGGCGACGTTCCGGCGCCAGCGACGGGTCGGAGCAGCGCCACAGCCGGCCCCGGACGACGACGTAGCGACCGTCGGGGGTCGTGAGGGGATCAGTCACCCCCACCACCGCCACCACCGTCTCCCCCACCACCGTCGGAAGAACCCCCGCCGGAGTGACCGCCGTCGGAGTGACCGCCGTGGTGGCCGTGGCCGTGGTGGCCACCGTCACCGGAGTAGCCACCGCCGCCGTCCATCCCGGAGTCGCCCCCGGCGGCGGACTGCAGGAGCACGGGGACGGCCGTCTCGATGTCCGCCAGGGCCTGCAGCACGTCAGCCGGCAACGTCCGGGCGGCGGCCAGGACCGCGGCCGCCTCGCCGGGGTCCACCCCGTCCGGCAGTCCGGGGAGGGCACCGAGGCCACCCACGCCCGCGAGCAGCGCCACCAGGCTGACGGTCGACGGGTCGACGGCGGCGGCTGCGCGTCGGACCCCGGCCGCCGTCAACGCGGCCGCGACGGACTCCTGCTGCGGTCCGAGGACCGCCTGCTCGGGCCACCAGCGCACCACCGGGAAGACCAGGAGCCGACGACGACGTTCGGTCACCAGCGCGCCGGCCTTCTCCAGCTCGGCCACCGACTCCGCCCACAGCGGGCGCTCGACGAGCCTGCGGAGGGTGGCGCGGACCGCGCCCGAGGTGAGCGTGACCGCCCCCAGCGCGGCGACCAGGCGGGGCACCGGATCCCGGCCGGGGAGGACCCGCAGCGCCGTGACGTCGGGGTCGGCCACGACGCGACCGGCGAGGACGAGGTCGGAGAGCAGGGCCCCGGCCAGCACGGCAGCCGCCGGGCGGGCGCTCACCCGGCGGCGACCGTCGGGGTCCAGCAGGAGCAGGGCGGCCCGGTCGGCGATCAGCACGTCACGAGCCTAGGGCGCGACGACGAACGGCCGACCTCCCGAGGGGAGGTCGGCCGTTCGCGACGGGAACTGCGGTAGGGACTCAGTGCACCGGCACGCGGGGGCCGGGGACGACCGGCGGGCGCCGGATCAGCAGCGCCAGCACGAGCGCGACGAGGGAGATGATCCCGCCCCAGAGGAACGCCCCCCGCACCCCGTCGGCCGTGGCGTTCAGCACCGAGGAACCGTCCGCCAGGCTGGCGGCCGACCTCGTCGAGAGGACCGTGACGAACAACGCGGTCCCGGCGGCGCCGGCCAGCTGCTGCACGGTCCCGACGATCGCGCTGCCGTGGCCGTAGAGCTCCGCGCGCAGCGAGCCCAGCGCCGAGGTGAACAGCGGCGTGAACATGAACGCCAGCCCGGCGCTCAGCACCGTGTGGACCAGGACGACCATGCCCGCCGGGGTCCCCGGGTGCAGCGTCGTGAGCAGCCACAGGGCCCCGCTGACCAGGACCGCCCCCGGGATGACCAGCGGCCGCGGACCGAAGCGGTCGAACAACCGCCCGACGACGGTCGAGAGGACGGCCATCACGGCGCCACCGGGCAGCAGCAGCAGACCGGTCTCCAGCGATCCCAGCTGCAGGACGGACTGCAGGAAGATCGGCAGCACGATGAGGGTGCCGAACAGGGCCATGAAGCTCGTCGCGAGAACGACGGTGGAGACGGTGAACGACCGGTTCGCGAACACCCGCAGGTCCATCAGCGCGTTCGAGGTGCGCTGCAGGCGGAACTGCCGCGCGACGAACGTCGCCAGCGCGAGGACCCCGACCACGACCGGGATCCAGGGCGCGACCGGCACGTGGCCGGTGGCGGACTCCCCGATGCTGGCGAGGCCGTAGATGAGGCCACCGAACCCGATCGCGGACAGCACCAGCGACAGCACGTCGAGGCGGGCGTCGCGCGGAGCGGTGACGTTGCGGACCTTCCAGGCACCGAGCCCGAGGGCGATCAACGCGATGGGCAGCACGATGATGAACATCCACCGCCAGGACAGCGCGGAGAGGATGACGCCGGAGATCGTCGGCCCGATGGCCGGGGCGACGGAGATGACGACCGAGACCATGCCCATCGTCTTGCCGCGGCTGGCGGCGGGCACGAGGGTCATCACCGTGGTCATGAGCAGCGGCATCATGACCGCCGTCCCGCTGGCCTGGACGATCCGGCCCAGCAGCAGCACCTCGAAACCGGGCGCGACCGCCGCGATCGCCGTGCCGAGGCTGAACAGGCTCATCGCGGCGATGAAGACCTGGCGCAACCGGAACCGGTCCATGATGAAACCGGTGGCCGGGATGACCACGGCCATGGTCAGCATGAACCCGGTGGTGAGCCACTGACCGGTGGCGGCGGTGATGTCGAGGTCGGCCATGAGCCGCGGCAGTGCCACACCCATGATCGTCTCGTTGAGGATCACGACGAAGGCGGAGACCAGCAGCAGGGCGATGACGGTGGCGTCGCCCGGCGCGAGCCGGTCCTTCTCGATGGGCGGGGCGGACGCGTCGGTCGCGACCCCGGGCAGGGTCACGTCCTCGTTCGTGGACATGGGTGGGGACTCCTCGTGGTGGTGACAGTCACAACCCTAATGGCAGTGTCTGCCAACTCGACAGTCGTTATCCTCATTCCCGTGACCGACCTGGGGACCGTCGTCCCGGACCTGCGCGAACGCCGTCGACTGGCCACCCAGGCGGAGATCGAGCACGTCGCCCTCGACCTCTTCGCCCGCAACGGCTCCGAGGGCACCACCGTCGACAACATCGCCGCCGCCGCGGGGGTCTCACCGCGCACCTTCTTCCGCTACTTCCCCACCAAGGAGGACGCGGCCCTCGGTGCCAACCGCGCCTTCGACGACGCCCTGGCCGAACGCCTCGAGGCCCGGGTCGACGGGCAGTCCTCCCTCGCCGACTTCGAGCGGGCCATCGCCGCCGTCCTCGCCGAGATGGTCGCCGAGGCCGGATCCGTCGAACGGATGCTGCGGGTGCGCTGCCTGGTGATGGAGGACGCCGGGCTGCGCGGTGCCCTGCTGCGCCTGGACGCCGAGCAGTCACGGGCCTTCTTCCGGCGGATCGCGGACGCGACCGGCTCGGCCACCGTGGACCTGCGGACCCGGATCATCTCCGAGACCCTCGGCGCCGGGCTGCGCGCCGCCCTGGACGACTGGGCCGCGCGGCGCGAGAACGGCGAGGACGCCGACCTGGTGGAGATCTACCGCGCGAGCTGCGCCGCGCTGCGGGAGATCACCGCAGCGTGAGCATGGAGGACCTCGTCGCGGTGCACGACCCGCGCGTCGCGGACTGGATCGCCCCGCGGCTGGGCGGGGACCCCGGCGCCGTGCGCCGGTTGGTCCCGGGCGGGTTCGCCGCCTACGCCCGGGTGCTGCACCCCGTCGACCCCGGTCCCCGCGACGGACCCACCACGTGGGCGGGGGTCTGCGCACGCACCGGGCGGGTTCCCTACGCCTCGGTGCAGTGGGAACGGATCGCGGGAGCCGACCCCGACCTGCAGGTCCTCGTCGGGACCCTCGCCCCGGACGCGCTGGCCCGGCTCCTGGAGGTGCTGGCCCCGTTCACCGGGACCCAGGACTGCCACCACGCCCTCTGGGAGGGTTTCGGCTGGCTCACCGGAGCCTCCTCCACCATCCCGCCGGTCCCCCGCCTCCCGTGGCCCGCGGTGCTGGAGGAGGCCCACGCCGCACCGCGACTGAGCCTGCCGATGCGGGAGCACCTGCTCTTCCGCGGGCCGCGGCGAACCTCGGGGAGCAGGTCACCCCCGAGGTTCCTGCCGCAGTCGCCGAACCTGCTGTGGCCGCTGGACCGCAGCTGGTTCCTGGCCACCGAGATCGACCTGGACTCCACCCTGGTCGGCGGCCCGGCGGACCTCGTCGACGCCCTGGCGTCCGCCCCGGGGCTGGAGGTCTGGCGCGTCGACGCGGACGACGACCTGTCCTCCGAGGGTGACCACCTGAACCGCTGACGGTCACCTCACGGGTGCAACCCCCGGGAGGGGCTGCTGCGTAGGTGGTGGTGAGGAGAGGGGGTGGCGGGTGCAGGAAGCCGAGGAGTCCGCGTTCGAGGCGTTCGCCGTCGACGCCATGCCGCGCCTGCGTCGACTCGCGTACGCCTGGTGCCACGACTGGCACCACAGCGACGACGTCGTGCAGGACGCCATGGAACGGATCTACGCCGCCTGGCCGCGGGTCCACCGCGACGGACGCGAGTACGCCTACGCCCGGACGACCCTGGTCAACCGGCTCGTCTCGGAGCACCGCAAGGCCTTCCGCCGGCGGGAGTGGCCGGTCGACGTGGTTCCCGAGACCGCCACCGCGGAGGAACCCGACGGAGGGCGCCTCGATGCCGTGGACCTGTTGCGACGGCTACCGGTCCGCCAACGCGCCGTCGCCGTGCTGCGCTTCCTGGAGGACCTCCCCGTCAGCGAGGTCGCGCACCTGCTCACCTGCAGCGAGGGCACGGTGAAGAGCCAGGCCCACCACGCCCGGCGCTTCCTCGCCCAGCACCTCGTCCCACCCCCGGACGGAGCCCGACGATGACCGACCCCCTCACCGACCCCCTCACCGCCGGCCTGCGCGCAGCGCTGGAGGACCACCCCAGCCCCCCGAGCGGGATCGACCTGACGCGGATCCGGACCCGCGGCCGCCACCGGCGGTTCCGCCGTCGGGTGCTGCAGGCCGCCGCCACGCTCGTCGTCGTGGGCGGGCTCGCCGTCCCCGCCACGGTCCTCGACGTGGACTGGCCGTGGGAGAACTCCGGTGGAGCCCCCGCGGTCGCGACGGCGGCCGCCCCGGGCCCGGTCCTCGTCGTCCTCCCGGCGGGCGCCGAACCCCCCGGCCCGCGCGACGCGTCGACCCGCCGCGACGTCGTCGAACTGCACGACGGGTGCCTGGTCTCGGACGCGGCGGTGCTGGTCTGGCCGCAGGGTTCCGGCTGGGACGGGGACGCCCAGCAGGTCGTCCTGGCCGACGGGACGCGGATCGGGATCGGGGACGAGGTGCGCACCCGGGCCGACCCGGTACCCGACCCGGTGGCGGTCCTCGGTGAGGCGGGGGCGGCGGCCGCCGCGCGGTGCGGCGGGGACGTCGTCGAGGTCCTCCCGTGACCCGGTGGTCGCCGGTCCCGCTCCTGGCGGTGGCGCTCCTCGGCGCGTGCTCCCCCACCGAGTCGCGCGCCTGCACCGTGATGGGTGGTTCCTCCGGAGCGGGTTTCGACCTGAGCGGACTGACCCTCACCGACCCGACGTCGGTGCGCGCCTGCGTGGGAGAGGTCTGCACCGAGGAGCAGGTCGGGGTCGGGAGCGGCTTCGTCGGCGTCGACGACGAGACGCTGACGAGGGAGGGGACGGTCGACGTCAGCCTCCGGGTCGCGGACACCGTCGGTTCCGTCGTGTTCGACGCCACTGGTGAGGCGACGTTGCACCGCGTCGACGTCAACGGGAACGGGTGCGGCCCGATCGTCTACCGGGCGGACGTGGTGGCCGGCGCCGACGGCACCCTCACCGCCGGGTGACGCTCAGCGGGAGAGAGGTCTGCCGCCGAGGGCGAGACGGTCCACCGCCTGCCGCAGTGCGCGGTGGCGCGACGACTCCACGGGGCGGCCGTCCGTTCCGGGGCCGCTGACCTCCCCGGTGGACGCTGCCCGTCAGGCGATCCGGAAGGACGCCGTCCGGGTCAGCGAGCGTCCTGCGACACCATCGCCGTCAGGGTGTCGAGGTTGTGCTGCTGGTCGTCGCAGAACTCCTCGAGCTGCGGCCCGCCGTGCGGGGCGACGTCCTGTTCCACCACGAGCCATCCCGCGTAGTCCCTGCGCTGCAGGGCCGTCACGACGCCGGGCAGGTCCACGTCGCCCTGACCGAACACCACGTTCGCCTCCGACCACCACGACCGCAACGGGACGGGCCCTGCGGCCCGCGCCCGGCGCAGGGGCTCGAGGCGGACGTCCTTGAGGTGGACGTGGTCGACGCGGGAACCCCACGCCGTCACCGCCGCCACCGGGTCGGTGCCGGCCAGCAGGGCGTGACCGGTGTCGAGGACGACGGTGAGGTCCGTGGTCGCGAGCAGGCGCTCGACCTCCCACTCCGATTCCACGAAGGTCCCCAGGTGCGGGTGGAACGTCGTCGGCAGGCCGTGGTCGGCGCAGATCGCGGCGGCCTCGGTGAGCACCCGGACCGCTGCCGCCCAGGCGGTGTCGTCCAGTCCGGAGGACCGGTCGGCGGGGTTCCGCGGCGCGTCGAGGCCGGGGGCGCCGTCGTCGGCGAGGACGATCGGCGCCGGGGGCGCACCGGGGACGGAACTCCGGTCCACCGTCGCCCGCAGGGTGGCGCAGGCGAGGTGGAAACCCGCCCGCGCCTCCTCGTTCCACCGTCCCGCGGCGAGTTCCAGGCCGACGTAGACGCCGGCCGGGACGAGTCCGTGCGCGGCGAAGAGGTCGGCGGTCCGGTCGGGGTCGCCGAGGTAGCCCGTCGGGCCGAGTTCGCTCCCCCGGTACCCGGCCGCGGCCATGGCGGCCAGCAGGTCGTTCCCGTCCCCGTCGGCCGGGCCGACGTGCGGCCCCCAGACCCCGAAGCTCACCGGGGCACTGGCGATCCACGGGGTCACGGGAGGACCGCCAGGAGCTGCTGCATCGACCGCAGGTCGGCGAGCGCGCCCTCGACCCCCGCGTGGGGGTGCGGGGTTCCGCCCCCGACAGCGTCGGCGAAGGACTCGAGCTGGCGCTGGAACGCCCCGTCGGCCGGCAGCACCGGGCGACGTTCACCGTGCGGGGAGACCACGGTGACGATGGAGGTCGCGTCGAGGCGGTACGGCGGCGCCACCCCGATCTCGACGTCGCCGGCGGAACCGGTGATGCGGACGGTCTCGCGGTAGTCCGGGCGGTCGGGGGTCCACGCCCAGTCCAGGACGAACCGGGCACCGCTCTCCAACCTGCCGGTCGCGAACACCGTGGGCGGGGCACCGCCCTCCCAGGCCAGCAGGTCGGCGTGGTCGAACGTCGGCAGACCGAAACCCAGGGAGCGCAGCAGCGAGAACTCGTGGACCACGGAACCGCACAGCACCGAGCGGAACAACCGACGCACGGCGGGCGAGGCGTCCGCCCCGACGGAGACGTCCAGCGCGCGGTTCTCGGCGGCGTCGTCGGCCGCGATGAGTTCCGCGGCACCCGCGGGCAGCGGGCCGGGTGCGCTGAGTCGGAGGTGGTCGACCTGGGGGCCGTCGACGGGGTGGCGCACGCTGATCTGGACGAGGCGCACGTCCCCGATCTCCGGCAGGGCCTCCACCGCCGTCGTCACGGCGCGGTCGTGCACCTTCATGTACCCGACCTGCAACGTCAGGCCCGTGGACGCCGCGAGGTCCGCGGCCGCCTCGGCCTCGTCGGTGGAGAGGGCGAAGGGTTTCTCGGCGAGCACGTGCTTCCCGGCGCGCAGCGCCGTCACCGCGTGCGCGGCGTGCCGCCCGGGGGTGGCGACGAGGACCGCGTCGACGTCGTCGGCCGCGAACAACCCGGCGGCGTCGAGCGCGCGGGCCCCGTACCGGACGGCGAGTTCCGCGCTGCGGTCCGGGTCGAGGTCGGCGAGCGCGACGAGTTCGTGCCCGGGCAGGCGGGCGATGAGCGGCAGGTGGACCGCCCGGGCGATGGTGCCGAGTCCGAGGACTCCCCAGCGCAGTGTCACGGGTCTCTCCAGCGGTTCAGAAGGGTCGGGCGAGGACGGCCGGCGGACCGGCGAACAGCGTGCGCAGCGACTCCGCGGCGGCCTCGTCCCCCTCGAGGAGACCCGCGTGGTGGGCACTCAGCGGGTCGAGGTGGCCGGCGTAGACGGAGGCGAGGTCGGCGAGGTCGAACCGGATCCGGGGGCCCGGCTGCGCGCCCGCCGCCACCCGGGCGGAACCGTCGGCGACGTCGAGGGTCCAGACGTCGGAACCGACGTCCAGCGTCAGCCGGGTCCGCACCCCGCGCGGGTAGCCGCGACCGGCCAGCGCGGCGGGGACGTCGAGCAGACCCAGCATCCAGGTCGCGTCCTCGACGGGTTCGGTCTGGCGGGGCAGGTGGTGCTCCAGCAGGCTGCCCGGCGGGAGCAGGGCGTGGACCTGGCGGGCGCTGGGTTCGTCGGCGACCAGGTCGCGCCAGAGGGCGAGTTCCGTGGCGGGGTCCGCGCCCACCAGGTCGAGCACGGTGACGGTGTAGTTCCCGCGTTCGGAGGCTCGCCGCCCCAGCGCGCACCAGCCGACCACCACGCCGTCGCGGACGGCGACGTACTGCACGGCGGACCCGGTGGACGCGTCGTGCTCGAGCACACCGTTGGTCCGGGCCGCGTGCGCCGCCACGAGCGCGGCGACGGCGGGAACGTCGTCGGACGTCGCCCGGCGGTAGGCCGGTGCGTCGGCCGGACGGGGCAGGGTGCGCAGTTCGTGGGTGTCGATGGCGTAGACCGACCGGCGACCGGCGATCCCGCAGCCGGCCTTCCGGTAGAACCCGTGGGTGGAGGGGATGAGTGCCACCAGCGACGCCCCCGCGGCCCGGGCCGCGTCGAAGGTGTCGGTCAGCAGGGCGCGACCGACACCTCGGCCCCGTGCGGTGAGGTCCACCGCGACCCCGCCCAGGGCGATGGCGGGAACCCGGCGCCCTCCCCACCACTGCCCGCAGAGCCGGGCCGTCGAGGTGGCGAGCAACCGGCCGTCGGCCGGGTCCTCGGCGACGCGACGGAGCACCTCCGACGTTCCCGCCACCTCGGACCCGGGTCGGGGTGGGTCGGCGGAGAACGCCGCGCCCGCCAGCGCCTCGGCCTCGTCCCGGTCCTCGGGCCGGGCGGCCCGCAGGACGGTTCCTGCCATCAGCGCACCGCGCCCTTGACGGAGTCGGCGACGAACTGCCGGGAGAAGGCGAGGAACACGACGATGAGCGGCACGATCGCGAGCAGGGCCCCGGCCATGACCACGGCGTAGTCGGTGTTCCGGGTGGCGTTCAGCTGCGACAGCGCCACCTGCAACGTCAGCATGTCCGGGTTGATGAGGACGATCAGCGGCCACACGTAGTCGTTCCACGCCGCGACGAAGGTGTAGATGCCGAGGAACGCCAGGCCGGGCCGGATGACCGGCAGGACGATGAGGACGTACTGGCGGAAGAACCCGCACCCGTCGACGACGGCGGCGTCCAGGATCTCGTCCGGGATGGCCGTGGAGATGTACTGCCGCATCCAGAAGATCCCGAAGGCGTTGGCGGCCGCGGGGACGATGAGCGCCTGCAGGGTCCCGACCCAGCCGATGTGGGTCATGGTGATGTACTGCGGCACCGTCGAGAGCTGGGCGGGCACCATGAAGAACGCCAGCATCAGGCCGAAGAGGAACTTCTTGGCCGGGAAGTCGTACTTGGCGAAGGCGAACGCCGCCATCGAGTCCAGGAACAGCACGAGCGCCGTGACTGACACGGCGACGATGGCGGTGTTGGCCATCGACCCGAAGAAGTTGATGCTCGTCAGCACGGAGCCGATGTTCTCCAGCAGGTGCGTGCCGGGGACCACCTTGGGCGGGGTGAGGTAGTAGTCGGCGTTGGTGTTCGTGGCCATGACCACGGTCCAGTAGAACGGGAACAGGAGGAGCAGGGTGGCGAGCACCAGTGGGAGGTGAGCCCACTTCGCCGAGTTCCTGACGCCCTTGTTCCTGCGGGCGGGGGCGCCGCCGGTGTCCCGGCCACGGGCCGTGAGCGTGTTCTGCGCAACCATCTCGATCACTTCTCCGAACGGGCGGTCAGGCGCCAGTTGAGCACGGCGAACACGGCGATGACGGCGAACACCCCGTAGGCGATGGCGGCGCCGTAGCCGTAGTTGTTGTTGTTGAAGGCCTGTTGGTAGAAGTACAGGACCATGGTCAGACCGGCCTGGCCCGGTCCGCCGCTGTTGGGGTTGATGGAGGCGTTGGACCCGAACATGACCTGCGGTTCGGCGAACGTCTGCATCCCCCCGATCGTCGAGACGACGACCGTGAACAGGATGATCGGGCGCAGCAGCGGGACGGTGATGGACCAGAAGGTGCGCAACGCCCCGGCACCGTCGATCTTCGCGGCCTCGTAGACCTCGGTGGAGATCGCCTGCAGACCGGCGAAGTAGATGATCGCGTTGTACCCGACCCACTGCCAGGTCATGAGGGTCGCCAGCACGATCTTGATCGTCCAGTAGCCGTTGAGCCACTCGACCCCCGGGAGCCCGATGCCCTCGAGCACCTGGTTCACGACACCGACCTGGTTGTTGAAGATCGCCTTGAAGAAGATGGCGATGGCGACGATCGAGGTGACGGAGGGCAGGAACAGGACGACCTGGTAGAAGGTCCGGAACCGCTTCACCGCGTTGAGCATGGCCGCGAGGGCCAGGCTCATCACGAGCATGGGCACGGTGGCCATGATCCAGATGATGATGGTGTTGACGACGGCCTTGCGGAACGTCGCGTCCTCGAGCAGGAACCGGAACTGGTCCAGACCGGCGAACGTGACCGGGTTGACCCCGTCCCAGCGGTGGAACGCCAGCCACGCCGAGAACCCCAGCGGGAAGAGCCCGAACGCCGCGAAGATCAGGAAGAACGGGCTCACCGCGACGTACTGCGGCCAGAAGCGCCACGGGTTCCGCCGGGCACCGGTCTTCGCCGGCGTCTGACCCGGAGGTCGGGAGCGGCTGCGCCGGAACCCTCGGTCGAGGCTGGTGGAACTCACTTCACGCCCTGCCGCTGGGCGATGTCCTTGGCCGAGGAGACGGCGTCGGTCCAGGCCTGGGCGGGGTCCTTGCCGTTGGCCTCGACGTTGGTCAGCTCGTTCAGGTAGGCGGCCTGGATGGCCGAGTCGGACGCCGACACGTACTGGGAGGGGACCTCCTTGCCCGCCGGGCCGAAGATGTCGATGGTCTTCTGCCCGCTGAAGAACTCGTCGCCGCCGGTGAGCGCGGCCAGCTCCCAGGCGGCCGGGTCGGCGGGGAAGATGCTCGCGTCGGTGAAGGCCTGACCCTGGTTGTCGGAGCTGAGGATCCACTTGATGACGTCGAAGGCGGCCTGCTTGTCCTTGGTCGCCGACGGGATCGTGAGGAACGAGCCACCGAAGTTGGTGGGCTTGACGGGGTTGTTCGCACCATCCACTTGCCGCTGGTGTCGGGGGCGGCGAGCTTGATGTCCAGGGCGTGCCAGGCGGCGCCGAGGTCCATGGCCACGACACCCGAGGCGGTCGAGGCCTCCAGGCTCTGCGCGACGTTGGCGTTGAGGCCCAGCGTCTGCGCCTTGACCGTGGTGTCCCAGGCCTGCTTCATCTCGTCGCTGTCGCCCGTGAAGGTGTTGTCCTCGCTGACGAAGCGCTGGGAGAGCTGACCGACGACGATCTGGAAGACGTTCGCCAGCTGCGGGACCGGGAAGCTGGCCGGGACCTTGCCGTGCAGCTCCTGGCCGAAGGCGTAGAAGTCGTCCCACGTCGAGGTGGCCGCGGCGACCGCTGCGGGGTCCGTCGGCAGGCCGGCCTGGGCCAGGATGTCGCTGCGGTAGAACATGGCGGTGGGGCCGATGTCGATCGGGAACCCGAGCTGCTTGCCGTCCTGGGTCTGCGCCTCGGACCACTTCCAGGCCAGCTGCGTCGACGCGATGTCCTTGACGCCGAACTGGTTGAGGTCGGTGAACTTGTCCGCCACGGAGCGGAAGTAGGGCATGTCCTCGCCCTTGACGCCCGTGACCTGCGGGATGAAGGAACCACCCGTGAGGGTGGTCTGCAGCTTCTGCTTGAAGTCGCCGCCGACCTTGTTGGGCTTGATGTCGTCCTTGGGGAACTGCGTCTTGGCCGCCTCGACGACCTTGTCGCTCAGGCCACCGTTCCAGTACCAGAGGCCGAGGCCGCTCGAGGAGCCTCCACCGCCGGAGCTGCCGGCACTGGTGGAGCAGGCGGAGAGGGCCCCGGCCCCCAGGGCCGCCAGCCCCGAACCGAGGAGGAGGTTGCGACGGGAAAGCAGCATGGCGAGACCCTTCTCGACGTCTGATCATCGTGAGCGATCGCGCAACTGCCGCGACTCTCATCGACGAGATTGCGCGAACGGTACTTGCCACATGCGCGAACGCGCAAGGTATTCTGTCGAACGTGCAAGCGAAGGAGCGACGCGAAGCGATCGTCGAGGTCGTCCGCAACCAGGGACCGGCCACGGTGTCGGAACTGGTGGACCGCCTCGGCCTGTCGGAGGCCACCATCCGCCGGGACCTGGTGAAGCTCGACGACGCCGGCCTGCTGAAGCGCGTCCACGGCGGGGCACGACCCGTCGACCTGCGCGACGACGTCTACGCCGACCTCGTCGACCGGCAGGCCGACCACAAGGAGTCCATAGCCCGCGCCGCGGCCGCGCGCATCGGGGACGGCCAGTCCGTCCTGCTCGACATCGGGACGACGGTGGGCCGGGTGGCCCGCTACCTGCACGGCCGTCCCCTCACCGTCATCACCCGGAACCTGGCCGTCTTCACCGAACTCGTCGACGACCCCACCGTCGACCTCGTGCTGCTCGGCGGCGCGGTGCGCCCGGCCCACCGCTCCCTGGTGGGCTACCTCACGGAGGAGAGCCTGCGCCAGGTGCGCGCCGACGTCCTGCTCCTGGGGACGAGCGGCATCCGCCGCAGCGGCCACTCGGTGGACACCGTCACCGACGAGGTCCCCGTGAAACGCGCGATGATCGCCGCCGCGGACGAGGTGGTCATGCTCGCCGACTCCTCGAAGTTCCCCGGCAGCGGCACGGCGACCGTCTGCGACGTCGGCGCCTACCACCACCTCATCACGGACGTGGCCCCGGAAACCCGGACGAGCGAGGCGCTCGGTCTCGGCGGGGTCACCGTCGAAGTCGCGCGCGAGGTCACGCGCGAGGTCGTTCACCACTCGTAGCGCAGGTCGCGCGTCGGCCCGATCGACGCGACGTCACGCACCTGCCCGACCGGGTGCCCGGCCCGGAACTCCCCGGGCACCACCCCGACCGCCGCCAGCAGCAGCGGCGCCACCTCGTGGCTGCGCAACGTCGTGGCGTCGGCCACCACCGCGGGGACCGCGCCGCCGAGGCGGTGGACGAGCAGGAACGAACGGCGGACGACCGTCTCGTCCTCACCGTGACCGCCCTCGGGTTTGTGCCCGTGGTCGGTCGTCACGGCGACGAGCCAGTCCTCACCCAGCTGCTCCACCCGTTCCGCGACGGCCTTCACGAGGAACCGGACGTGCTCGTCCACGGTGCGCAGCGCCTCGAGGTACTCCGCCCCGGACGAGCCGTACCGGTGACCGGCCTCGTCCACACCCTCGAAGTACACGAACGCGGCGTCGGGTCCCTCGTGGTTCAGGACCCACGCCGCGCGGCTGCGCACCTGCCGGTCCGCGGAACGGCACCCGTCACCGAAGTCGGTGGCCGCGAACAGCTGGTGCTGGCCCCCGACGTGCTGGTCGGGCCGGGTGTGGACCACCGGCCCCGGACCGCTCGGGTCGACCAGCCCGGCCCACGTCGACGCGGCGAAGGTGCGGGCCCGCGGATCGGCGAAGAACACCCGGGAGAGCAGGTCGGGGCAGCGGGCGAGCCGGTGACCGACGAACTCGTTCCACCAGACGTTGTTCTCCTCGTGGGTCGTGCCCGTCAGCAACGACGCCCACCCGGGACCGGAGTCCGTCGGCGGGGTCATCCACACCGGGACCACCCGGCCCCCGGCGGCGAGGCGCTCCAGCGTCGGCGCGACCGGTGCGCCGGGGTTCCCGGGGGCGAGTTCCGGTGGCGGACCGGACGCCGCGAACCGGGGGTCGCCCGGGTGGTCGGGCTCGGCGAACCCCGGGTCCGCGGCGACGACGTCCGGCAGGGCGAGGTCGACCCGGACCCCGTCGAGGCCGATGAGCAGCAGTTTCACCGCGCCCGCACGCTCCAGGACCACGCGTGCGTCCCCGCGCCGATCCGGAACTGCGGCAGCGCGTTCGGACCGCACGACGCTGATCCGAGACCGCGGTGACGCACGTCGAGGGTGACGCCGGAAGCCGTCACCGTGGCGTGCACCGGCTGGTCGAAGGAGAACCGCACCCCACCCAGGTGGAGTTCGCGGACGCCGGTGCGGCCACCGTTCTCCTGCGGGCGCACGTAGGGCACTCCGAGCCCGGCCACCGGCAGCTCGTGCCAGCCGGTCGGGGCGGTGCAGCGGTCGGGGTAGGTCTCCCACGGACCGGTCCCGAACCAGCGGGCCACGTCGGCGACGGGGAGGACGAGCCGGACCCCGATGCGGGGCAGGTCGTCGAGGCCCTCGGGGACCTCGACGGTGTCCTCGCAGCCCAGGACGTCGCCGGCCACCCGGAACCGCTGGGTGTGCACGACGTCGCCCACGGCGGTCTTGAGCCGGGAGACGACGACGGTCGCGTCACCGTCCGCCCGGACGCTCTCCACGACGGCCCCGGTCTGCTCGAGGCCGGCGGCGATCCACCGTTCGGCGTCACCGGCGATGACGTCGTTGTCGGTCGGGTCGCGCCACAGCGTGAGTTCCGGACGGCCCGGGAGACCGGGGAAGGAGACCCGTCCCTCCTCGTCCACGGACGCCGGGGACCAGACGGCGTCCTGCGCCACCGCGACGTCGGCCAACCGCACGGCCGGACGGCTCACCTCGGCCCCGGCCGGGTTCCACGGGGTGTCCGCGGCCTGGCTGAGCAGCAGTTGCAGCCACCGCTCGCCGCTCCCGGCCGCGACGACCTCGGCGGGGAGGGCGACGACGGCGCTGCACCCGGGGGCGAGGTCGGGCAGGACGGCGGAAACCGTCAGCGAGGTCCCGTCCGTCGCGTCGAGGCGCCACTGCGCCCGCAGGTGACCCAGACCCGAGAAGTCGAGGGCGTTGCGGATCCGGACGTCACCGTCCACGACGGACAACCGGACGGGGGAACTCAGCTCACGGTGCTCGAACATCGCGGGTTTCGCGGTGCCGTCCGGGAACGTCATCCCGTCCAGGCAGAAGGCCCCGTCGTTGGGGGTGTCGCCGAAGTCGCCGCCGGAGGCCCAGCGGAAACCCTCGGCGGGGACGCCGTCGGCGAACGCCCCCGCTCCCGCCCGACCGGCCGGGAGGCCGTCGGCGCTGCGCTGCAGGATGCCGTGGTCGGCGAACTCCCAGACGAACCCGCCCTGCAGACCGGGCAGCGACTCGATGGCCTGCCAGTACTCCGCCAGCGACCCGTTGGAGTTGCCCATGGCGTGGGAGTACTCGCACTGGATCACGGGCCGGATCGGCGGGTTCTGGGTGACGTGGTCGACCATCTGCCCGATGTGCGCGTACATGGGGCAGACGATGTCGCTCGCGGCGAACCCCGCGTTCCAGTCGTCTTTGATCGCCCCCTCGTACTGGACGGGCCGGGTCGGGTCGTCGCGACGGATCCAGGCGGCGACGGCGTCGTGGTTGGCGCCGTAGTCGCTCTCGTTGCCCAGCGACCAGATGATGACGCTGGGGTGGTTCCGGTCGCGGCGCACCATGCGCCCCACGCGCTGGGTGAACGCCGGCAGGTAGGCGGGGTCGTCGCAGATCTCGTGGGCCCAGGCGTGGGACTCGACGTTCGCCTCGTCGACGACGTAGAACCCGAGCTCGTCGGTGAGGTCGTAGAACACCGGGTCGTTCGGGTAGTGCGAGGTCCGCACCGCGTTGAACCCGAAACGCTTGAGCGTCAGCAGCTCCTCGCGCACCTGCTCGCGGGTGACGACCCGGCCGGTGAGCGGATCGCGGTCGTGGCGGTTCATCCCCCGCACGAAGATCCGGCGGCCGTTCACCAGCAGGTCCGCCCCGATGACCTCGACGGTCCGGAAACCCACCCGCTGCACCACGGAGTCCACGAGGGCCCCCGTGGCGTCGCGCAGTTCGACGGTCAGCTCGTGCAGGACGGGCGTCTCCGCGGTCCACGTCGCGATCCCGGGGAAGAGTCCCGCGAAGCGGGCCCGGCCCCGGTAGAGGGAGATCCGCTCGTCGTCGAGGTCGCGGGCGTGCGCTGCGGCGTCGAAGGCGAGCTCGGAACCCGCCAACCGGGCGGCGACCCGCCATCCGTCGGGCAGTCGACCCGCGTCGGAACCGACCCGCACGTCGACGTCGAGGCGACCGTCGGCCCGGGCCACGGTGCGGACGTCGGACAGGTGCAACAGGGGTCGGGTGACCAACCGCACCGAACGGGTGAGGCCCCCGTGCCACCACTGGTCCTGGTCCTCGACGAACGTCGCGGCCGACCACTTCACCACGGTGAGTTCGACCTGCACGCTCGCACCGGGCGCGGCCCACGCGCTGACGTCGAACTCCGCGGCCAGGTGGGAGTCGGTGCTGCTGCCGACGTCGTGGCCGTCGACCCGGACGAGCAGGACGCTCTCCGCCGCACCGACGTGCAGCAGCACCCGCTGCCCGGCCCACGCGGCGGGAACCTCGACGGAACGCCGGTAGACCCCCGTCGGGTTGTGCTCCGTCGGCGGGGTCGGCGGCAGGTCCGGCCACGGCATCTGGTCGTTGGTGTACCAGGGCGGGTCGGGGACCTCACCCCACAGCGAGGGTTCGGTGGTCCAGCAGCCGGGGACCTGCGCCGTCAGCCACCGCTCCCCCGGAGCCGCGTCGGGGCGCGGGCGCAGCTGGAACTCCCAGTCACCGTCGAGGTCCACGCAGGTCGCACCGTCGTCGGGGACGGCGCGACGCAGCGTCGACAGCGGTTCCCGGCGGCGGCCGACGTGCTCGGGGTCGAGCCACACCGGGGGCTGTCCGTGGCTCACGCGCGGGCCAACCGCAGGCTGAGGACCTCGAACGGGCGCAGGGCGAAGCCGACGCTCCCGTCCTCGAGCAGCGAGGCGATCCCCCGCGCGGCCGCAGTCCCGTCCTGCGCAGGGTCCTCGAGGAGGTCGACGACGGTGACCTCGGCGAGGTCGAACGAGGTCCGCAGTTCCCCCTTGGCGCGGGCGCCCCACGCTTCGTAGATCCGGACGATCACGTCGCCGGAACCGTCCTCGGCGAGCTTCACGGCCTCCAGCGTGGCGCCGGACCCGGTGACGGTGACCGGTGCGGCGGGGAGTTCCGCCGGGCCGTCGACGACGCGCAGCGGCAGGTTCAGGTCGTAGCCGGTGCGGACGGCGTCGGCGATCCGCGCTCCCGGGACGAGGGAGTACGACAGGACGTGCGCACCCTGGTCGGCCTGCGGGTCGGGCATCCGTGGGCCGCGGACGAGGGAGAGCCGCACCGTCGTGGTGGACCCGCCGTCCTCGCGGGCGGCGCGGGTCGTGTCGTGTCCGTAGGTGGCGTCGTTGGCGACCGCGACCCCGTAGCCGGGTTCGGCGACGTGGACCCAGCGGTGCATGGCCGTCTCGAACCGGGCGTAGTCCCAGCTGGTGTTGGTGTGCGTGGAGCGCTGCACGTGGCCGAACTGGATCTCCGAGGAACTGACCGCCGCGTGCAGGTCGAGCGGGAAGGCCGCCTTGAGGAACTTCTCCTGCTCGTGCCAGTCGATCTCGGTGTGCACGTCGAGGCGGTCGGACCCGGCGCTCAGCACGTACTCCTGCACGATGCGCGAGTTCCGCACGGTGCGCACGACGCGGACGCGGGCCCGCAGCGGGGAGTCCTCGACCACGCTCACCTCGTCGGCCGCGACGAGGTCGACGACCCGGTTGCGGTAGTGCTGGTCGACGTCCCACGCGTCCCAGTTGTTCGGGAAGTCGCTGTGCAGCTGCAGCAGGTTCCCGCGGGTCCCGGGGGCCAGGACCTCGCGGTCGTTGACCTCGTCGACGACGGAGGACAGCAACCCGTCGGCGTCGACGACGACCGTGAGGGTGCCGTTGGCCAGGGTCGTGACCCCGTCCTGCGCCTGCACGGTGACGGGGACCTCGACGTCCGCGCCCGCGTCGGCGAGGACCACGGCGGCGGAGGCCGGCACCCGGACGAGGGCGCCGTCGACGACGTCGGTCCGTTCGTGCGGGGCGGTGTTCAGCAGGACCCGCGAGCCGGTGCCCAGCGCGGTCACGGCCTCGGTGGTGAGCAGTTCGAGGTCGGTGCGGACCTGCCCGTAGGTCGCCTCGGCCTCGCGGTGCACCCAGGCGATGGAGGAGCCGGGGAGGATGTCGTGGAACTGGTGCAGCAGGACGATCTTCCACAGCCGGTCGAGTTCGGCGTGGGGGTAGGCGTAGCCGGGGACGTTCAGCGCGGCCGTCGTCGCCCAGAGTTCCGCCTCGCGCAGCAGGTGCTCGCTGCGGCGGTTCCCCGCCTTGGTGCGGGCCTGGCTGGTGTACGTCGCCCGGTGCAGTTCCAGGTAGAGCTCCCCCGCCCAGACGGGGGCGTCGGGGTACTCCGCGCGGGCGTCGGCGAAGAACCGGTTCGGGTCCTCGACCTTCACCTTGGGCGAACCCTCGAGGTCGGCGAAGCGCCGGGCCCGTTCCAGCATCTCGCGGGTGGGGCCGCCACCGCCGTCACCGTGGCCGAACGGCGCGAGGGACCGGGTGCCGCGGCCCTTCTCGGAGTAGTTCGCGACGGCGTGCGTCAGTTCCTCGGCGGAGAAGATCGCGTTGTAGGTGTCGACGGGCGGGAAGTGGGTGAAGATCTGCGACCCGTCGATGCCCTCCCAGCGGAAGGTGTGGTGCGGGAACTTGTTCGTCTGGTTCCAGGAGATCTTCTGGGTGAGGAACCACTCCATCCCGGCGAGGCGGGCGATCTGCGGGTAGGCGCCGGAGTAGCCGAAGGAGTCGGGCAGCCACACGCCCTTGCAGTCGACGCCGAACTCCTCGCGGAAGAAGGACTTGCCGGTGACGAACTGGCGGACGAGGGCCTCACCCCCGGGCAGGTTCCCGTCGGCCTCGACCCACATGCCCCCCACGGGGACCCACTGCCCGGCGTGGGCCGCGGCCTGCATGCGGGCGTAGACCTCGGGCGAACGCTCCTTCACCCACGCGTACTGCTGGGCCTGGGAGCAGGCGAAGACGAACTCCGGGTACTCCTGCGCCAGAGCGGTGACGTTGGCGAACGTGCGCGACGTCTTGCGCTTCGTCTCGCGCAGCGGCCACAGCCACGCCGAGTCGATGTGGGCGTGGCCGACCGAGGACAGCGTGTGGGCACTGCGCACGGCCGGGGAGGACAGCACGTCCGCGAGCTGCGCGCGGGCCGCGGTCGCGGTGCCCGAGACGTCGTCGAGGTCGAGGGCGTCCAGCGCGCGGTCGAGGGCGCGGGCGATCTCGTAGCGGCGGGGTTCGTTCCCGGGGAGGTGGCGCATGAGGTCGTCGAGGACCTCGACGTCCACGGCCAGCATCCACACCTCCTCGTCGAGGACGACGAGGTCGGCGACCTTCATCGTGTAGAGGTGCTTCTCGCCTGCGGTCGCCTTGTCCCCCAACGGGGTCGGCTTCATGTCGTCGGCCATGACGTCGGGGTTGGCGGCCATCTCGAGCAGCCAGTCGACGGTCTCCCCGCCCTGCGCGTCGCGGACGACGGGCACGACCTGGTTGTCGGGGGCGACCCCCTTGATCGGGACGCCGTCGAGGGTGTGGACCAGCGCCTCGGCCTGGTTGCCCGGCCAGTCGCCGACGAAACCCAGGTCGAAGTGGGCCTCGACCCGGCGACCGGCCCACTCCGCGGGGACCTCGGCCTGCGCGCGCACCCACGTCGTCGACCACGGCCGGCCCCACGTCGTGCCGATCTCGAACCCGCCGAACTCCCCGGCCGCCAGTGCGGCGACGGCCTCGGTGGCCGGGACCGGCTCGTCCGGCACCAGCCAGGCCGACAGGGTCATCGGCACCCGGTGGGAGTGGACGGCGGGACGGATGCGGTGGGTCAGGACGCGGTGGACGCGCCCCTCGACCAGGGTCAGGTCGTCGTGCACGGGGTTTCTCCTCGATGAGTTTCTGGGCGCGGCGGGGGGCTGGTTCAGGGCCGGATCAGGGCCGGCTCAGGGACGGTCGAACACGGCCGCGACCTCGGGGATCCGCTCGACGTAGCCGGCGAGCAGCTTCTCCGCGACGTCGGTGGAACGGACCAGCGGGTGGGTCGCGAAGGCCAGCAACGCCTCGGAGCGGTCACCGTGGACGGCGGCCGCGATGACGTGGCGTTCGACGGCCTTCACCTGCTGCATCAGCCCCAGCTGGTGCAGGTCCGGGGCCGGCGTCGCGAACGGGCGGACCCCGCTGCCGTCGACGGCCACGGGGACCTCGACGACCGCGTCGGCCGGCAGTCCGGTGATGGTCGAGCCGTTGCGCACGTTGAGGATCGCGGTCGAGGGTTCGTCGCGGCTGATGGCGGCCATGACGGCCAGCGCCACCCCGGCGTAGCCCTGCTGGGACGGGTCGGTCTCCGGCGGCTCGGGGTTCTCGGGAGCGCCCTGCTCACCGCCCTTGGCCTCGGCCATGTAGCTCGCGCTGCGGTCGAGGACGGTGTCGCGCCACAACTTCGCGGCGCCGGAACCCGCGTGCGGGAGGGCGTCGAAGAACTCGCCCTGGGTCTTGAGCAGGAACTCCCCCCGGGTCATCGCGGACTCCCGGATGCGCGCGACGGCTTCGGCGTTGCGGTACCAGTAGTAGAGGTACTCGTTGGGGACGGCGCCGAAGGCCTTGAGCCACGGGGCGCCGAAGACGTGCTGCTCCTCGAGCTGGGCCAGCAGTCCGTCGTCCCCGAGCAGGTCCGGGAGCACGTCCCGGCCGCCGACCTCGACCCGTCGCAGCCAGCCGAGGTGGTTCAGGCCGACGTAGTCGAGGCGGGCGTGGTCGGGGTCGTGGCCGAGGAGCAGGGCGACCCGGCGTCCGAGGCCGGACGGGGTGTCGCAGATGCCGAGCGCCTTGTCCCCGAGGACGCCCTGGAGGGCCTCGGTGATGATGCCGGCGGGGTTGGTGAAGTTGAGGAAGTAGGCGTCCGGGGCGAGGCGCTTGACCCGCTCCGCGACGTCGAGCATGAACGGGACGGTGCGCAGGGCGTAGGCGAGCCCGCCCGGACCCGTCGTCTCCTGGCCGAGCACCCCGAGGTCGAGGGCGACCCGTTCGTCGGCGCAGCGCCCTTCGAGCCCCCCGACGCGGACGGCCGCGAAGACGAAGTCGCTGCCCTCGACGGCACGGTCGAGGTCGGTCGTGGTCTGCAGGCGCGGCGGATCGGGAAAGCCCTCGGACAGCTGCTCCAGCACGGCGCGCATGCCCGCGAGGCGCGCCTCGCTGGTGTCCTGCAGCGTCACGGTCGTGATGCGCGGGAACCCCCGGTCGCGCAGCAGCGCCTGCCAGACGAACGGGGTCCGGAAGCCGCCCCCGCCCAGGATCGCCAGCTTCACTCGACAGCCCCTCGTTGCTCGTTCACGCAGGGAGGATATGACCGAACGCGCATCCCTGACTAGTCTCTGGCGAACCGACCTGCACGAACGATCAGTGAATCGAGGGGTGTCCCGTGACCGAGCTCGACCTCGTCTTCGGTGGCCGGGTGTTCTGCGACCTGGTGATGTCCGGGGTGGAGGCACCCCTGCCCGGGGCGGAGGTGTTTGCCGACGGTTTCACCGTGACCGCCGGTGGGACGGCCACCCGCGCCGTCGCCGGTGCCCGCCTCGGGTTCGGGACCGCCCTCGTGGGGGCCGTCGGGACGGACGTCTTCGGCGGCGCGGTGCGGGCCCAGCTCGGCGCCGAACCCGGGCTCCGCCTCGACTGGCTCGCGGAACTCCCCGACGCCCACACCGCCGTCACGGTCGCGCTGACGAACGCCGCGGACCGAAGTTTCATCACCTACGAGGAACGCGCCACCTGGCTGCCCGAGTCGCTGCCCCATCCGTTGCCGTGGGTGGCGGCCTGCCACGTCGGGATCGCCGAGGGCATCCCGGCCTGGGTCCGCGACCTGCGCGCGCACGGCACGTTCGTCGTCGGCGGCGTGGGCTGGGACGACACCGGCCGGTGGGACCCCGCGACCCTCGACCGTCTCGCCGACGTCGACGCGTTCGTCCCCAACGAGGACGAGGCGAGGCTCTACACCCGGACGGGGAACGCCGACGACGCCCTGGAGGCCCTGGCGGCCAGGACCGGGGTCGTCGTGGTGACCCGCGGGGCCCGCGGGGCCGTCGCGCTCGACGCGGGCACCGGGGAACGGTGCGAGGTCCTCGCCCCACCCGTCGCCGCGATCGACCCCACCGGCGCCGGCGACTGCTTCGTCGCCGCCTTCTGCGGAGCACGCACGGCGGGCTGGGACCTGCGCACCGCCGTCGCCTTCGCCGTCCTCGCCGGGTCGGTCTCGGTGCAGCGGCTCGGCGGGGCGAGCAGCGCCCCGACCGCCGCCGAACTCGCCGGGCTCGTGCGCGCCGGCCTCGACCGCGACGACCTGCCGAGCGGTGCGTGGGCCGAGGTCCTCGACCACCTCGACCGCGCGGTGCTCAGCTGAGTCCCTGCAGCGCAGGCGCTCCCGCGGGGTAGTAGGCCCGCATCCAGGCCGGGAACTCCTGCAGGATCCGGTCGTAGAGTTCTGCGTCGTCGACGGCGTCGAGGTCGTCGAGGGCGAAGAACCCCGTGTTGTCGTGCGCCCGGCCCTCGAGGGTGTCCAGCTTCTCGAGGATCCCGTAGTCGCTGCGCCCGATGCCGATGAACTGCCAGAACACGGGTTCGCGGTCGACGGCGCGGATCGCCTTCTCGGTGCCGCGGTTGTCGGTCACGCCCCCGTCGTGGAAGAACAGGACGAGGGTCGGGATGTCGAGGCGGTTCTTCGCGACGTAGCGGGCGACGTCCTCGATCGCGGCCTTCTCGTTGTTCCAGCCCTCGGCCTCGGTGTAGCGCTTGCTGGTGTACCGCTCGATCCACTGCGGCAGGGTCGCGATGGTGATGTCCTCGAGCTGCTTCGCCCGGCCCCCCATCGCCCAGGCCTGCATCTCGGCGCCGTCGTCGACCTGCGCCGCGACGGGGGCGACCCGTTCGACCGCGCGCGAGAACACGCCCTTGCGGTACAGCGAACTCGTGCTGCCGGAGACGTCGAGCACCACGATCACCCGGCAGCGCAACCCCGTCATCCGGTGCTTGGTCAGGACGAGTGCGACCTTCTCCTTGCGCAGGTTGAGGTTCTTGCGCATCTCGACCGGGAGCCGGTCCTCGCCCTTGGTGAAGGAGACCTTCGGGGCCACCGGTTCCGGCGCGGGTGCCCCAGGGTCGTCGACGTCCACCCCGAAGTCGCCCGCCAACCCGGCGAGACCGTTGTCGTAGCCCTGGCCCACCGCGCGGACCTTCCAGGCACCGCCGCGCTGGTAGAACTCCGCGAGGACGACGACGGTCTCCGACCCCAGCCGCGCGGGCGTGAACTCCACCGCCTCCCCGGCCCCCTCGATCCGCAGGCTCACGCCCGTCCCGGCGAAGGTGGCCCCCTCGGCGGCGGGGCTGGCGA
Organism: Kineococcus sp. AC630; assembly: GCF_979255925.1. Taxonomy (NCBI): domain Bacteria; kingdom Bacillati; phylum Actinomycetota; class Actinomycetes; order Kineosporiales; family Kineosporiaceae; genus Kineococcus; species Kineococcus sp. AC630. The sequence continues at coordinate 68,050 of NZ_CEEDMJ010000019.1, forward strand.
CCACGACGACCTTGTCCGCCCCGGGGCGCAACGCAGTGAGGTCGAGCGCGAGCGCCGTCCCGTCGAGGCGGACGCCGGGGGCGGTGGGCTGGTTGAAGAAGACCATGTCGGCGTCGCCGGCGACCTTGCCGTCGGCGCTGACGACGAGGGCGGTGACGTCGACCGGGCCGGTGACGTGCGCGCGGACGGAGGTCGCGGTCAGCGGAGCGTTGCCGCCTTCGGTGAGCGTGGGCACCTCCTCTTCCTACCGCACGGGAGGGGGGCCCTGCCGCGGTCTGGCAGGAGGGGCGAACCCCTGGGAAGGTCGGGGCATGTCCACGTGGTTCATCACCGGTTGCTCCACCGGCCTGGGGCGTTCGCTCGCCCAGGCCGTCCTCGAACGCGGTCACAACGTCGTCGTCACCGCTCGTGACGTGTCGCGGGTCGCCGACATCGCCGACGCGAAGCCCGACAACGCGCTGGCCCTCGCCCTCGACGTCACCTCCCCCGACCAGGTCGCCGCGGCCGTCCGCGCGGCCGAGGAGCGGTTCGGTGCGATCGACGTCCTCGTCAACAACGCGGGCTACGGCTACCGCGCGGCCGTCGAGGAGGGTGACGACGACGACGTGCAGCGCCTCTTCGCGACGCACGTCTTCGGGGCCGCGTCGATGCTCAAGGCCGTCCTGCCGGGCATGCGGGCCCGCCGCAGCGGGACGGTGCTGAACATCTCCTCGATCGGTGCGCACGTCGCGCCGCCCGGTTCGGGGTACTACGCGGCGGCGAAGGCGGCGCTGGAGGCGTTGTCGCGGTCGTTGCGCCAGGAGCTCGCCCCGCTGGGGATCTCGGTGACGATCGTCGCGCCGGGCGGGTTCCGCACCGACTTCGCGGGGCGTTCGCTGACGCAGTCCGCCGAGGCGATCGGCGACTACGCGGAGACGGCCGGCAAGCGCCGCAAGGAGAACGACACCGCGCACGGGACGCAGCCGGGCGACCCGGCGAAGGCGGCGGCGGCGATGATCGCGATCGCCGAGGCGGAGAACGCCCCGGCCTCGATCTTCCTGGGGACGGACGCCGTCACCGCGATCGACGGCGTGCTCAAGGCGCGGGCGGCCGAGGTGGACGTCTGGCGCGACCTCAGCACCAGCACCGACTTCTGACCACCACCCCGATCCGTGATCTTGCTGGGAATCCCTGCAAGATCACGGATCGGGTGGGGGCGCGGGGTGCGGGGTGCGGTGGTGGGTGGTTGCCTGGGCCCATGACGCGCATCGGAACCTCTGAACTCGACGTGAGACCGCTCAGCCTCGGCGGGAACGTCTTCGGGTGGACCGCCGACGAGGCGGAGTCGCACCGGGTGCTCGACGCCTTCGTCGAGGGGGGCGGCGACTTCGTCGACACCGCCGACGTCTACTCGGCCTGGTCGGCGGGCGGGGCCGGGATCTCCGAGACGATCATCGGCAGCTGGTTCGCGAAGTCCGGAAAGCGCGACCAGGTCGTGCTGGCCACCAAGGTCGGCAAGAAGCCCGACCGCGAGGGCCTCGCCGCGGACACGATCCGGGCGGCCGTCGACGAGTCGCTGCAGCGGCTGCAGACCGACCGGATCGACCTCTACTGGGCGCACGCCGACGACCCGGACACCGCGCTCGAGGAGACCCTCGGCGCGTTCGACGAACTCGTCCGGGCGGGCAAGGTCCGCGCGATCGGGGCCTCGAACTACACCGGCCCGCGCCTGGAGCAGGCGCTGGAGACGTCGCGCCGGGAGGGGTTCGCGAGCTACGTCGCGCTGCAGAACAACTACTCCCTCGTGGAGCGCGCGGAGTACGAGGGCGACGCGGCGAAGGTCGTGGCGGACAACGGTCTCGCCGCCATCCCCTACTACGCTCTGGCGTCGGGCTTCCTCACCGGCAAGTACCGCCCCGGCCGGCTGGCCGAGTCCCAGCGCCAGGCGGGGGCGGCGAAGTACCTCGACGAACCCAAGGGCGAGAAGGTCCTCGCGGCGCTGGACGCAGCAGCCGCCGCCCACGATGTCGAGGTCGCGAGCGTCGCGCTGGCCTGGTTGCGTCAGCAGCCGACGGTGCTCGCACCGATCGCGAGCGCCCGCACGCTCGAGCAGCTGCCGGCGTTGCTGGCCGCCCTCGACCTCGTCCTGGACGCCGAGGAACTCTCGGCGCTGGACCGCGCGTCCCGCTGACCCGGCAGGACACAGGAAGCTCACCTTCCCTGCACGTCACGGGTGCGCAGCGCCGTCGCGGGTGCCGCACAGTGGAGGGGTGGTCACCTCCGCGCCTTCGCAGCAGCACAGCCCGTCCCGCACGCCCGGGGCGCGACGGACGTGGTCGTTCGTCGCGCTCGCCGGGGCGTGGGGCCAGGTCGTGGCCCTCGGGGTCCTCTACTACGTCTGCGTGCGGACGGCGACGGGTCAGCTGCACGAGAACCACCTGCACACCGACGCCCTCGCGACCCGGGGCGACGCGGCCGGCTGGCTCGGTCGGGCGTTCCACCTCGCGGAACGTCTGCAGCCGCAGCACCTGGTGTTCGGTTTCGTCGCCATCGGTGTCCTGGCCCTGGTCCGGGGACGTCCCGGGCGCGCCGTGCAGGGCCTGGTCGTCGCGGCGGGGACGTTGGGGCTGACCGAGCTGCTGAAGCTGGTGCTGCTGGAACGTCCGCACCTCGCGGAGAGCTACGCGGCGTCCTCGAACAGCCTGCCCAGCGGTCACACGTCGGCGGTGCTCGGGCTGGCGCTGGGGCTGCTGGTGGCGTCGCCGCGCTGGCTGCGGTTTCCCGTCGCGTTGGTGGGGGCGGCGGCCGCGGGCGCGATGGGGGCCTTCGTCATCGCCGACGGCTGGCACCGGGTCAGTGACGTGCTCGCCTCGGCGCTGGTCGGTTCGATCGTGCTCTGCCTGGTGCAGGTGCTGCCGAGCCGCGACCACCGTCGGCGCGGCCGGCTGGTGGCCCTGTCGCTGGTCGTCCCGGTGACCTGCGCCGCGGCGCTCGTCGTGGTCTACGCCGGTGACGCCTCGTTGCGCACGTCCTACGTCGTGGCCGGGGCGGTCGTGGCGCTGACGGTGCTGAGCGCGGCCCGCAGCCTCCCGCGAGAGGTGCACCGGCGGGGCTGAGGGCAGGATGGGGTCATGTCCGACTCCACCTCCGGATTCCCCGGTTCGACCGACTCCACCTCCTTCCCGGGCGACCCGACCCCGCCCGACGCCCCCCGTGAGACCACCGACGGCCCCGAACCGCGCGTCGTGGTGGTGACCCCGCAGGGCATGGGCATCGCCGAACCGCCCGAGGACGGTGAGCCCGGACCGGCCGACATGGTGTCCCAGCCGGCGAAGGTCATGCGCATCGGCAGCATGATCAAGCAGCTCCTGGAGGAGGTGCGCTCGGCGCCGCTGGACGAGGCCGGCCGCAGCCGCCTGGCCCAGATCCACGAGCGCTCCATCAACGAGCTCGAGGACGGTCTCGCCCCGGAGCTCGTCGAGGAACTGCGCCGGATCGCGTTGCCGTTCGCGGAGGGTGAGACGCCCTCGGAGAGCGAGCTGCGCATCGCCCAGGCCCAGCTCGTCGGGTGGCTGGAGGGTCTCTTCCACGGCATCCAGACCGCGCTCGTCGCCCAGCAGATGGCCGCGCAGGCGCAGCTGCAGGAGATGCGGCGGGCGTTGCCGGCGGGGGCTCCGCACCCCGCCGGCCCCCCGCGCGGCGACGGCATGCCCCGCATCCAGCCGCCCGGGACGGGGCAGTACCTCTGAAGCTCGCGTTCTGGCGCCGGACGCCGGACCCCCTGGGGGACGGCGTCTGGCAGCGCGCCCACCACGGGGTGGAGCGGGCGGTGCGACGGGTCGAGCAGGTCGTCGACGGCACCCCGCCCGGTCCCGCCCGGGACGCGCTGGAGCAGTTCCTCCCCCGGGTGGACCTCGTGGCCCGGGCCGCGCGGGCCCGGTGCCTGCAGGCCCAGCTCGACTCCCCCAGCTCGCAGCTGCTCGTCCCCGGCGGGGCGGCCGGGGAGGTCCACCGTTCCCTCACCCGGACCGCGACCGCGTGCGCGCAGGTCGCGGAGGCGGCCGCGATGGTGCGGGTCGCGGAGACGTTCGACCCGGCGTCGATCGCGTCGGTGGAGCGGGCCGTCGCCAAGGCCGAAACCCTCGCCGGCCTCCGCTGATCCGTGATCTTGCGGGGAGTCCCAGCAAGATCACGGGTGAGGGGGTTGTGTCGGAGGGCGGTGGCACGGTGTGCTCGTCCCGGTTCGCCGGGTGATCAGGTACCGACAACAGGGGGACGTCTCGTGCACATCGACAACGCTCGTGAACTCAAGGCCCGGCTGCTCGCCGGGTCGATCCGGTCGGCTGCGGTCGCCCAGCCCCAGGGCGTGGCCAGCGTCGGGATCAGCGTCCTCGGCCGGGGGGCCGACGGACCGCGCTACGGGCTCGCCGTCCGCTACTCCGGCAGCCGCGGGGAGGCCCTGGCCGGCAGCGCGCGGGAGCTCACCACGGGTGCGGCGCAGGCCGAGCTCGACATCCGCGAGATCGGCCTCGTGCAGGCCCTCACCGCCCCGACGGAACCCGGTACGTGGGCGCCGGAGGCGTTGCAGCGCAAGGTGCGTCCGCTGCACCCGGGGCTGTCGATCGCACAGCGGGACGTCACGGCGGGAACCCTCGGCGGGTTCGTGACCATCGAGGGTTCGGACGGGTTGTACGTCCTGTCCAACAACCACGTCCTCGCGAACTCCGACCAGGCCGCCCTCGAGGACCCGGTCCTGCAGCCCGGCCCGTTCGACGGCGGGAAGGCCGGTGACCGGGTCGCGCGCCTCGCTCGCGCGGTGCACCTCGACGCGGGCGGCGGGAACACCGTCGACGCCGCGATCGCCCTGCTCGAGGACGTGACCGACGCCTCGGGCGTCGACCTCACCTACCCCGTGGGTCGCCTCACCGGCTGGGCCGACCCCGACGACGAGGTCGACGTCGAGAAGGTGGGCCGCACGACGGGCTGGACGAAGGGCCGGATCAGCGCCATCGAACTCGACGACGTGGCGGTCCAGTACCCCGTCGGCGTCGTCAGCTTCGACGGCCAGATCGAGGTCACCGGGGCGAGCGGCGCGTTCTCGGCGGGGGGTGACTCCGGGTCGCTGGTCTACCGGCCGGACACCCGCGAGGCCGTCGGGCTGCTCTTCGCGGGTAGCGAGCGCGGCGGGGACAACGGCGCCGGCCTCACGTTCTGCAACCCGATCGGCCTTGTGCTGAACGCGCTCGGTGCGACACTGGTGGTGTGAGCCAGTCCACTTCCCCGGACGCGAACGTGGCCCGTGCGGCCAAGGCGCAGGTCAGGAGCCTCGTCGCCGGTGACCCACGGGTCAACGGCATCGGCCTGACCCGCGCCGGAGGCGACTGGGCCGTCAAGGTCAACGTGGTCGACGAGACCGACCACCCGGACCTGCCCGACACCGTCGACGGGGTTCCCGTCGTGGTCAGCGGTGTGGGCGGGATCAGCGCTCGCGCGAGCTGAGCAGGCGCTCCAGGACCTGGGCGACGCCGTCGTCCCCGCACTCGGGGGCGACGGCGTCCGCCGCGTCCAGCGCCTCGGGGTGCCCGTCGGCCATCGCGTAGGAACGGCCGGCCCAGCGCAGCATCTCGAGGTCGTTGGGCATGTCCCCGAACGCGACGACCCCCTCGGCGGTGATCCCGCGGTCGGCCGCGACCTCGGCCAGCGTCGAGGCCTTGCTGACCCCGGCGGCCATGATCTCGATGAGGGAGTCGGCCGCGTTGGAGTGCGTGACGTTCACCAGGTCGCCCAGTTCCCGGGCGGCGATCGCGACCATCTCGTCGCTGAGCGTCCCCGGGCACTTGGCCAGGATCTTGACGATCGGCGGGGCGTCGCGCAGCAGTTCCCCGAACGGAGCGACGCGCTCCTCGAGACCGCTGTCGAAGCGGGTCGCGTAGGCGTCCTCACGGCGGAACCCCTCGATGGACTCCAGGGCGAACCCGATCCCCGGCAGCGCCGGACGCAACCGGGCCGCGACCTCACGGACGACGTCGACCGGGATCGGGTGCTGACGCACGAACTCCTCGGAGTCGAGGTCGAAGACGATCGCACCGTTGGCGCAGACGACCTGGCCGCGCAGCCCCGCCTCCGCCGCCAGCGGCGTGACCCAGCGCGGCGGGCGGCCCGTCACCGGCACGACGGGGATGCCGGCGCGCTCGCAGGCGGCGAAGGCGGCCAGGGTGCGGGCGCTGACGGGCCGGTCGCGCGGGATGACCGTGCCGTCGAGGTCGGTGGCGACGAGCTTCCAGCCGCGGGCGAACTCCCGCTCCGCGTCGGTGAGGGGCGCGGCCAGGGGTTCGGAAGTCACCCGCCCATCCTGTCACCCGGCGACGGGAGTCCGGTGCGTCAACCCCGTCGGCCGGGCACCACGGCCTCGCGGGGGCGCGTCGGCGTGAACGCGTAGCGGTCGACCCCCAGTCCGCGCAGCACGGCCTGCTCCACCGGGGACGACGTCGAGGGGTCGTCGCGGTCCAGGTCCATCGGTTCGCGCAGGCTCAGCGGCGGGTTCGTGATGAGCCGTTGCGCCCGCAGCACGTTCTGCGACGTCGCGTGCAGCAGGAAGGGGTGCATGAGGACCACGTCGCCGAGGCGGCCCGTGAGCTCGACGAACTCCCGGCACTCGCGGATCAGCGGGGTCTGCTGCAACTCCTCCGGCAGGACGCCCTCGGGGTGCTCGGCCAGGAACCGCGCCACCACCCCCACCGAGTCCGTGGCCACGAACGTGCCACCCCCGCGGGAGTGGACGTCGGTCCACAGCACGATCGTGAGCAGCCCCTGTTCCGGGGAGTCCAGGAAGTGCCGGAAGAAGTCACCGTCCTTGTGCCAGCCGCCGACCTCGGCGGAGGGCGGGTCGAAGGGCCGGTCCGCCCCGACGCCGAGGTTGGCGATGATCCCGTCCGACCAGTGCCACGGGGTCCGGACGCGGTCCTCGCCCCCGAGGAGCTGGCACGCGGCCGCGAACGCCGTCGGGGCGAACTCGGCCGCGTCGACGTGCTCGAGCGAGGGCAGGTGCACCCGCGGGCGGTCCCACGTGGCGGGGTCGTCGCGGTCGACGCCGAGCCGGTCCCAGGCCCGGTCGACGATCGGGGCCGCGCTCGCGGCGTCGAAGCAGTTCTCCAGGACGACGTAGCCCGTGTCCAGGAACTGCTGGACCTGCCGGTCGTCGAGGGGGGTGGTGCTCACGGTGTTCTCCTAGCCCTTGAAGGCGCCGTCCATGATCCCGGAGACCATCTGCTTGCCGAAGAAGGCGAACAGCACCAGGAGCGGGACGGTGACGAGGAAGGAACCGGCCATGGCCAGTCCCAGGTCGATGGACATGTTGGACTGCAACGCCTTGATCGCGATCTGGGCGGTGTAGTGCTCGGGGGACTTCAGGACGATGAACGGCCAGAGGAAGTCGTTCCAGGAGTTCACGAACCCCAGCAGCCCCAGGACGGCGGCCGCGGGGCGCACCACCGGGAACGCAATGCGGGTGAAGATCTGCCAGGAACCGCAACCGTCCATCCGCGCGGCCTGCAGGAGTTCGTCGTTGATCGTCGCGCTGATGTGCTGGCGCATCCAGAAGATGCCGAAGGCGCTGACCAGACCCGGGACGATGAGGGCCTGCAGGGTGTCGACCCAGCCGAGCTTGGAGATGATGAGGTACTGCGGGATCACCCCGAGCTGGGCCGGGACCGTCATCGTCAGCACCAGCAGCAGGAACAGGGCGTCGCGCCCCTTGAAGGTCATCTTCGCGAAGGCGAACCCGGCCAGGGAGCACAGGAACGCCTGCCCGATCCCGATGCACGCCGCCACGACGAAGCTGTTCAGCAGGGAGCGCAGGAACGGGATGGTGTCGAAGACGAGTTTCAGGAGGTTGAGGAAGTTGCCCCCCGGGATCACCCGGGGCGGCATCTGCGAGGCGGCCTGCGAACCGACCGAGGACACCACGAACATCCAGTAGATCGGGAACACGCAGGCCAGCGTCGCGAGGGCGAGGACGAGGTAGGTCGACCAGCCGACCCGTCCGACCTGACGGGAGCGGGCGACCCGCGACGAGGGTTTGCGCGGGGTCAGCGTCTGGCTCATCGGGTGGCCTTCACGTCTCGGTTCCCCAGGCGGCTGGAGAGCAGGTAGTTGATGATCGCGACCACGACGATGATGATGAACAGGGCCACCCCGATCGCCGAGCCGTACCCGAACTTGAACGACCCGAACCCCTGCTCGAAGAGGAACAGCGAGAGGGTCTGGCACTGGCGCGCGGAACCGCAGGTGAGCAGACCGCCGCCCAGCAGGAGAGGCTCGGTGAAGACCTGCAGACCACCGATGGTCGAGGTGATGACCGTGAAGACGATGACGGGTCGCAGCGCGGGCAGCGTGATGTGGCGGAACTGCTTCACCGGGCCGGCGCCGTCCACGGCCGCCGCTTCGTAGAGGTCGCGGGGAACGGCCTGCAGAGACGCCAGGTAGAGCAGGGTGTTGTAGCCGAACCAGCGCCAGATGACCATGACCGAGATGAGGATGTGACTGCTCAGCGCGGTCGACATGAAGTCGACGTGGTCGAAGCCGAGCAGGCCGATGAACCAGTTCAGCAGGCCGTAGTCGCGGTCGAAGAGCTGGGAGAACACGATCGTCGTCGCCGCCACCGAGGTGATGTAGGGCAGCAGCATCGACATGCGGAAGAGGTTCGCGAACCGCAGCCGGGCCGAGTTGAGGACCTGGGCCAGGATCAGCGCCACGAGCAGCTGCGGCACGGTGGACATCAGCCAGATGCTGAACGTGTTGCGGAAGGCGTTCCAGAACCGCGGGTCCCCGGCGAGCTGGCGGAAGTTGTCCAGCCCGACGAAGGTGTGCGCTCCGATGGGGTTCCAGTCGAAGAGCGAGACGTAGAACGTGAACAGCAGCGGCATGAGGCCGAACACGGCGAACAGCAGGTAGAACGGCGCGACGTAGCCGTAGGGCGCGATCCGTTCCCACCGGGTCTCCACGGGCCGGGTCGAGGTGGTGGGGGCGGTCGCCCCCACCTGCCCCGGCGTCAGGGTGGCGCTCATCAGGCGCCGATCGCCGTGTTGGCGTTCTTGATCGCGGTGTCCCAGGCCGCGTCGGCCGGAGCCCCGTCCTGCTCGACGCCGGTGAGGGCGTCCAGGAACGCGGTGCCGATCTCAGCGGTGTTGGGACCGACCTTGAACGCCTTCAGCCCGAGCACGGACTGGGTGAAGATCTGCCCGGTCGGGGCGTTGCCGAAGAACGGGTCGGTGTAGCTCGTGAGCTCGGGCTTGTCGTAGTTCGACGGTGTCGTCGGCAGCGAACCGCTGGTGAGGAAGTGCTGCAGCTGCTGGTCCGGGGCCTGCATCGTGGAGATGTACTTCCACGCCGCCTTCGGGTTCGCCGCGCGGGCGGGGATGACCAGGTAGCTGCCGCCCCAGTTCCCGCTGCCGCCGGGGATGGTGGCGACGTCCCACTTGCCCTTGGAGTCCGGCGCGGCGCTGCGGATGGAACCCAGCATCCACGACGGGGCGCCCATCGCGGCGAAGTCCCCCTTGCCCAGAGCCGCGGTCCAGCCGTCGGTGAACGTGCCCAGGCGGGCGGTCACCTTGGCGGCGATGGCGGACAAGGCGAGGTCGAAGGAGTCCTTGACCTGCGGGTTGGTCTCGAAGACCGGCTTGCCGGAGGCGTCGTAGTACTGCTCCTCGCCCTGGGAGACGGCCTGCAGGAACACCGAGGTGTTCGCGTTGTCCATGAAGGGCTTGCCGGTGGCGGCGGTGTACTTCTGACCGGTGGCGATGAAGTCCTCCCAGGTCGGCCAGAGCTTGCCGACCTCGACCCGGTCGGTGGGCAGGCCGGCCGCGGCGAAGAAGTCCGTGCGGTAGGCGACGCCCATGCCGCCCACGTCGGTGGGGATCCCGATGAGGACGTCGTCCTTCGTCTTGGCCTGGGAGATGACCCAGTCCAGGTACTCGCCCTCGAGGTCGTCGGCCCCGAGCGTCCCGAGGTCGACGAAGTTGCCCGCGTTCTCGATGAACTTCGGCAGTTCGGTGGCCTGGATGAGGCAGAGGTCGGGGACCTTGCCGCCGGCCAGGGCCGTGGTCAGGGCCTGGGCGGTCTCGGCGCTGCTGCCGACCTCGGTGAGCTTGACGGTCACGTCGGGGGCGAGCTTCTTGTACGCCGCGACGTCGTCCTTCTGGCCGATGCCGGTGAAGGACCAGAAGTCGAAGGTGTTGGGGTCGCTGGACCCCCCGGAACCCGAGGAGCAGGCCGCGGAGGTGAGGGCGGTACCGCCGAGGACGGCGGACATCGCCAGGGCACGGCGACGGGTCATGGACAGCGGGGGCAGCGTGTTCACGGAGGTCCCCTCCTTCGGGGAGTCGTGCGGGTCTCGCAGTGACGGGTGCCGCTGCGGTGGAACGGGAGTGCGTCGGTGCGGTGGTCTTCAGGCCGGTGCGGCGAAGGAGACGGTGGCGAAGCTGTGCGGGGGCAGTTGGGCGCGCAGCACACCGTCGCGCAGGGTGACGCCCTCCAGCGGGCGCACCTGGACCGGAGTCTGCTCCGCCGTGTTGTGCGCGGAGATCTCCGGCGCGGTGAGGACCCTGGCGACCGGGGTTCCGTTCGCGCCGCCGCGGACGTCGACCTCGACGTCCAGCGGGCGCTCGGCGTCGAGGTTGGTGAGCGAGACGAGGACCTGGCCGTCCTTGGTGCTGGCGGACGCCGAGAAGGTCGGGAGTTCCGTCCCGTCGACGGTCGCGGTGGGGGTGGTCCCCCGGACGGTGAACGGCAGGGACGCCGCGTCGTGGTGGCCCTTGTTCATCGCGAACACGTGGTAGCTCGGGGTCAGGACGAGCGAGTTCCCGTCGGTCAGCAGCATGGCCTGCAGGACGTTCACCGTCTGGGCGATGTTGGCCATCACCAGCCGGTCGGCGTGGCGGTGGAAGGCGTCGAAGTGCACGCTCGCGACGAGGGCGTCGCGCAGGGTGTTCTGCTGGAACAGGAACCCCGGGTTCGTCCCCGGTTCGACGTCGAACCACGTGCCCCACTCGTCGAGGACGAGGCCGACGCGCTTGTCCGGGTCGTAGGCGTCCATGACGTTCGCGTGGCCGGCGATGATCCGCTCGATCTCGGTGGCCTTCACCATCGTGCGGTAGTACTCGGCGTCGTCGAACTCCGTCGCGGAACCCTTCGCGTCCCAGGTCGGCCCGACGATCGTGTAGTGGTGGAAGGAGATCGCCTGGTAGGTGTTCTTGCCGTGACCGCTGACCTCACCGTCGCCGAGGTAGCGGCCGAGGTTCTGCATGAGGACCTCGGTCCAGCGGTAGTCCGCGTCGGCGGCACCGGCGGCGATGCGGTACAGGTGGTTGTCGCCGTGGTCGAGGCTGTAGGTCCCGTACTGGCGGGCGAGTTCGGCGTAGGCGCCGGAACCCATCCCACCGCCGCAACCCCAGGGTTCGTTGCCCAGACCCCAGAACGGGACCGACCAGGGAGCGTCCCGACCGTTGGCCCGGCGCAACCGGGCCATGGGTGAGTCGTCGGCGCGGGTCAGGTACTCGATCCACTCGGCGGCCTCGCGGACCGTGCCGCTGCCGACGTTGGCCGAGACGTAGGGGTCGGCCCCGAGGAGTTCGCACAGCGCCATGAACTCGTGGGTCCCGAAGGAGTTGTCCTCCACGACGTCGCCCCAGTGCGAGTTGACCATCGCGGGACGTTCCTCGCGGGGACCGATCCCGTCGCGCCAGTGGTAGGTGTCCGCGAAGCAGCCACCCGGCCAGCGGAGGTTGGGGATGTCCAGCGCCCGCAGCGCCTCGACGACGTCCAGGCGCAGACCCCCCTCGTGCGGGAGGTCGGAGTCCTCGCCCACCCAGAACCCGCCGTAGATGCAGCGCCCGAGGTGCTCGGCGAAGTGGCCGTAGAGGTGGCGGGAGATCGACGCGCCGGGCAGGTCGACGTCCAGCACGGCGCGGACCTGCGGGACGGTGGAGGTCGGGGTGGGGTCGGGGGCCAGTCGCTCGTCGTCGAGAAGCACGGGTTCCTCGCAGGTGTCGTCGGGTGTGACCGTGCGGCGACAGCGCCGCGGTCGTCCTCGTGTCGGGAGAACCGGTGGGGCACCTCCATCGGTGTCCACCTCGTTGTGTGTATCGATATAGTGGGTGGCGGTCGCCGACCTGTCAAGCACCTCTCGGAGACGGTCGCTGTAGTTTCTGCGGAAGACCGCGGCGGTGCGGTCACGAGGCGGTGCGGAGGGGAGAGCGACGTGGTCACCATGCGCGACGTCGCGGCCGAGGCCGGGGTCTCGGCGATGACCGTCTCCAACGCCCTCACCGGACGGCGACCGGTCAGCGACTCCACCCGCCGGCTCGTGATGGAGACCGTCGAACGCCTCGGGTACCAGGTGAACGTCGCGGCCCGCAGCCTCCGGCAGGGCCGGACGGGGGTCGTCGGCATCGCCGTCCCCACCCTGGACAGCCACTACTACAGCCGCCTCGCCCACCACCTCGTGCTCGCCTTCGCCCAGTCCGGGATGGCGACGGTGGTCGAGGAGACGCACGCCAGCCGCGAGGGCGAGATCGCCGCGTTCCGCGACTCCCGGCTCAACGCCTACGACGGTCTGGTCATCGCCGCGCTCGGCCTCACCGAACGCGAGATCAACGCCCTCAGCCGGGAGGTGCCCGTCGTCGTCCTCGGCGAGCAGGAACTGCACCAGAGCGTCGACCACGTGAGCATGCCCAACGTCGAGGGCGCCGAAGCGGCGACGCGACTGCTGCTGGACCGGGGGTGCCGCCACCTGGCCCTGGTCGGGTTCCCGACCCTGGAGGACCTGGACGACGTCACCCTCCCCGAGGGGGCCGCGTTCGTCCTGCGCGCCCAGGGGTTCGCGCGGGTGGTGCGGGAGGCCGGGATCCCGGCGAGCGCCGCCTACGCCGGGGTGACCCAGGCCGCCGGCGTGGAGTGCGCCCACGAGCTCCTGAGCCGCGGCGAGGTGCCCGACGGCATCGTCTGCGTGACCGACACCCTCGCCTTCGGCGTCGTCCGCGGGCTCGCCGACCACGGGGTGCGCGTGCCCGACGACGTGCTGGTCGTCGGCTTCGACGACGTCGAGGACGCCCGCTTCCACATCCCCTCGCTCACCTCCGTGGCGCCCGACCTGCAGGGTCTGGTCGACGAGACGGTGCGGTTGCTGGCGCGGCGCATCGCCGACCCCTCGGCGGTCCCGCAGGACGTGACGGTGTCCTACGGGATCGTCGAGCGGGAGTCGACGACGCGGGTCGGTGCAGGTCGTCCCGGTGCGGATCGTGTCAGTGCAGGTCGCCTCAGTGCAGGTCGTCGTTCCGCGGGACGACGGCCTCCTCGGGCAACCGGGCGCTGACGACCACGGCGAGGTCGCCGGGCAGGTCGTCCGGGAGGTCGACCTCGAAGGCCGCGTCGGTCTGGCGGACGACGACGTCGGCACGGCTGCCGAGGACCCGGACGTCGGTCAGCTCGCGCGGGACCAGCCCGGCGGCCCGGCCCCAGGACCGGACGCGCACGACGCCGTCGTCCGGTCGGGCCAGCACCGTGGCGTAGAGCCGGGTGCCGCTCTCCCCCGGGGCGTCGCGGACGGTGAACCGGACGTCCTGCGCGGTGTAGGCGCGGGCCGTGGTGTCGACGAACGACCCCGCCGGGAGGTGGGTGGGGCCCTCCCCCGGGATCGTCCAGGGCCGGGTCCCGTAGATCGCCTCCCCGTTGCGCGCGAGCCACTCCCCCAGCGACTCCAGGAGTTCCACCTCCGCCGGGTCGATCGTGCCGTCGGCCTTCGGCCCGACGTTCAGCAGCAGCACGCCGTTCTTGGCGACGACGTCGACGAGTTCCCCGACGAGTTCCGCGACGGACTTGTAGGAGTGCCCCTCGACCCAGCTCCACGCGGTGCGACCGACGGAGGTGTCGTTCTGCCAGACCCGCGGGTGGATGCCGGACAGCGCCCCGCGTTCCACGTCGTAGACGGCGCTGCCGTCGGCGAACGCCTTCCACTTGTAGTTGATGACCACCTCACGCCCCCACCGCGCGGCGGAGTTGTAGTAGTAGGCGGCCAGCAGGCGCAGCGAGGGTTCGAAGGCGGGCTGCTCGATCCACCAGTCGAACCAGAGGACCTGGGGACGGTAGGTGTCGATGAGTTCGACGGTGCGCAGCAGCCAGTCCTCGAGGAACTGCTCGTTCGGCGCGGTCTCCTCGCGCATCGCCGGCCCGTAGAAGTCGGCGAAGGCGGGGTCGCGGACGTCGGAGGGGAACTCGTGGCCGCCGTTCATGAACCACCAGTGCTCGGCCCGGTGCGAGGAGGCCCCCAGCACCATCCCGGACTCGCGGACCGCGGCGCCCAGCTCCCCGAGCACGTCGCGCTGCGGGCCCATCTCGGCCGCGTTCCAGCGCGAGCGCTGGGTGGCGTACATGGCGAACCCGTCGTGGTGCTCGGCGACGGGCACGACGAACTGCGCTCCCGCCCGGCGGAACGTGGCCGCCCAGGCCTGCGGGTCGAACCGTTCGGCCCGGAACCGCTCGACGAAGTCCTTGTACCCGAACTCGTCCTGCGGTCCGTAAGTGGCCCGGTGGTGCTCGTACTCCGGGGTTCCCTGGCGGTACATCGTGCGGGCGTACCACTCGTTGCCGAAGGCCGGGACGGAGTAGACGCCCCAGTGGATGAAGATGCCGAACTTGGCGTCCTCGTACCAGCGCGGGGCCCGGTACCCCTGCAGCGACTCCCACTCGGGCTGGTACGGCCCCGCCGTCGCCACCGAGCGGACCCGGGCGAGTTCCTCGTCGTCCCTGCCGACCACGTTCTCCACCACGATCTCCTCGTTCCGTCCGGTTCCTGACTCGTTCACGCGGTGCGCACGCCGACGGTGAGCACGACGTTGGCGCACAACCGCTGGTCGCCGGTCACGACGACGACCGCGACACCCGCGGCCCGGGTCCAGTCGTAGAAGGCCCAGCGGTCCACGACGTCGATCGCGACGTCCGGCCCGAGGGCCCGCCGGTAGTCGTGGTGCGCCTCGACCTCGGCCCCGTCGGGGGAGGCCATGAACGTGGCCGCCTCGACGGGGACGGCGCGCAGCACGGGTTCCAGCACGTCGAGGACTCCCACGAGCCCGGGACGCAGGTTCAGGTGGACGACGTCGACCGCGCGGTCGGTCGCCGTCCGCAGCGGGAAGTTCGCGTCGGCGATCACGATGTGGTCGCCGTGGCCGGCGGCGGCCAGGGCGGCCAGCAGCGGCGGGTGCAGCAGTTCCGTCTCCAGCACGGTTCCTCCGGTTCAGTCGGTGATCGGTGCGACGGCGATGCGGCCGTCGAGGTCCCAGAGGTCCTCCCAGGACTCCGCCCCCGGCCAGAGGAACACCTGGCCCTTGATGAGGCGGTTCCCGCGGTCGGCGGCGCGCAGTTCCTCGACCTCCGCGGCGGTGAGGGGGTCCTCGACCACGGCGCGCAGGTTGGCGGTGTACTGCTCCGGCTTCACCGCGAACGGGATGGGGACCTGGCCCCGCGCGACCGCCCACTTGAGGCAGACCAGGGCGGGGTGGACGCCGTGCGCCGCCGCGATGCGCACCACCACGGGGTCCTCGACGTCGACGACGTCGTCGGGGGTCCGGTCCCGTTCCGGCCGCGAGGGCGAACCCAGCGGCGAGTACCCCACCGGCTGGACGCCGTGCGCCACGCAGAAGTCGAACAGCTCCGGCTGCTGGAAGCAGGGGTGCAGTTCCATCTCGTTCAGCGCCGGGGCGATCCGGGCGTCGCGCAGCAGCAGTTCGAGCTTCGGGATCGTCGTGTTGGAGGTCCCCAGGTGGCGCACGAACCCGGCGTCGACGAGGCCCTCCAGGGCCTGCCACAGCGCCAGGTAGGCGTCGTGGTCGTAGGGGCGGGCGTACGGGTCGCGCGCCGAGGTGTCGGCCATCGGGGGGTGGTGGTTGGGGAAGGGCCAGTGCACGAAGACCGCGTCGAGGTGGTCCAGGCGCAGGTCGCGCAACGACCGGTGGACCGAGGCGACCGCGGCCTCCGGGGTGTGCGCGTCGTTCCAGACCTTGGACACGACGAACAACTCCTCCCGCGGGATCCCTTCGGAGATCGCCTCGGTCAGGACTTCGCCGATGCGGTCCTCGTTGCCGTACACGGCGGCGCAGTCGACGAGGCGGTACCCGGCGCGCAGCGCACCGGCGACGGCGTTCGACACCTCCGCCGGGCCGTAGCGGTCGGAACCGAAGGTGCCCAGCCCGATCGCGGGCATGCGGGCACCGCCGCTCAGGGTGCGGAAGGGCACGTCGGCGGGGTGGACGGGGGCGTTCGGACGGCTCACGGTTCTCCTTCGATCCTGGCCTGCGGAACGATAGACGAAACGATTCGCTCCAACAAGGGGGAGACCGCGGCGCCGGCCCGGTTCAGCGCGGCGGCGGACCCACCGAGGGGCCGGGGCGGTGTTCCCCCGGCAGCACGACCCGCCGCGGGGGCGACTGCCCACCCGCGGCCTCGCGCAGCCGGTCGCGCACCATCTCCGCTGCGGCGCGGGCGATCTCGCGCACGGGCTGGACGACCACCGCCGTCCGCGGCCGGGTGAGGGCTGCGACGTCCCGGGCGTCGAACCCGACGAACGACACGTCGTCCGGGACGGTGAGACCGGACTCGGCGAGGACGGTGAGGGCGCCGACCGTGAGTTCCTGGTTGAGGGCGAACACCGCGGTCGGCCGGGGTTCCAGGGCGAGCAGCCGCGCCATCCCCTCCCGGCCCGCCGCCACGGTCAGCGGCCCGCCGACGACGACGCCCCGCGGGACGGGCAGCCCGGCACGGCGCATCGCCCGGCGGAAACCGGCCAGCCGCTCTCGCAGGCTCCAGACCTCGTCCGGGCCGGCGAGCACGGCGATCCGGCGGTGCCCCCGGGCGACGAGGTCGGCCACGACCCCCGCACTGACCTCCGCGTTGTCCAGGACCACCGCGTCGCACACCAGCCCGTCGACGAGGCGGTCGATCAGCACCAGCGGGACGCCACGCGCCGCGGCCGCCGCCAGCGCGGTGGTGTCCCGCGGCGAGGGGACCGCGACGATGCCGTCGACCTGACGATCCAGCAGGTCCGCGACCGCGTCGTCGGCCGCGCCGCCGCTCCGCGAGCGGCTCGAGCGGACCAGGACCCCGACCCCGTCCGCGGCCAGCACCTCCTCCACCCCGGCGATGACGGAGAGGTGGAAGTCGTTGTCGAGTTCCGGCAGCAGCACGCCCACCGTCTGCGAGCGGCGGGTGCGCAGGCTGCGGGCCACGGCGTTCACCCGGAAGCCCAGGTCGCGCGCCGCGACGTCCAGTGCCGCGCGGTTCTCCTCGCGGACCGTGCCGCCGTTGAAGTACTTGGAGATGGTGGCGAGCGAGAGGCCCGTGGCCCGCTGGAGGTCCTTGTAGGTCGCGCGCACGCCACTCCCCCACCGTCGGACCGTTGCCGCTCCGACAGTACAGGGGGTCTCAGCCGGCGCTGGCGGCCTCCATGGCGGTGGCGAACTCCTGCGGGGTCTGGGTGAGACCGAACAACTTCTCGATGTTCTCCAGCAGGGCGTCCGCGGCCGTCGGTGAGAGCGCCTGGTCCCAGGACTGCTGGAACGTCGCCGCCTTCGACGCCAGGTCGTAGACGAACTGCAGCCAGTCGGCGTCCTCGGAGCCTGCGAACCCGCTGTCGGAGCCCACGACGATCGGCACCCCGCCGGAGTCGATCCAGGCCTTCGTCGTCGCGTCGGTGACGAGACCTTCGGCGAGGAACTTCTTGGCCGCGGTCTTGGCCTTCTCCGAGGCCTTCGCGGACATCGCGTAGTAGCCCGAGGGGTTCCCGACGGTGGACGTGGGGTCACCCTTGCCGCCGGTCACGGTGGGGAACGTCGACCACCCCAGGTGGCCGCCGGTCACGAAGTCCCCGCCGTCGGTCTTCATCGAGCCGAAGACCCAGGAGCCGTGCAGCATCATGGCCGCGCGGCCGGTGTAGAGGAGGGCCTGGTCGGCGTTGGAGTCGGCGGTGATGGAGGCGAAGCCCTTGACGAACCCGCCGGCCTTGACGAGGTCCTGCACCTTGGTCAGGGCGTCGATCGAGTCGGGTTTCGACCAGGCCCCGGGTTCGCCGTCGTAGATCGAGGTGAACAGCTCCGCGCCGCCGATGCGGTCGTAGAGGTACTCCAGCCACATCATGTTCGTCCACCGCGACTGCCCGCCCAGCGACAGCGGCGCGACGCCCGCGTCGACGAAGACCGGGACCAGGGCCATCAGCTCGTCCCAGGTCGTGGGGGGCTGAGCCCCCACCTGCTCGAACAGCTTCTTGTTGTAGAAGAACACGATCGGGGACACGACCTCGCACGGGACGGCGTAGATCCTGTCGTCGACCGTGGCCGCGGCGAACGCGCTGCTGAACAGCTTGTCCTTGAGTTCCGCGTTCTCGGTGAAGAAGTCGGTGAGGTCCTCGACCTGCTTGTTGCCGACGTAGTCCCGCAGGCCCCCGCCACCCCAGGTCGGGATGATCGTGGGGGCCTGGGCGGCGCCGATGGCGGTGCGGATCTTGGCCTTGTAGGCGTCGTTCTGGAACGAGGAGAGGGTGAGTTCGCCGTCCGGGTTCGCCTTGTTGAAGGCGTCGACCGCGTCGGTGCGGATGCCCTCCGCCGGTTGCCCGGTGAGGATCCACATCGTGGCGCCGTCCCCGGCGGCCTGGCCGGGGCCCGACGAGCCGCCGCACGAGGCCAGACCGACGGCCAACGGGGCGGCCAGGGCGAGGGTGAGGACTGCGCGTCGGGTGGTGAACTGCTCGTTCATGGTGTCTCCGTCGACGAGCCGCGACCGTGCGGCGTCCGGGCGAGCTGGGGTCGTGCGCGCCGGACGCTGCTCTGCACCCGGTTGGCGGGAACGCTACGTCGCGGAGCCGGTGCGGGGAACGAGCTCGGGCGAACCCCGCCCCCATCGTTAATTTATCGTTATACGGCCCGGATCACCGCGGACTCCCGCGCCGAGAGGTCCCCGGACGGTTGCGTCAGAGTTATCACAAACGTAACAATTGCTGTCCAGATGGGGACTACTGTAATTATCAGTACAGCGGCACCGACGCCCTGGCACGGTCCCCCGATCCACCCCACGGCAGGCGCACCCACGGGTGCAGAGACGAGCGAGGCTCTCCATGAGAAGAAGGACTGGAGTCGTCGGAGCCCTGGCGCTCACGATGGCACTCGCCCTCGGCGGGTGCGGTGCCGCCGACGACAGCGGTGACGGCGGCTCCGCCACGGGCGGTGCACCCACCAAGGGGGGTGACCTCACGATCGCGCGGTCGGCCGACATCATCTCGATGGACAAGACGACGACCTTCGACAACAACTCCATCCGCGTGATGGAGCAGATCATGGAGCCGCTGTTCCACTCCAGCGCGGACGGCAGCGAACTCGAACCCTGGCTCGCCAGCGGCTACACGATCTCCGACGACGGTCTGACGTACACGATCAAGCTCCGCACCGACGTCACGTTCTCCGACGGCACCCCGATGACCGCCAAGGACGTGAAGTTCTCCCTCGACGAGGACACCAAGACCGGTGAGTCCGGCTGGGGCTACATCAACGCGGCCATCGACTCCGTCGAGGCGACCGACGACGCGACGGTCACCATCAAGCTCAAGTACGCGTGGGCGCCCCTCATCGCCGACCTGTCGCTCTTCGCCAACGGGATCATCCCCGACGGCTACGGCGGCAAGACCTCCGAGCAGTTCTACGAGGCCCCCGTCGGCACCGGACCCTTCGTCTGGGACAGCTGGAAGCAGGGGCAGTCGCTCAAGCTGACCGCCAACACCAAGTACTGGCAGAAGGACAAGCCCTACCTCTCCAGCGTGCAGTGGAACGTCGTCCCCGACGCCAACACCCGCAAGCTGCAGGTCCAGGGCGGTCAGATCGACATCGACGACACCCCGGACTGGTCCAGCCTGGCGTCGCTGAAGTCGGCGAGCGGGGTGAAGGCCGAGACGTTCCCCTCCACCCAGATCGACTACGTCGCGTTCAACCAGGCGCGGGCGCCCTTCCAGGACGTCCACGTGCGCCGGGCGATCTCCTACGCCATCGACCGCAAGGCCATGGTCAAGGCCGTCCTGTTCGGCAACGGCACCGAGGCGAACTCGCTGCTCTCACCCGGGACCCCGTACTACGACGAGAACGCCGGCGGGGCGTCGCTCGACGTCGCGAAGGCGAAGGCGGAACTCGCCCAGTCCTCCCAGCCGAACGGCTTCACCACGACCCTGCTGATCTCCTCGGGGAACCCGAACCAGGCCTCCGTCGCGCAGATCATGCAGTCGGAGCTCAAGGACATCGGCATCACGATGGAGATCAAGCAGCTCGACCCGACGGCGAACAAGCAGGCGCGTCTCGCCTCCGACTTCGACATGGCCATCTCGGCCTGGACGATGGACATCCCCGACCCCGACCAGTGGACGTCGTTCGCGGTCGTCCCGACCGGTGGGGCGAAGTCGGCGTTCACCTCCTACGACAACCCCGAGGTCATCGACCTGAACAACCGGGCGCAGAAGGAGACGGACAGCGCCAAGCGTCAGGAGCTCTACACCGAGCTGCAGCAGAAGACGAGCGAGGACGCGTTCCTCGCGTACCTGTACTACTCGCCCTACGTGTACGCCTCGACCGACAAGGTCCAGGGTTTCCACGTGACCCCGCTGGGCGGGTACCTGCTGCAGGACGTCTCCAAGACGAAGTAGCCGTCGTACCGGGGGCGTCCGCCGACGCGGCGGACGCCCCTCCCCCTGCGAACCCCGCGCGAACAAGGAGGTGAGACGGTGCTGCACCGTCTGCGATTCATCCCCGGCCGCCTCGTGCAGTCGATCCCCGTCGCCTTCGGCGTCACCCTCATCGTCTTCCTCCTGGCCCACCTGCTGCCCGGCAACGCCGCGGTCGCCCTGCTCGGCGAGCGCGCCACGGCGGAGAGCGTCGCGGCCCTGACCGCCCAGCTCGGCCTCGACGAGCCGTTGTGGCGGCAGTACCTGACGTTCCTGGGACAACTCGCCCACGGGAACCTCGGCACCAGCCTCACCTACCAGACCCCCGTCGCCCAGCTGGTGCTGCAGGCGATCCCGGTGACGCTGTCCCTGCTGCTCTACGCCCTCGTCATCGCCCTGCTCATCAGCATCCCGCTGGCCGCCCTCGCCGCCTTCCGCCCGGGTGGGGCGCGCGACCTCGGGGTCCGGGGTTTCACCCTCCTGGGCCAGGGGATGCCGCAGTTCTGGGTCGGCATCATGCTCATCCTGCTGCTCGGGGTCGGGATGCGGGCCTTCCCCGTGGGCGGGTACGGCGAGGACGCCGCCGGCCACGTCTACTACCTGTTCCTGCCCGCGCTCACCCTGGCGATCGCGATGTCCCCCACCATCATCCGCAGCCTCCGCTCGTCGATGATCTCGGTGCTGGGTTCGGAGTACGTGGGCACCGCGAAGTCCAAGGGTTCCTACGGGGTGCAGTTGTTCCGGGGCCACGTGCTGCGCAACGCCGCCATCCCCACCGTCTCCATCGTCGGCGTCAACCTCGGGTACCTGGTGGGTGGCTCGCTCGTCATCGAGCGCGTCTTCGCCCTGCCCGGCCTGGGCTCGCTGATGATCAACTCGATCTTCACCCGGGACTTCCCGACCATCCAGGGCGTCACCCTCTTCGTGGCGCTGTTCGTCGTCGTCGTCGGCATCCTCACCGACGTCGTCTACACGGCCCTCGACCCCCGCGTCGACCTCGGCAGGACGGCCCGCGCATGAGCACCCCCACCGCCCTCCTCGTCGAACGCGGCCAGCGACGTCGCGCCGCCCGCTCCCGGACGCTGCGGCCCTGGTACCGCAGCGGCACGCTGGTGGCCGGCATCGTCATCGTCGGGTTCCTCGTCCTGGTCGCGCTGCTGGCCCCCGTCCTCGCCCCGTACGACCCGGTGAAGCAGGACCTGCTCAACGCGCTGCAGTCGCCCTCGGGCGCCCACCCGCTGGGGACCGACAAGTACGGGCGTGACGTGCTGTCGCGGTTGATCTGGGGCGCCCGCGTCGACCTGCGCGTCGGGTTCCTCGCGGTGCTGATCCCCTTCGTCGTCGGGACCGTCGTCGGCGGCATCGCCGGGTACGCCGGCGGGTGGCTGGACACGGTGCTGATGCGCATCGTCGACGTGTTCTTCGCGTTCCCGTTCTACGTCATGGTGATCGTGCTGGTCTTCGTCCTCGGTTCCGGGGAGTTCAGCATCTACCTCGCCATCGCCGCGGTGTCGTGGGTCTCCTACGCCAAGATCGTGCGCGGGGAGGTGCTGGTCGCCAAGGAGCAGGACTACGTCGTCGCGGCCCGCCTGGGCGGGATGTCGCACGCCCGTATCCTGGTCCGCCACATCGGACCGAACGTCCTGTCGCAGGCGATCATCTACGGGATGAGCGACATCGTCATGGACATCATGGCGATCGTCACCCTCGGCTACCTCGGGCTCGGCATCGCCCCGCCCACCGCGGAGTGGGGCTCCATGATCAGCGACGGCCAGGAGTTCATCACCACCCAGTGGCAGCAGGCCACCATCCCCGGTCTCGTCGTCGTCCTCACCAGCCTCGGCCTCTCGTGGCTCGGGGACGGGGTCTCCGACCTGCTCAGCCCCGAGAGGAGGAAGTGACCGTGACCGTTCCCCCGCTCAGTCCCCCGCTCAGTCCCCTGCTCAGCGTCTCCTCGCTCAGCCTCGGCATCCGGCACCGCAACCGGCCGGACACCGTCATCGTCGACGACCTGTCGCTCGAGATCGCCCCGGGAGAACGCTTCGGCGTCGTCGGGGAGTCCGGGTCGGGGAAGTCCCTGACCCTGCGGGCGATCGCCGACCTGCTCCCCCGCGGCGTCGAGGTGCTCTCCGGCAGCATCGTCTACGACGGGCGTGAACTCGTCGGGATGCCCAGCGCCGCGCGACGCCGCCTCATGGGACCCGAGATCGCGATGATCTTCCAGGAACCCATGACCGCGCTGAACCCCGTCGTCCGCGTCGGGGACCAGATCGCCGAGGGGCCCCGTCGCCACCTCGGTCTGTCCGCGAAGGACGCGGGCCGCCTCGCCGTGGAACTCATGGCGAAGACGGGGATCCCCGACCCGGCGCGGCGGGCCCGCGCCTACCCGCACGAACTCTCGGGCGGTCTGCGCCAACGCATCATGATCGCGATGGCGGTCTCCTGCGGGCCCCGGCTCCTGCTCTGCGACGAACCGACCACCGCGCTGGACGTGACCGTGCAGCACCAGGTGCTGAAGGTGCTCGAGGGGCTCTGCGCCGACACCGGCACCGCCCTGGCCTTCGTGACGCACGACCTGGCCGTGGTCAACCAGACGTGCACGGACATGGCGGTGATGTACTCCGGGCACATCGTGGAGTCCGGCACCGTCCGCGACGTCCTGGGCGACCCCCGCCACCCCTACACGAAGGGGTTGCTGGACTCCGCGCCGGACTTCGACCAGCCCGACCGGCGCCTCGTCCCCATCCCGGGTTTCCCGCCGAACCTGGCCGCCCGGCCCCCGGGATGTCCCTTCGCCCCCCGGTGCACGTTCGCCGTGGACGCCTGCACCGCCGCCGTCCCCCCGCGCGAGGTCGTCGCCCCGGGACACGACGCCGCCTGCATCGAGACCCACCGCATCTTCGAGGGAGCACCCGCGTGAGCAGTCCGACCGCGCTGCCGTTGCCGGTGCTGCGGGCCACCGGCGTCACCAAGACGTACCGGCTCCGGCCCTCGCTGGCGACCAGGTTGTCCCGCACCGAGGACGGCCGCACGAGCCTCAAGGCCCTCGACGGGATCGACCTCGAACTGCGCCGGGGGGAGATCCTGGCCCTCGTCGGGGAATCGGGATCGGGCAAGTCGACCCTCGCCAAGGTCCTCGTGGGCGGGACGACCGCGACCTCCGGTGCCCTGGAGCACCAGGGCGAACCCGTGCCCCCGCGCCGGGACAAGGAGGCGAGCCGACGCATCCAGATGGTGTTCCAGGACCCGTACTCCTCGCTCAACCCCCGCATCTCCGTGGGGTCGATGCTCCGTGAGCTCCTGCTGCTGCACCGAGTGGTGGCGCGCTCGGAGGTCCGGGCCGAGAGCGTCCGGTTGCTGAACCTCGTCGGCCTGGAGGAGGACGCCCTCGACGCCTACCCCAGCCAGTTCTCGGGGGGGCAGCGCCAGCGCCTGGCCATCGCGCGGGCCATCGCGGTGCGCCCGGACGTGCTCATCGCCGACGAACCCGTCTCCGCCCTGGACGTCTCGGTGCAGGCCACGATCCTCGAACTGTTCGCGCGGCTGCAGCGCGAACTCGGCCTCAGCATCCTCTTCGTCGCCCACAACCTCGCCGTCGTGCAGCACCTCAGCCAGCGCGTCGCCGTGATGTACCTGGGGCGCATCGTGGAGGTCGCCGAGACGGCGGAACTCTTCGCCAACCCCCGCCACCCCTACACCCGGGCGCTGATCGACTCCATCCCGCGCATGACGGCCGGCAGCGTCAACGAGGAGTTCGTGCTCGAGGGCGAACCGCCCAGCCCCTTCGACGTCCCCGCGGGCTGCCGGTTCAACCCGCGCTGCCCCTACGCGGTCGACGCCTGCCGCACCGTGGACCCCGCGCTGGAACCGGTGGGCGCGGTGGGGACCGGTCCCGCCAGCCACGTGTCGGCCTGCCTGCGGGCCGCGGAACTCCCCGACTTCCAGGCCCCGCCCGACCCCGCGTCGAGCATCGACCGCGTCGACGTCCGTCCTGAACTGCTCGACGAAACACCCGTCCGCGAACCGAGGAGCACCACCCGATGAAGGTCTGGATGTCACTGGACATGGAGGGGGTGGCCGGGATCGTCGACTGGGACCAGTGCCGCCCCGGCAGCCCCTCGTACGCCCTGGGCTGCGAACTCCTGCAGGCCGAGGTCAACGCCGCCATCGAGGGGGCGATCGCCGGCGGGGCGACCGAGGTCGTCCTCAACGACTCGCACAGCCGGATGGCGAACCTCGACCCCCGCGCGATCGCCGGGGAGGCCCGGTACATCTCGGGCCGGCACAAACCCCTGTACATGATGCAGGGGCTCGACGAGACCGTCGACGCGATCTTCTTCGTGGGCTACCACGGGTCGATCTCCGGTGCGGCGTCGACGATGTCGCACACCTACAACCCCGAGGTGTTCTCCGGTGCCCGCCTCAACGGCCGCTACGTCGGCGAGTCCGGCATCAACGCCCTCGTCGCGGAGCACCACGGCGTGCCGATCGCCTTCGTCTCCGGCGACGAGGTGACCTGGGAGGAGACCGAACCGTTCGCCCGCGGGGCCGTGAACGTGGTCACCAAGCACTCGATCACCCGGGCCAGCGCGGAGAACCTGCACCCCACGGAGTCGTGCCGCCGCATCCGCGCCGGGGCCGAGGAGGCCGTCCGCCGGGTCGCCGCCGGGAAGGTGTCGACCCCGGGCATCGAACGTCCCGTCGCCCTCGACCTGGAGATGCAGACGGCGGACATGGCCGACGTCGCGACCTGGGCCCGCCGGGCCGAGCGCACCGGCGTGCGCGAGGTGCGCATCACCGGCGACGACCTGCTCGACGTCTTCCGCTCGTTCGTCGCCGTCAACTACATCACCCGACAGGCAGGTGGCCGCTGATGGCCGACGAGGAATCCATCGCCCGGCCGCGGGAGACCCGGCTCTGGGCCACGCCGCCGTTGCGCGAGTACTCCCTGGCCCTGCACGGCGGGGCGGGTGGGCGGATCGAGGAACTCTCCACCGAGCGCCGCGAGTCCTTCGAGGCCGGGCTCCGGCGCGCCTACCTCGCCGGTCGCGTGGTGCTCGAGGACGGCGGGTCGGCGCTCGACGCCGTCTGCGCCACGGTGGAGCAGCTCGAGGACGACCCGCTGTTCAACGCCGGCCGCGGTGCCGCGCTGGCGGCGGACGGATCGGTCGAGCACGACGCCGCGGTCATGGACGACGACGGCCGCGCCGGGGCGATCGCCGTCTCGCGCCACGCCAAGAACCCCGTCCGCCTCGCCCGCGCGGTGCTGGAGAACAGCTCGCACGTGCTGCTCGTCGACCCCGCCCGCGACCTGGCGACCGGGTGGGACCTCGAGGTGCGCGAGCAGGAGTACTTCATCACCGAGGCGCGGAAGGTCCAGCTGGAACGCATCCACGCCCTGCGCCTCGCCGCCCCCCGCCACGGCACCGTGGGCGCCGTCGCCCGCGACCGTGACGGCAGGATCGCCGTGGCCACCTCGACCGGGGGGATGGCCGCCCAGAGCACCGGCCGGGTCGGGGACAGCCCCGTCATCGGCGCCGGCACCTACGCCCGCGGGGACTCCCTCGCGGTGTCCTGCACGGGCGAGGGGGAGGCGTTCATCCGCGGGGTGGTGTCCTACGACATCGCGGCCCGGATGCGCTACCTCGGAGCCCCGCTGGCCGACGCCGTGCGCGACACCGTCCTCGCCGAGCTGACCGCGAAGGACGCCAGCGGCGGGCTGGTGGCCGTCGCCCCGGACGGCACCGTCGTCGTGGCGCACAACTCCCCGACCATGTTCGCCGCCTTCGAGGGTCAGGACGGGGTCGTCCTGCTGACCTGAGGGTCCGCGGCGCGCTCAGACGAGAGAGTGGACGGCATGAAGATCGACGACGAGATCTTCGCCCGCATGGGCGAGCTGACCCCGGCCGAGAAGAAGGTGGCCCGCACGTTGCTGGCCTCCTACCCCAGCGCCGGGCTGGAGAGCGCGGCCACGGTCGCGAAGGCCGCCGGCACCAGCACCCCCACGGTGCTGCGGCTGGTGACCCGGCTCGGCATGAGCGGCTACCCCGAGTTCCAGCGGCGCCTGCGCGACGAGGTCACCCACCACATGAACAGCCCGGTGCGACGCACCGAGCAGGGAGCCCGGGAACTCGCCGAGCAGCCCGTCTTCCAGACGGCCGTCAGCGAACGGGTCGGGCTGCTCGAGCAGCTCGCCACCTCGGTGCCCCCCAGCGAGTTCGACCTCGCCGTGGAGGCCCTGGCCCGGCGACCGAAGCAGGTCGCCGTCATGGGCGGCTACTTCAGCCGGTTCCCGGCCCAGCTCTTCGCGGCCGAGCTCGACCAGGCGATCCCCTGCGTCGACTTCGTCCCCGAACCCCTGGGGCACGACATCGGGCGGCTCCTGCGGTTGTGCTCCGGTGCCGTCGCGGTGATCTTCGACTTCCGGCGCTACGAGCTGAGCTCGAAGCAGGCCGCGGGCATCGCCAAGAGCCGCGGCGCGACGGTCGTCGTCATCACCGACCAGGGGTTGTCCCCCGCCACCGAGAGCGCCGACATCGTGCTCCCGGTGGCCGTGGACGGGATCCCCTTCGACTCCATGGTCGGCACCGTCGTCCTGGTCGAGGCGCTCGTCGAGGCGGTCCTCCTCGCCAGCGGCAGCCGGGGCATCGACCGCATGAAGGAGTGGGAGAACACCGTCCAGATCGCCCGCGCCCACCGGGTGAGCGCGATCGCCGGACCGGAGGGAACGGAATGAGCGGAGTGAGCGTGGGAACGCAGGCCGGCCGGGTGGCCGTCGTCACCGGCACCGCCCAGGGGATCGGGCGCACCATCGCCGACCGGCTGCGGGAGGCGGGCGCGACCGTGCACGGCGTCGACCGGGACGAGGTCGACCTCGCCGACACCGCAGCGGTCGAGGAGTTCTTCACCGCCGTCGGTGCCGTCGACGTGCTCGTGAACTGCGCCGGCGGGGTCGTGGGGCAGACCCACACCCCCCTCGACGAGCTCGACGACGCGGCCTGGGACGCCGTCGTCCGGGCGAACCTCACGACGATGCGCAACTGCAGCCGCGCCGCCGTCCGCGCCATGAAGCGCGCGGGGTACGGGCGCATCGTCACCATCTCCTCCGGGGCCGGGCGCAGCGTGAGCCTCACCGGCGTCCAGGCCTACACGACCGCGAAGGCGGCCCAGATCGGTCTCACCCGGCAGCTGGCGCACGAACTCGGGCCGTTCGGCATCACCGCCAACTGCATCGCCCCGGGGTTCGTGCTGTCCAACCCCACCACCCAGGCGCAGTGGGACTCCTACGGCGCCGCCGGTCAGCAGGCCCTCCTGGAACGGATCGCCGTGCGGCGCACCGGGACCCCGGACGACATCGCGCGCGGCGTGCTGTTCTTCGCCGACCCCGACGCCTCCTGGGTCAGCGGCCAGACGATCTCCATCGACGGCGGGCACTCCCTCTTCTGAGGGACCCGCAGCAAGGACGGCACCACGTGAGAACGACCACCGACCCGGCTCCCGGGACGGGGCTGGCCGCGCTGCGCGAGCGGTACTTCCACCTCCAGCACACCTACGACCCCTACAACGCGACCCTGCTCGGACTCAGCGAGTTCGACCACCTCCCCGGCGACCCCTCCCGCGCCGCGAGCGAACGCGCCGCCGCGCAGCTGCACGAGGTGGCCCGTGAGGCCGAGGCGATCGACCCCGCCGGACTCGACCAGGACGACGTGGTCGACCGCGGCGTCCTCATCGCCCTGGCCCGGGGCGCCGCGGACGACGCCGCCCACTCGCTGTGGGCGGCGAACGCCTCGGCGAAGGGGTACGTCAGCCGGCAGGGCCTCGTCTTCCAGGCCGTACCGGCCATGACGGCGACCGAACCACAGGCCGCGCAGCGCTACCTGCGCCGCCTCGCCGGACTCCCCGACTTCTTCACGGCCCTCGGGGAGCGCTACGCCGAGGAGGCCGCCGCCGGCCGGGTCCCGACCCGCCTCGGGGTCCAGCACGCGATCGAGCAGCTGGAGGGGCACCTCGCGGTCGCCCTCGACGACGACGCGCTGCTCGCCCCGGCCCGCGGGTCCGGCGACCCGGACACCCTGCGCGACGCGACGCGCCTCGTGGGCGAGGGGGTCCGGCCGGCGCTGCGCGCGCTCACCGCCCGGCTGCGCACGGAACTGCTGCCCCTCGGCCGCACCGGGAGCGACATCGGGATCCACGCCGTGCCGGGAGGGACCGAAGGGTACGCCGCGGCGATCCGCCGGCACACGACGACGGGGCTCACCGCCCCGGAGATCCACCGGATCGGCCTCGACGTCCTCGAGGAGATGCGCGCCGAGTGGGCCGTCGTCGGCGGCCGCGCCCTCGGGGAGACCGAGTTCCCCCGGATCGCCGACCGCCTGCGCAGCGACCCCGCGCTGCGCTTCGAGACCAGCGCGGAGATCGTCGCGGTGGCCCGGGGTGCCCTGCAGCGGGCCGAGGCCGTCCGCGACGCCTGGTTCCCGGCGCTCGCGATCCCGGACTGCGCGATCGAGGAGATCAACCCGATCGACGCGGCCGGCAGCGCCCTGGGCTACTACCGCCCGCCGGCCCTCGACGGGAGCCGACCCGGGGCGTACTGCGTGCTCGCGGCCGACGCCCCGAGCCACTTCCGCTACGAGTACGAGTCGCTGTCCTTCCACGAGGCCGTCCCGGGTCACCACCTGCAACTGGCGACGGCGCAACTCCTCGACATCCCTCGCTACCGGCGCTCGCTCGACGTCGAGGCCTGCAGCTTCAACGAGGGCTGGGGGCTCTACTCCGAGCAGCTGGCCGAGGAGATGGGGCTCTACAGCGACGACCTCTCCCGCCTCGGCATGCTGTCGTTCCGGGCGCTGCGCGCCTGCCGGCTCGTCGTCGACACCGGCATCCACCACTTCGGCTGGACCCGGGAACGGGCGGTGGAGTTCATGTACGACAACACCGCCACGACCCGCGGTCACGTCGAGAGCGAGGTCGACCGCTACACCGCCTGGCCCGGCCAGGCGCTGGCCTACATGATCGGCTGCCGGGAGATCCTGCGGCTGCGCGGAGTGGCGGAACAGCGCCTCGGGGACCGGTTCTCCGTCGTGGAGTTCCACCGCGCAGTCCTGTCCTCGGGGGCCGTTCCGCTCACCGTGCTCGGCGACGTCGTCGAGCACCACATCGAGTCCGTGCTCGCGGACGGGCACACCAGCACCGGAGGAGAACCGTGGACGTCCTGATCAACGGGGCACGCCTGAACGTCGAGGTGCTCGGCCCGGAGGACGGGCCCGTGCTCATCGCCCACCACGGCGGCGGGGGGATCGGTTCCCTCGCCGAACCGCGCTCCACGTTCGGGCCGCTCGCCGACCGGTTCCGCGTCGTCGTGTTCGACGCCCGCGGGTGCGGGCGCAGCGAAGGCGTCGGGCCCTACTCCCACGAGCAGTGGGCCGCCGACGTCGACGGGTTGCGGCAGTGGGCCGGGGCCGAGCGGGTGACGGTCGCCGGAGGTTCCTACGGCGGGTTCATCGCGTTGGAGTACGCCGTGCGCTACCCCCGGCACGTGCAGGCCGTGGTCCTGCGCGACACCTCCGCCGACGGGTCCAACCTGGAACTCGCGTTCCGGAACGCCCGGGAGCAGACCCGCGTCGAGATCGACTGGGAGCACTTCGACCGCTACTGGGGCGGCACCGTCCGCAGCGACGAGGAGCTCAAGGAACTGTGGCGGGAACTCATCCCGCTCTACGACGCCGACTACGACGAGGCGCGGTCCACGGCCGCGGTCGAGGCCGGGATCTACCGGCACGAGGCGCACAACGCGTGCTTCCAGGAGAACTTCCCGACTTACGACCTCAAGGCCGACCTGCCGCACGTGGCGGTCCCGGTGCTGGTCACCGTCGGCCGCCACGACTGGGTGACCCCGGTCAGCGCGTCCGAGACCATCGCGCGTCTCGTCCCCGGGGCGGAACTCGTGGTGTTCGAGAACTCGGGCCACTCGCCCCAGAACGAGGAACGCGAGGAGTTCCAGCGCGTGCTGCGGGACTTCGTCGACCGCGCCGTGCCGGGGCAGGTGCGGTCGTGAAGCTGTTCGTCATCGGCGCCGGCGCCATCGGCGGGACCCTCGGGGCCCGCGCGTTCCGTGACGGCCACGACGTGACCCTGGTGGACGCGGACGCGGCGCACGTCGCCGCGATCCGGCGCGACGGGCTGCGCATCGAGGGCCCGGTCGAGGAGTTCGTCGTCCGGGTCCCGGCGATCCTGCCCGAGGAACTGCCCGACACCGTCGAGCACGCCGTCGTCGCCGTGAAGAGCCTGCACACCGCCGCCGTCGCCGACCTGCTGCGCGACCGCCTCGCCCCGGACGGCTACGTCCTGACCGTCCAGAACGGGCTGACCGCCGACGTCCTCATCGAGGCCGTCGGCCGCGAACGGGTGCTCGCGAGCTTCGTCAACATCGGGGCCGACCTGATGGCGCCGGGGGTCGTCCTCCAGGGCAACGTCGCCACCTTCCGGATCGGGGAACTGGCCGGCGGCCCGGTCACGCCGCGCGTCGCCCGGCTCGCCGAGGTCCTCCCCTACGCCGAGGCCACCGAGAACGTGCTCGGCTACCTCTGGGGGAAGGAGGTCTACGGCGCCATGATGTGGGCGGGAGCCGTGTCCGACCTCCCGATCGCGGAGACCCTCGAACGTCCCGAGTACCGCGGGGTCATGACCGCGATCTCCGAGGAGGTGCTGGCCCAGGCGCCCGTCACCGTCGAGGGGTTCGACGGTTTCGAGCCGGACGACCTCCCCGGGTCCTTCGACCGCCTCGCCGCCTTCAACCGCCGCAGCGCCAAGACGCACTCCGGCATCTACCGCGACCTCATGGTCCGCAAGCGCAAGACCGAGGTCGACGAGGTCCACAAGGACATCCAGGGCCCCGTCTTCGACAGGGTGGTGGAGATGATCCACGACATCGAGGAGGGCCGCCGGACGTGCGAGGTGGCGAACCTCGACGAGCTGGCCCGCTTCGTCGCGGCCCGCGCGAGCTGAGCCCGCGACCGGCCCGAGGGGTCAGACCGCCGACGACCCCGCGGTGACGAGGTCCTCGAGCACCATCGCGAGCCCGTCGTCGTCGACGTGGCCCGTGACCGCGTCGGCGGCGGCCTGGACCTCGGCCGGGGCGTTGCCCATGGCGATGCCGCGGGCGGCCCAGCGCAGCATCTCGACGTCGTTGCGGCCGTCGCCGACGGCGAGGGTCGCGGCGCGTTCGACGTCCAACCGCACCCGGACCTCCTCCAGCGCACTGGCCTTGGTCACGCCGTCGGGGGCGAGGTCGAGCCAGGCCGTCCACCCGACGGAGTAGGCGACGCCGTGCAGACCGACCGCCTCGACCAGCGAGGAGAACTCCGCGGAGGTGTGCTCGGGGCTGCGGACGACGACCCGCATCACCGGCTCGGTGAAGAGCTCGGTGAAGGGCACGACCTCCATCTCCCCGGTGAGTTCCCCGTCCGGGAACGGTGCGGTGAGCTTGAAACCACGCCCCAGGACCTCGACGGCGAACAACCCCGCGGGCAGGTGCTCGCGCAGGGCCTCGGCCACCCCCGACGGGTCGAAGGTGTGCAGCGAGACGACGCGGTAGCCCTGCGGTTC
This sequence comes from Kineococcus sp. AC630, assembly GCF_979255925.1. Taxonomy (NCBI): domain Bacteria; kingdom Bacillati; phylum Actinomycetota; class Actinomycetes; order Kineosporiales; family Kineosporiaceae; genus Kineococcus; species Kineococcus sp. AC630. The sequence goes on from NZ_CEEDMJ010000019.1 coordinate 100,373, forward strand.
GGTGGCGTCGAGCTGGACCGTGACGGCGCCGTTGGAGCACACCGCGAAACCGTCGTGCAGACCCAGGCGCTGCAGCACCGGCAGCGTCCCGTGCAGCGAGCGTCCGGTCGCGACGACGACGTGCGCACCGGCCTCCGCCACCCGGCGCACGGCCGACCGGACCCGGTCGGACATCGCCTCGTCCAGGTCGACGACGGTTCCATCGACGTCGAGCGCCACCAGCACGCCCTCCAGGCCACCACTCACGTCCTCCAGCCTAAGGTCACCCCAGCTCGGAGCTCGCCACCACGTGGGTCACGCCTCGCCACCGCGGTCTGCCGGTGGCGCCCCTCCCGCCGTGACCCGCTCCTGGAAGTGGCGACGGACGTCGTCGGGGAGGTCGGGGACGGTCTGCGGGAGCGAGCCGGAACGAAGCGACTCCGCGGCCAGCGAACCCGCGGCCACCGCCTCCCGCGCCGCGACCGGGGAGACCACCGTCGGCGAACCGTCGGCGACGTGGGCCAGGAACTCCGCCATCGTGAGGACGTCGGCGTCCTCGTGACCGCTCTCGACGCCGGCGATGGGGTGCTCCCGGTCCCCGGCCGCGGAGAACTCGTGACGGCGGTTCCAGACCCGGACCACGCCGCCCGCGGTGTCCCCGAAGTTCTCCAACCGGCCCTCGGTGCCGATCACCGTGTAGTTGCGCCAGTAGTCCGGGGTGAAGTGGCACTGCTGGTAACTGGCCTGGACCCCGTTGTCCAACGTCATGAGGACCATGGAGAGGTCCTCGACGTCCACCACCGGGTTCAGTCCCGTCGCCGCCGCCGGCGGCCAGTTGTCCATCGAGAACCAGTCCGGCATCGTCTCCCCCGGCCGCTCCCGCCGGTCCTGGATCGCGCCGTAGACCATCAGGTCACCCATGCCCACGACCCGGCGCGTGTACCCGCCGGCCAGGTGGTGGATGACGTCGATGTCGTGGCTGGCCTTCTGGAGCAGCAGCGTGCCCGTGCGACGACGGTCGGCGTGCCAGTCCTTGAAGTAGTAGTCGCCGCCGTGCCCGACGAAGTGGCGCACCCAGACGGCCTTCACCTCGCCGATCTCGCCGCGGGCGATGACGTCCCGCATGGTCCGCACCACCTCCGCGTGCCGGAAGTTGTGCCCCACGTAGAGCGGGGTCCCCGTCTCCGTGGCCGCGAGCAGCACCCGGTCGGCGTCGGCGAGCGTCGTCGCGAGCGGCTTCTCCAGGTACACCGCGATCCCGGCGCGCAGCAGGTCCACCGCGATCGCGGCGTGGGTGTCGTCGGGGGTGGTGACGATGGCCGCGTCGACGCCACCCGCCGCGACGAGCGCCCGGTGGTCGGGGTGCAGGACGGCGCCGGGGAAGCTCGTCGCGGCGCGCTCCCGGCCGGCGGGGGTGGTGTCGGCGACCGCGACGATGCGCGCGCCGGGACGGACGACCGGCACGTGCTGACCGATCTCGGAGCGGGCCCCGGCACCGATGAGGGCGACCCTGAGGTCCGAGGTGATCACCACGCCGCCCTCGTGAGCGAACTTGTCACAAAACGGGTCCACATGAGCATGAAGTGACACTAGCTCGCAGACCACGACAGGACCAGGGAGGGCGGAGGGCGCTCAGGACCCGGCGACGACGACCTCGACGCCGGCCGCGGCCAGCTCCGCTGCGACGTCCCCCGCCACCGGGGCATCGGTCACCAGGACGTCGAGGCGCTCCAGCGAGCAGATCCGGGCGAAGGTCGTGCGGCCCAGCTTCGTCGCGTCGGCCGCGACGACCACCCGGCCGGCCACGGCCGCGATCTGCCGGCTCGCCTCCGCCTCCCCCTCGTGCACCGTCGTCACCCCGAACCGACCGGTGAGGCCGTCGACCCCGAGGACGGCGAGGTCGAGGCTGAAGTCGCGCAACGAGGACCCCACCAGCGGACCCACCAGCTCGTAGCTCTGCCGGCGCGGCACCCCGCCCGTGACCACGATCTTCACGTGCTCGCGCACCGACATCTCGTAGGCGATGTTCAGCGCGTTCGTCACGATCGTGACCCCGGGCGCACCCCCGCCGGGACGCAGCCGCTCGCTCGCGCCCAGGGCCCGGGCCACCTCGGTCGTCGTCGTCCCGCCGTTCAGGCCCACGGAATCCCCCGGCTGCACCAGCTCGACCACGGCCCGGGCGATGGCCAGCTTCGCGTCCGCCTGGCGGGCGATCTTGTACTGCAGCGGGAGCTCGTACCCCGTGCCGAGCACGGCCGCACCACCGTGGGTGCGGGTGACCAGGCGCTGCTCGGCGAGGAGGTTCAGGTCCCGGCGCACGGTGGCGGTCGAGACGCCCAGCGTCTGCGCGACCTCGGCGATGGAGACGTTCCCGCGCTCGGTCACGTACTCGAGCACCTGGTTGAGGCGCTGCTGGGCGGTCATGTGCGGCTCCTCCACTGGGGCTCCCAGGATGGCACGTCGGGGATTGACGTCGGTGCACGATCCTGCTCAAGATGACCCCGCACAGATCAACAACGATCAGCAGCGGTCTTGGACGTTGCCGGCGACGAGCCGGAGCCGGGCCTCGCGGGAAGAAGCCGATGCCCCCCACCCCACCACCCTCCCGCACCGCTCCCGCACCGCCGATCGGCATCGACGTCGGGGGCACCACCGTCAAGGGCCTGCGGCCGGCCGCCGACGGGACCGTCCTCGACGACCAGCGGATCCCGACGCCGCGCCCCGACCCCACCGGCCGGGGAGTCGTCTCCGCCGTCGCCGCCCTCGCCGCCCGGCTGGGCCACCGCCCCGGCGACCCCGTGGGCGTCGCCCTGCCGGGGGTGGTCGACGAGACGAGCGGGACCGGCGTCCTGTCCACCAACCTGGGCTGGACCGACGTCCCCTTCGCCGCCCTGCTCACCGCGGCGCTCGGGGCGGGGGTCGTCCTCAGCCACGACGTGCGGGCCGGGGCCGTCGCCGAGGCCCGGACCGGAGCGGCCCGCGGAGCCGACGGCGTCGTCGCCTTCGTGCCGGTCGGCACCGGGATCGCCGCCGCGGTCCTCGTCGACGGGGTACCGCTGGTGGCCGGCGGGTGGGCCGGCGAGATCGGCCAGCTCGTCCTCACCGAGGGCCCCTTCCGCGGGCTCCGGGTGGAGGAGGTGGCGTCGGCGGCCGCCACCGCCCGCCGCGCGGGGACCACCGGGGCCCACGAGGTCGCCGCCGCGGTCCGCGCCGGAGACCCTGCGGCGCAGCAGGTCTGGCGCGAGACGGTCGACGTCCTCGGGCACGCCCTGGCCGGGCTGGTCGCCACCGTCGCCCCGTCGGTCCTCGTCGTGGGCGGAGGGCTGGCGCTCGCCGGCGACCTGCTGCTGGACCCCCTGCGCACCGCGCTGGCGGACCGCCTCCCGGGGGTGCGTCAGCCCCGGATCGTCGCCGCCCGGCACGGCGACACCGCTGCGGCCCGCGGTGCGGCGATGCTCGCGGAGGTGTCGCGGTGAACGACGTGGTGGGCGACCTGGTCGGTGACGTGGAGCTGGTCCGCTCCGCCCTGCTCGCCCCGCAGGCACCGGCCCTCGACCTGCCCGTCCCCCGCTTCACGCGCGCCCTGGACCAGCTTCACGAGGAGGTGCTGGCGCGGTTCCGGCACCTCGGGCTGGACGCCGACACCGCGGAGGCGACGCTGGCCGACGTCCCGCGCAAGGTCGCCGCCTACGGCGACGGGATCGACGTCCCGTGGTTGCTGGGCCTGGCCCGGGCGGACGTCGTCGCCCTGGGGCGGTTGCAGTTCGAACGCGTGGCCGGGACCGACGGGCACGCCGTGCACCTCCCCGAAGCCGGCCCGCTGAGCGACGAGGCCGTCGAGGACTCCCTCACCCGCGCCGTCGAGGTCCTCGGCGCCCGCGCGTTCCACTGCACGTCGTGGTTGCTGGACCCGCTGCTGCCCCCGGCTCTCGGTCCGGACAGCGGGATCGTGCGCTTCGCGGAGAGGTTCGCCCGCGGACCCGTCGAGCGCGGGGAGGAGGGCGACCGCGCGGTCGCGAAGTTCGTGTTCCGCCGGCCGCTGCGCGAGGTGCTCGACCTCGTCGAACCGCGGACGCGGTTGGAACGCCTGGTGGTCGGGCACCTGCGCGCAGGCGGGCACTGGTCGGAGCCGAGGGGGTCGCTCAGCGCACGGGGGTGAGGACCTCCAGGCCCAGGTACGGCTGCAGCGCAGCGGGGACCCGCACGGAACCGTCGGCCTGCTGGTGGTTCTCGAGGATCGCGACGATCCAGCGGGTCGTGGCCAGCGTGCCGTTCAGCGTCGCCACGGGACGGGTCCCGGAACCCTCCTCGAGACGTTCGCGCACCCCGAGGCGGCGGGCCTGGAAGGTCGTGCAGTTCGAGGTGGAACTGAGTTCGCGGTACGCGCCCTGCGACGGCACCCACGCCTCGCAGTCGAACTTCCGGGCCGCCGAGGAACCGAGGTCCCCTGCGGCCGTGTCGATCACGCGGTAGGGGACCTCGATGGCGGCCAGCATGTCCTTCTCGAAACCGAGCAGCCGCTGGTGTTCCGCGCTCGCGTCCTCCGGCCGGCAGTAGGAGAACATCTCCACCTTGTGGAACTGGTGGACGCGGATGATCCCGCGGGTGTCCTTGCCGTAGGAACCGGCCTCGCGGCGGTAGCAGGCCGACCAGCCGGCGTAGCGCTTCGGGCCCGCCGACAGGTCGAGGATCTCGTCACCGTGGTAGCCGGCCAGGGCGACCTCGGAGGTCCCCGTGAGGTAGAGGTCGTCCTCCTCGAGGTGGTAGACCTCGGCCGCGTGCGCACCGAGGAACCCGGTGCCCGCCATCACCTCGGGCTTCACCAGGGTCGGGGTGATCATCGGGGTGAAACCGTTGCCGACGGCCTTCGCCACGGCCAGGTTCAGCAGCGCGAGTTCCAGCAGCGCACCGACACCGGTGAGGAAGTAGAACCGCGAACCCGCCACCTTGGCGCCGCGTTCCATGTCGATGGCACCGAGCTTCTCGCCCAGTTCGAGGTGGTCGCGCCAGGCGTCGAGCCCCTCGGGCAGTTCCGGGTGGGACCCGATCTCCTCGAGCACGACGTAGTCGTCCTCACCACCGGCGGGGACACCGTCCTCGACGACGTTGGGGATCGAGCGCAGCAGCGTCTCGAACTCCTCGCCGGCCGCGCCGGACGCGGCGTCGGCCGCCTTCACGCGCTCGGAGAGCTGCTTCACCGCGGCGGCGAGCTTCTGCTTCTCCTCGCCCTTCGCGGCGGCGATCTCCTTGCCGCGCGACTTCTGCTCGGAGCGCAGCTGCTCGAACTCGGCGATGGCGGCGCGGCGGCGCGCGTCGGCGTCGAGCACCCGGTCGACGACACCTTCGTCCTCACCACGGGCACGCTGGCTCGCGCGGACGAGGTCCGGTTCGTCCCTCAGCAGTCGCAGGTCGATCACGTCTCGACACTAACGGGTCACCCCCCTGACCCCCGACCCCGTTCCGCGACCACCGGCGGACACCACCACCCGGGCGGGGAGGGACCGGCGAGCAGGTAGCTTGACCGGATGACGGTGGCGGACCTCTTCGGCACCGGCGCCCTCGCCGTCCTGCTCGCCGTCGCGTTCGTCGTGACGTTCACGCTGCTGGCCCGCGAGCGCCGGTCGACGCGGGCTCTGCGCGCCCAGGTGGTCCCGGCGGTCGAGCCGCACGACGAGCCGCCCCGGCAGCGGCGGGCGGCGATCGTGGTGAACCCGACGAAGTTCAGCGTCCTGGACCAGCACGCGTTGCGGCGCCGGCAGGCCTACGTCGCGGCGGTGTTCCGGTCCCACGGCTGGGCCGACCCGTTGTGGTTGCCGACCACGATCGACGAACCCGGTGGTCCGCAGGCGCGGCGGGCGGTGGCCGAGGGGGTCGACATCGTGCTCGCGGCGGGGGGCGACGGGACGGTCCGCGCGGTGGCGGAGTCGTTGGCGGGGACGTCGACGCCGATGGCGTTGCTGCCGGCGGGCACCGGGAACCTGTTGGCGCGCAACCTGGACGTCCCGCACACCGACCTCGCGGCGGCGCTGGACCTGGTGTTCTCCGAGGAGGACCAGCGGATCGACGTCGGCTGGCTGGAGGTCGACCGCTCGGGTCACGACGACGAGCCCGAGCGTTACCTGTTCCTGGTGATGGCCGGGCTGGGTTTCGACGCGGCGATGATGGCCGGGGTCGAGGACCGGCTGAAGCAGCGGCTGGGCTACGGCGCGTACGTCGTCTCGGGGGCGCGGGCGTTGTGGGGTCCGCAGGCGAAGGTGCAGGTCCGCGTCGACGACGAGGAACCCCTGGCCGTCCGCACCCGCGCGGTCATCGTCGGCAACTGCGGGAAGCTCACGAAGCAGCTGGTGCTGATGCCGGACGCCGAGATCGACGACGGCCACCTGGACGCCGTGGTGATCTCCCCCCGGGGCGGGATCGGCTGGGGCGAGGTGGCGTGGGCCATCGCGACGCGGGACCGGCGCGGTCAGCGTCGGGTGCGCCACCTGCGCGGGCGTCGCTTCGAGGTGACGACGGGTGAGGCGCAGGAGGTCGAGCTGGACGGCGACCCCATCGGCGAGGCGCTCCGCATCACGCTGACCGTGGAGCCCGGGGCGCTGCTGGTGCGCTGTCCCCCGCTGCCGTCGCAGCGCTGAGGGTGCGCGGCGTCCGGCGTCCCACCGCTCCGTGATCCCGCTGGGAAACCCCACGAGATCACGGGTGGTCGGGGGCGGTGGACTCGGGGATCAGCTCGCCAGGGGGGACGCGGCGGCGTCGTGGTCCCCGGCGACGACCGTCCGGTCGCGCCCGGTCCGCTTCGCCCAGTAGAGCGCGGCGTCGGCGCGGGCCAGGACGGCGGGCGGGACCTCGGAGCGGTCCCAGGTCGCGACGCCGATCGAGCAGGTCTGCCCGTGTGGGACGGACTCGTGCACGGCGCGCAGCACGGCGACGGCGGCGGCGGCGTCCAGCCCGGGCAGCAGCAGCGTGAACTCCTCCCCGCCCCAGCGGGCCAGGAACACCCCCGGCAGGACGCGCTGCCAGGCGCGGGCGACCGCGACGAGGAAGTCGTCGCCGCCCTCGTGGCCGTGGGCGTCGTTGTAGGCCTTGAAGTGGTCGAGGTCGACGATGGCCACGGTGAGGGGCAGGCGCGGGTCGCCGCCGGCGCGGGTGAAGACGTGGTCGACCTCGGCGTTCCAGGCGCGGCGGTTGGGCAACCCGGTCAGCGGGTCGGTCCCCGCCTGGCGCGCCACGACGACGGCCTGCCCGCGCAGGACCCGCAGCAGGTCCGCGACGCGGACCAGGACCAGGGCGACGACGACGAGGGTGGCCAGGCCCAGCGTGAGCCCGTGGTCCTGGTCCTTCGGCAGCAGGTGCTCGACGACGAGGGCCGCCGGCGGCAGCAGCGCGGCGACGGCCAGCAGCGGCAGCCGCACCAGCTCCGGTTCGGTGCGGCGCTCGAGCGGCGGGTGGCCCAGGTCGGCCGCGGAGGGGTCGCGCCCGGCGGCGGCGACGCAGCCGTAGAACACCAGCCACAGCACCCGCACCCACCGCGGAGCACCGTCCTCGCCCACCGCGGTGAGGACGGCGAAGGTGACGTCGGCGGCGACGCTGGCGCTCAGACCCGCGGCCAGCAGCCAGAACGCGCGGGGCCGGCTGCTGCGCCAGCCGGTGACGCGCACCAGCAGGAACACCACGGCGACGTCGCACAGCGGGTAGGCGGCGGCGACCAGTCGGGCGGCCAGGTGCCCCTCGCCGACGAAGGCGGGCAGCACGGTGTAGACGACGAAGAGCAGGGCGGTGCTGGTGGTCGCGATGACGGTGTCCAGCAGCGCCCCGCGCCGCACACCCCCGCGCGGGGCGGGCAGCAGACCCAGCACCGAGACGAACAGCAGGACCTGGGCGAGGAGGAACAGCGCGTCGGCGCTGGTGGGGAACGCCGCCCGACCGTCCCAGCGTTGGGCCACGGAGACGCTCTCCCCCAGGGCGAAGAGCAGCTGCGTCGCGACCAGCGGGCGCCACGCGCGCAGCGCGGGGGAGGTCGCGACGGCGTGGAGGAGCACCAGCGCGGAGCACCAGACCAGGACGGCGTAGCCGACCAGCTCCGCCCGCCCGCCGGGCAGCAGCACGTACCCGACGACGAGGACGCCGGCGCCGGCGAGGACGGGCCCGTCGCGACGGGGGCTCACGCGGGCACCGGGGGGGCGGGGACCGCCGTCCGGGGCAGCTGGCGCGCGGTGCGGGTGGCGGCCGCGACGGCGGCGTCGCGCAGGACCGGGCTGAGCTCCTGCTGCGGTTCGCGCCACACGCAGGACAGCACGTGGCTCACCCCGTCGGCGGCGACGACGGGGACGGTGAGCACGGACCCCACCCCGACCTGCCGGGCCAGCTCGGCGGCGATGACGGTGCTGGTCGTCGCGTCCGGCACCCACACCGAGCGCCCGGTCGCGACCGAGCGGGCCACGGCGCTGCGCCCGTCGGCGTCGAAGCCGATCTGATCGACCAGGGCCGGGTCGACGTCGCCGCGGTGGCCCAGCAGCTCCCAGCGCCCGCCCGGGCAGGCGGGGCGCACGACGAAGCTGAAGTCGGGGGCGAGCAGGTCGTGCACGGCCGCACCGAAGCCCAGCACGAGGCGCTGCTCGTCGGCGGTGCCCTCCAGCTCGGCCATCGCCTGCAGCAGCCCGTGGACGCGGTCGAGCTGACCGGCGGCGTCGACCCCGGCGAGGTGGTCGGCGACGAGGCGCGCGAGGGCCTGCACCTGGGTGCGCTGGAGGCCGGTGAGGGGCAGCGGCCGGTCGTCGTAGGCGCAGAGGACGCCGAGGACCCGCCCGGCGGCGTCGGTGACGGGGGCTCCGACGTAGTTCCGGACCCCGGCGCGGTCGGCGGCCCCGCCCGCGGTGCGCGGGTCGGTCGAGGGGTCGAACTGGAGGACGTCGCGCTGCTGGGCCGTCCACGCGCAGGGGGTCCCGTCGCGGGGGACGACGTCCCGCTCGTGGCCGTGGCCGGCCAGCAGGTGCACGTGCTCCTCGGTGACGACGTTGAAGCTGGCGAACCGTGTTCCGCAGACGGAGGCGGCCAGCGCGGTCACGCTGCGCAGCAGACCCTGGGAACGGACCGTGGCGGCCAGGACGGCGTGCGCGAGGCGGACCCGCTCCCCCTCGTCGACACCCCGGGGGGCCGGCACCGGCTCCCCGTCGGTCCCACCGCCCAGCGCGGTGGGCGGCGCGGGGAGCGCGGCGAAGACCTCCTCCGCCGGGACGGGGCGGGCGAAGTGGAAGCCCTGGAGGACGTCGGCGCCGAGGCCGCGGACGAGGTCGGCGGTGCGGGCGTCCTCGACGCCCTCGGCGACGACCTCCATCGAGAGCCGGTGGGCGAGGTCGACCAGGGTGCGGACGATGGCGGCGTCGGCGGGGGCCTGCGGGGCGGCGGCGACGAAGGAGCGGTCGACCTTGAGCTCGTCGGCCTCGAGCTGGCGCAGCATCGTCAGCGACGTGTAGCCGGTGCCGAAGTCGTCCAGGGAGATGCGGGCGCCGGCCTCGCGCAGGGTGGACAGCACGGTGGCGGCACCCGCGGGGTCGGCCAGCAGCGCGCTCTCGGTGACCTCCAGGGTCAGGACGCCGCGCTCGAGCCCGTGCTCGGCGATCAGCCGGCGCACGTCCTCGACCAGGCTGGGGTCGGCGAGCACGACCGGGGAGACGTTGACCGACACCCCGACGTCACGACCGGCGGCGCGCCAGGCGGCGCACTGGTCGACGGCGGTGCGCAGCACCCAGCGGGTGAGGCCGACGATGGCCTGGCTGCGTTCGGCGAGGGGGATGAACGCGCCCGGGCCGAGCAGCCCGCGTTCGGGGTGCTGCCAGCGCACGAGGGCCTCCACGCCGACGGTGCGGCCGGTGCCGGCGGTGACCAGGCGCTGGTAGTGCACCCGCAGCTGGCCCGCCTCGACGGCGGCGGGCAGCTCGGCGTGCAGGCGCAGGGCGTCGGCGTCGAAGACGGCCTCGCCGCCGCTGACGGCGACGCGCTGCTGGTCGGCCGCGGCGCGCACGGCGGCCACGTCGGCCAGGGCGAGCAGGTCCTCGATGGCGCGGCCGTGCTCGGGGGCGCAGGCCACGCCGATCGAGACGTCGGGGCGCACCTGCAGGCCCCGACCCGGGCCGGCTCCGGCCAGGACGACGGGGGCGAGCAGCACCTCGCTCAGGTCGCGACCCGCCTCGGCGCCCGTCGTGGCGGCAGCGCCGGGGAGGGCGGGACGCACGACGGCCAGGGAGTCGAGGTCGATGCGGGCGACGACCGCCCCGGGCAGGGCGGCGGCGCGGCGCGCGCACTCGGCCAGGACCTCCTCGGCGGCGGCGGGCCCCAGGGCCAGGCGCAGGTCGCGCAGGTCGTCGACGTGGACGACGCTCACCGTCGCCCGCCCGTCGAGGCCGTCGTCCTCCTGCAGCCGCCGGGCGCAGCTCTCGAGCAGCCCGGTGCGGTTGAGGAGGTCGGAGCCGGCGTCGTGGCGGGCGCGCCGGGCGGCCAGCCGCAGCAGCGAGCGCACGCCGAGGACGGGGACGACGGTCGTGACGGGCAGCACCAGCAGCCAGCCGAGCACCTGGCCGGGGTGCCCGGAGGCGATGAGCGCGGTGGGCAGCAGCGCGAACGGCAGCGCGGTGGCGGCGACGAGGGCCCGTCCCGAGCGCAGGAAGGGGATGTGCGAGGCGGTGGCGCAGTACAGGGTGACGAGGACGCCGACCCCGGGCGAGCCGTCGGCGGCGTAGACGCTGACGGAGGTGCACAGGGCCGCGCCGACGATGGCGGTGCGGGGACCGGCCATCGGCCAGGCGGGCACCAGCAGCAGGCCGAGTCCGCTGAGCACCCCGAACGCGGCGACGGCGAGGACCGGGCCGTCGTGCACGCCGGGCCAGACGGGCAGCAGCGCGACGGAGGCGCTGACGAGGCTGGTCAGCAGGTACCCGACGGCGACCACGCGCCGCTCGGGCCCGTCGGCGCCGAGGTCGAGGGCGCGCGCGGGCGGCTGGCTGATCACCTTCTAGACATCGGGGCGGCCCGTCGCGGACTCCATGCGCCGACCGGGTGAGCGGTGGCCCGGACCCGCCCGTGACCGACCGGGGCGCAGGGACCTCAGGCGCCGACGCCGGCGCGCAGACGGTCGAGCCACCCCTGGGCGGTGGTGAAGTCCTCCTCGCTGGGACCGTCGCCGACGACGGTGCGACCGCCGTCGGAGCGCGGGTAGCTGCCGAGGAACCGGACCTGCTCGCAGACGCGGTGCAACCCCATGAGGGCCTCCCCGACGCGGGCGTCGGTGACGTGGCCGTCGCAGTCGATGGAGAAGCAGTACCGACCGAGCGCGTCACCGGAGGGGCGCGACTCGATCCGGGTGAGGTTGATCCCGCGGGTGACGAACTGCTCGAGGGCCTCGACGAGCGCACCCGGGCGTTCCTCGCGCAGGAAGACCACGAGGGACGTCTTGTCCTGGCCCGTCGGGGCGGGCAGCTCGCCCACGCCCGGGCGGGAGAGCAGGACGAAGCGGGTCTGGGCGCCGTCGCGGTCCTCGATCCGCTCGGCGAGCACGTCCAGCCCGAGGCTCTCCGCGGCGAAGGGCGCGCAGATGGCGCCCTCGAACCCGGCGGGCTCTCCGCCCGCGAGTTCGTCGGCCAGCGCCTGCGCGGACGCGGCCGTCGACGTCGCCGGGACGTAGAGGGCGTCGGGCAGGTGGGTGTGCAGCCACTTGCGCACCTGGGCGTGGGCGTGGGAGTGCGTGCTCACCCGCTTGACGTCCTCGAGGCGCACCCCCGGCTTGACCGCCAGCACGAAGGAGACGGCGAGGACGACCTCCGCGACGACGACCAGGGGCTCACCGACGGCGAGGCCGTCGAGGGTGGCGGGCACGCCACCCTCGACGGAGTTCTCGATCGGCACGCAACCGACGTCGGCGGCCCCGCTGCGGACCGCCTCGATCGTCGCGTCGACGCTGGGCATCGCGACCGCGGGGACGTCGGCGACGACGGTCCGCAGGGCCGCTTCGGAGAAGGTCCCGACGGGACCGAAGAACGCGTAGCGCAGCACGGTGCTGCACAGTAGCGTCTCGCCCCCCGGCGCTGGAGGGCTCGACGCCGCGGGGGTCAGCCCGCCTTGCGCAGCTTGCGGCGCTCGGTGCGTTCGCTCCAGATCGTGTCCCGCTGGTCCTCGGTCAGACCGCCCCAGACCCCGTAGTTCTCACGGTGGGTGAGGACGTGCTGCCGGCACTGGCGCAGGACCGGACATTCAGCGCAGACGGCGAGCGCCGCTGCGTCGCGGTGCTGGCGGGCGGCTCCCCGCTCCAGCTCCGGGTGGAAGAAGAGCTCTGGATCAGCCTCTCGGCAGGAACCCAGGAGCTGCCACTCCCAAGCGTCGATCGTCGGCCGCAGGCCTCGACTCGTCTCGCTCACGGAATCCCCCTAGGTGTGTGGTGCTCGACGTGGTGCTCCCCGTGCTCATCACGTGGACCCGTCTTGCCCCAAGGGTGAGAAATCTAAACGCTATGCGACCGATCCGTCACTACCTGTGATTGACGTTCGGCGTGTCGCGCCACCAACAGCCACATCACCGGCAGTGACAGACAGGCCCACCAGAGGTCCCCGTTCTGCACGAGACGGGCCACCGGCGTCGGCACGCTGCGCGAGGCCAGCAGGTTCGCGCCCCACCACGGCCACGCGATCCACAGCAGCAGCAGACCGACCGCAGCGGCCACCGCCCGCCGCCGGACCCGACCGTCGCCGACGACCGCCCCGAGCACGACGACCCCCCACAGCAGGTGGTGCAGCCACGACACCGGCGAGACGAGGATCGCGACCATCCCGCAGGCCGCGACCTCCCCGACCAGCGAACCGCGCCGGTGCATCGCCCGGGCCACCGAGTACCCCGCGACCGCCGCGATCAGCGCCAGCACCCCCCACACCGCCGTCGTCGCACCGTCGGAGAGGTAGAGGCGCAGCACGAACCCGCGCAGCGACTGGTTCGACGACCCCGCGTTCGGCCCGAGCCGGTCGGAGTTCAGCAACGCCGACGTCCAGAACTCCAGCGACCCCTCGGGGGCCACGAAGAACGTCGCGACCGTCACCCCGACCGCGGCCAGCACCGCGTTGCGCAGCTCCCGCCACTGCCTCGTCACGACGAAGTGGACGAGGAAGACCCCCGGGGTCAGCTTGATCGCGACCGCGATCCCGACCAGGGCCCCGCGCGGCCAGCGGATCGTGAACCGGCCCACCCGCAGCCCGTCGGTCCCCTTCACACCCAGACGCTCCGCGCCCTTCAGGAGGTCGAGCAGGCACAGCGTCACCAGGATCGCGTTGACCTGACCGAAGCGGATGTTCTCCCCCACCGGCGAGATCCACACGCACAGCGCCGCGACGACCCCGTGCGCGAGCCCCGTGAAGCGACCGGCCCGCACCAGCAGCGGCCGGAACGCCATCCCCACGATCGCGTAGAGCAGCCCGAGCTGGACGCCCGTCCACACCCACCCCGCCACGGCCCAGGGCAGCAGCGCCAACGGGATCGACAGCACCGCCGAGAACGTCGGGTAGGTGAACGGCAGCAGCTGCGGGACCTCGGTCTCGAAGGTGTAGACCGGACGCCCCAGCAGCAGCGATCGCCCGGCCTCCCGGTACACCTCGAGGTCGACCTGCCACTGGTCGTCGGGGTAGGCGATCAGGTAGCGGTGGACGATGGGCGCGGCCGCGACGAGCAGGACGAGCACCCCGACCCACCGCCACAGCGCAGCACCGTTCCGCGGGGTCCCCTCGCTCAGCACGCCCCGATCCTCCCCCAGCGACGCACAGGTCCCGACCACCGACGCCCCTAGCCTGTGACGGTGCCGTCCCTGATCACCCGCCGACCACCCGCCGTCACCGCCCTGATCGGGATCCTGGTGATCCTGGCCGGACTGGTCGTCGGCGCGCTCCCCGCGCAGGCCGCCGACCAGCGCGCCCCGCTGGTCGTCGTCGGGTTCTCCGGGGTCCGCTGGTCCGACGTCTCCACCACGGCCACCCCCGCGCTGGCCTCGATGAGCTCCGGCGCGATCGGGACCGTCGCCGTGCGCAGCGTCTTCACCGCCGCCTGCCCCGTCGACGGCTGGCTCGGACTCTCGGCCGGGCGGCGCGCGACGGGCTTCGACGGGACGTCGCAGCAGCACGCGAGCGCCGCGTGCGAGCCCGTCGACGAACCCGTCGACGGAATCCAGCCGGGCTTCGCCGAGTACCGGCGAATCGCCGACGCCGGCACCTTCAGCGCCGTCCCCGGGACGCTCGGGCAGGCGCTCGCGGACGCCGGGACGAACACTCTGGCGATCGGGCCGGGCGCCGCTGTGGCACTGGCCCGGGAGGACGGGACCGTCGGGAACTACGCCACGTCCAACGGAGGCTCCCCCGCCACCAGCGGGCTGATCACCGGCAAGTACGCCCCGGAAGGCCCTCAGCCCGACGTGATCGGTGGTTACGTCCAGGACGCGTTGGAGTCCGGCACCCAGGTCGTCGTCGTCGACGCCGGCACGGTCCGCGACGCCGCCGACCTGCCCGCCCGGGAGAGCGCCCCCACCCTGTCCCGCGCCGACCAGGTGAAGGCCGTCGACGACGTCGTCGCCGCGGTCCAGCAGGCGGTCGCCGCCGCCACGGGCGCCGATGCCACGACCGTCCTCGCCGTCTCCCTCGGCGACGCGGGCCGGACCGCGCACCTGCAGTTCGGCGCCGCGACGGGCCCGCAGCCCGGGTCGGGGACCTACGAGGGCCTCCTCGGCTCCCGCTCGACCCGCCAGACCGCGATCGTGCAGACCACCGACCTCACCCCGACCGTCCTCTCGCTGGCCCTCGGCAGCGACCACGGCACGCCCGGGCTCGTCGGCGCCCCGGTCACCAGCACCGACGCGCAGAGGTCGGTGGCCGACCGCGAGGAGAAGGTGCGCGACCTCGACCAGGCCGCGCAGGCGGTGCAGCCGCTCGTCGGACCGTTCTTCACCGTCTGGGGGGCCGCCCAGATCGTCCTCTACGCCGTCGCCACGCTCGCCCTGCGCAAGGCCTGGGGCGGGCGCCGGGGCCGGCGCCGGGTGCTCGCCTGGCTGCGGGTCCTCACCGTGGTGTTCGGCGCGGTCTGCGCCTCGACCTTCCTGGCCAACACGATCCCGTGGTGGCGCGCCGGGGACTCCACCGGCAGTCACCTGCTCGCGGTCAGCGGGGCCGTCGCGCTCTACGTCGCGGTCATCACGGCGGTGGCGCTGCTCGGGCCGTGGCGCACGCACGCCCTCGGACCGCTCGGCGTCGTCGGGCTGGTGACGGCGGGGGTGCTCGCGGTCGACTGCGCGACCGGTTCGCGGCTCATCACCTCCAGCCTCAACGGCCTGCAACCCGTCGTCGCGGGCCGCTTCTACGGCCTCGGGAACCAGCAGTTCGCGTTGTTCGCGACGGGGTCGCTGCTGTTCACCGTCGCGCTCGCCGACTTCCTCGTCCGCGCCGGTCGCCGTCGCTGGGCGGTCGTGGCCGTGGCGGTGCTGGGGCTGCTCACGACGTTCGTGGACGGTGTCCTCGGCAGCGACTTCGGGGGCCCGCCGGCGATCCTGCCCGCGTTCGGCTTCCTCGCCCTCGTCGTCGCCGGGGTGCGCATCACCTGGCAGCGCGTCGTGGTCATCCTGGGGGCGACCGTCGTCGTCCTCGCGGGGATCTCGGTCGCGGACTGGCTGCGACCCACCGACGACCAGACCCACCTGGGCCGCTTCGTCCAGACCCTCGTCGACGGCGGCGCGTGGCAGGTGGTGGAACGCAAGGGCGCGCAGAACCTGCGGATCCTGTACTCCAACTGGCTGCTGAGCCTCGTCCTGGCCCTCGCGGCGGTGTTCATCGCCTTCGTCCTGGTCCGGCCGAAGGTGCTGGGCGTCTCGGTCCTGCAGCGGGCCTACGACCGCCACCCGGTCCTCAAGCCCGGCCTGACCTGCCTGCTGGTGCTGCTGGTCATCGGGTTCGCGGTGAACGACTCCGGCGCCGCGGTCCCCGCGGTGGGCGCGATGCTGGCCGTGCCGCTGATCATCGCCTGCTGCACCCGGGTGCTGGCGGACGACCCGGGCGCGCCGGCCGGGCCGCTAGGACCGGAGCGGGCTCACTCGACGCCGTAGGCGGTGACGAAGTCCTCCGCGGCGCGGACCAGGGCGAGGGCGGTGGGCTCGGGGAGCCCGTCCGCCGTCAGGGCCCGCACCCGGGCGTCCTCGCCGCCACCCGTCTCGCGGCGGGTCCAGTCGGCCTGCGCCGCGACGGCGAGGGCGGGGCGGGACACGGCCGCGGCGGCCCCCAGCCGGTCCAGGGCCAGGCCCGCGACCCAGTCGGGGTCGAAGCTCCCCGCGGGCGGGGCGAACACCCGTTCACCCTCGACGTAGTCCCCGGAACCGCCCCAGTGCCTCACCGTCGCACCGTACCCGCGCGGAGGACCTGCACCTCCACGGACGTCACACCTCGACGGTCGTCGGACGCGAGAAGCGCCGGGTGACGAGGTGCAGAACGACCCCGACGACGAGCAGCAGGCCCGCGCGCAGCCACACCCCCGCCTCCTGCTGGGTGAGCAGCACGACGCAGGACACGATGCCCAGGACGGGCAGGACGGTCGGGGTGCGGAAGTGCCGGTGCCCCGGCTCGTCCTTGCGCAGCACCAGGACGGCGAGGTTGGTCGAGATGAACACGATCAGCAGCAGCAGGACGACCGTGGAGGCGAGGGTCTCGAGGTCGCCGCTGAGGACCAGCAGCATCGAGACGATCGTGGTGACGACGATCGCGACCCACGGGGTGCGACGCCCGGGCAGGACCCGGCCCAGCCCCGCGGGCAGCAGCCCGTCCTGGGCCATGCCGTAGGTGAGGCGGCTGGACATGATCGAGGTGAGGAGCGCCCCGTTGGCGACCGCGACGAGGGCGATGAGGGAGAACAGCCAGCCGGGGAGCCCGACGTCGGCGACGCGGACGACCTCGAGCAGCGGTCCGCTGGAGGCGGCGAGGGTGTCGGTGTCGACGGCCACGGAGACCGCGAGCGC
This sequence comes from Kineococcus sp. AC630, assembly GCF_979255925.1. Classification (NCBI taxonomy): domain Bacteria; kingdom Bacillati; phylum Actinomycetota; class Actinomycetes; order Kineosporiales; family Kineosporiaceae; genus Kineococcus; species Kineococcus sp. AC630. The sequence goes on from NZ_CEEDMJ010000019.1 coordinate 117,366, forward strand.
GACCCCGACGTAGACGACGCCGGCCACGGCGAGACCGCCGAAGAGGGCGCGGGGGTAGGTGCGGCTGGGGTTCACCGCCTCCTCGGCGACGTTGGCGGAGGTCTCGAAGCCGACGTAGGAGTAGAAGGCGATGACGGAGGCGGCGAGGATCCCGGCGACGGGGGTGGACCCGCCGTCGAACTCCAGGACGTGGCCGGGGTGGCCGTCCCCGCGCCCGAGCACCAGGGCGGCGAGGGCGATGATCAGCAGCAGACCCCCCACCTCGATCACGGTCATGACGAGGTTGGCGCGCAGCGACTCCTTGATGCCGCGGGCGTTGAGCAGCGCGACCAGCACCAGGAACACCAGCGCGGCGGGCGTCGCGGGCACGTCGACGAGCTCGGAGAGGTAGCTGCCGGAGAAGGCGAGAGCGAGCCCCGCGACGCTGGTGACGCCGGCCGCGAGCATCGAGAAGCCCACCAGGAACGAGACGACGGGCCGGCCGAAGGCGCGCTGGGCGAAGACCGCGGAACCGCCGGCCTTGGGGTACTTGGTGACGAGCTCGGCGTAGGAGGCCGCGGTCAGCGTGGCGAGGACCAGCGCGATCAGCAGCGGGACCCACACCGCCCCGCCGACCTTCCCGGCCAGGGTCCCCACCAGGGCGTAGATCCCGGCTCCGAGGACGTCGCCGAGGATGAAGAGGAAGAGGAGCTTGCCGCTGATGGCGCGGGCGAGACCCGTGGCGGGCGCGTCCGCGCGCACGAGGTCGGGCGATGGTCGGTTCACAGCTGTCTCCTACCCGCTGGGGGCCGGACCATGCGCGCCGAAGGATCCCCTACAGTTACTGCGAACCGTTCCCATCGTCAGGAAGTTGTCGGATGCCCTCGCGCCGCTCGTCCCTCGTCCTCGCCGCCACCCTCACCGCCTCGCTCGCCCTCGCCGCCTGCGGTGGCAGCGACAGCACCTCCGCCGCGAGCGACGACACCGGTCTGAGCGTCGTCGCCTCCACCAACGTCTACGGCTCCATCGCCGAGTCGATCCTGGGCGGCAAGGGCACCGTCACCTCGATCATCGACGACCCCAGCGCCGACCCGCACAGCTACGAGGCCAACACCCGCACCCAGCTGGAGCTGTCCAAGGCCGACGTCGTCCTCGAGAACGGCGGCGGCTACGACGACTTCGTCGACACCATGCTCAAGGCCTCCGACACGAAGGCCGTCGTCCTGAACGCCGTCGACATCTCGGGCAGGACCGCCCCCGCGGGCGGGGAGCTCAACGAGCACGTCTGGTACGACGTCGAGACCGTGCGCAAGGTCGCGCAGGCCCTGGAGACCGAGCTCGCCAAGGCGGCCCCGGACGACGCGAGCACCTTCACGGCCAACCTGACGTCCTTCGAGGGCGGCCTCGACACCCTGGAGCAGAAGGTCCAGGCCGACAAGGCCGGCACGGACGGCCGGCCCGTCGCGATCACCGAACCCGTCCCCGGCTACCTGCTGGAGGCGCTCGGCGCGAAGAACGTCACCCCCGTGGAGTTCTCCGAGGCCATCGAGGAGGAGACCGACGTCCCGGTCGACGTGCTGCAGGAGACACTGTCCCTGTTCACGCAGCACCAGGTGCGGGCGCTGGTCTACAACGAGCAGACCACCGGCCCGCAGACCGAGCAGGTCCTGAAGGCTGCGAAGGACAACGGCATCGCTGTGGTGCCGGTCACCGAGACGCTCCCCGAGGGCAAGGACTACACGACGTGGATGACCGCGAACGTCGACGCGATCGCGACAGCCCTGACGCAGTGATCCCCCCTGCGCTGCGGCTCACGGGCGCGTCCCTGCAGTACGGCTCGCGCCGGCTGTGGTCGGGGCTGGACCTGGAGATCGCGCCCGGCGAGTTCGTCGCCGTCCTCGGCGCCAACGGCGCCGGGAAGTCGAGCCTGCTGAAGGTCGTCCTCGGTCAGCAGGCGCTCGCAGCCGGGACCGTCGAGGTCGCCGGGCGCCCCGTCCGGCGCGGTGACCGCCGCATCGGCTACGTCCCGCAGCAGAAGGGACTCGACCCGAGCACCCCGCTGCGCGCCCGCGACTTCGTCCGCCTCGGCCTCGACGGCCACCGCTGGGGGCCCCTGCTCCCCTCCCGCCGCGCGAACGCCCGGGTCGACCGGGTCCTCGAGGCCGTCGGCGCGACCGGCTACGCCGACTCCCCCGTCGGCCGGCTCTCCGGTGGGGAGCAGCAGCGGCTGCGGGTCGCGCAGAGCATCGTCGGCGACCCGGCCCTGCTGCTCGCCGACGAACCGCTGCTCTCCCTCGACCTGCACCACGCCGGCGCCGTCAGCGCGCTGGTCGACGAGTGCCGCACCCGCACCGGCGCGGCCGTCCTCTTCGTCACCCACGACGTGAACCCCGTCCTGCCCTACGCCGACCGGGTGCTCTACCTGGCCAACGGCCGGTTCCGGATCGGGACGCCGGAGCAGGTCATGACCTCGGCGACGCTCTCCGAGCTCTACGGCTCCCCCGTGGAGGTGCTGCGCTCCAACGGCCGGCTCCTCGTCGCCGGCGGCGCCGCCCCCAGCGAGCACCCGCACTCGCACGACCACCAGGAAGCATCGTGAGCACCGCCGTCAACAGCACCGCCAGCGCCATCGCCTGGGACAAGGTCATCGACTTCTCCGACTACGGGGAGCTGCTGGCCCTGGTCCACAACTCGTTGTGGGCGGGCGCGCTGCTCGGTCTGGTCGGCGGGCTGATCGGGATGTTCATCGTCGCGCGCGACCTGCCGTTCGCCGTGCACGGCATCGCGGAGCTCAGCTTCGCCGGGGGGGCCGCCGCGCTGCTGCTCGGCGCGAACGTCGTCGCGGGCTCGCTCGTGGGGTCGGTGCTCGCGGCCGTCCTGTTCGGGGTCCTGGGGGCCCGGGCGCGGGAGCACAACTCCGCCATCGGGGTCCTCATGCCCTTCGGCCTCGGACTCGGGGTGCTGTTCCTGGCCCTCTACCAGGGGCGGGCCGCGAACAAGTTCGGCCTGCTGACGGGCCAGATCGTCGCCGTCGACGACCCGCAGCTGTTCTCGCTCGCGGTGATCGCCGCGGTCGTCGTGGTGGCCCTCGCGCTGCTGTGGCGTCCGCTGCTCTTCGCCAGCCTCGACCCGGACGTCGCGGCGGCGCGGGGAGTTCCGGTGCGGGCGCTGTCCCCGGTCTTCATGCTCGTCCTCGGCCTGTCCGTGGCGATGAGCGTGCAGATCGTCGGCGCCCTGCTGGTCCTGGCGCTGCTGGTGACGCCGGCCGCCGCGGCGATGCGGGTGAGCGCGTCCCCCTTCGTCGTGCCGGTCCTCTCGACGGTGTTCGCGCTGGTCGCGATGGTCGGCGGTCTGCTGCTGGCCGTCGGGTCGTCGATCCCGATCAGCCCCTACGTGACGACGGTGTCGTTCGTCATCTACCTCGGGTGCCGGCTGGTCGCGCGCCTGCGCCGCCCGGCCGACCGGCCGGAGGTCTCGCGTCCGGTCGTCGCCGAGATCGTCTGAGGTCAGACGCGGCGACGACCCGAGAACGCCGCGACGACGGCGACCGTGGCCGCGGTGAAGGCCAGGACCCAGGGCAGGACACCGCCTTCGAGGACCGCACCCACCCAGCAGACGAGCGCCACCACGGCGCAGAGGACGACCGAGCCGATCGCGGGGCGTCGACCGGGGCGGGGGCGTCGGGGCACGGCCCCATCCTCCGGCACGATCCGCCCCGACCGGAACGCCCACCC
>NZ_CEEDMJ010000020.1:0-117357 GCF_979255925.1 Kineococcus sp. AC630
CGAGGGTCCATCGTGCCAAGCGCAGCGGTGGAGGGGCGCGCCGGGTCACCCGCGCAGTGGGTCGCCGCGGCCCGTCCGCGCACGCTGCCCGCCGCCATCACCCCCGTGCTCGTCGGCACCGGGTCCGCCGCCGCCCTGGACGGGGTGGACTGGCTCACCGCGGTCCTGGCCCTCGTCGTCTCCCTCGCCCTGCAGATCGGCGTCAACTACGCCAACGACTACTCCGACGGGATCCGCGGCACCGACGCCGACCGGGTCGGCCCCTTCCGCCTCGTCGGCTCCGGGTCCGCCGAACCCCGGCACGTGCGCGACGCGGCCTTCCTCTGCTTCGCCGTCGCCGCGCTCGCCGGTCTCGTCGTCGTCGCCGTCTCCGGGCACTGGTGGCTGCTCCTCGTGGGGGCGGCCAGCGTCGCCGCCGCCTGGTACTACACCGGCGGCAAGCGGCCCTACGGCTACGCGGGTCTCGGTGAGGTCTTCGTCTTCGTCTTCTTCGGCCTCGTCGCCGTGATGGGCACGACCTACGTGCAGGCCGGCCGCATCGACGGGACCTCCGTCGCGGGTGCGTTCTGCGTGGGGTTCCTGGCCTGCGCGATCCTCGTCGCCAACAACCTGCGCGACGTCCCCACCGACGCCGTCGCCGGCAAGCACACCCTGGCCGTCCGGATCGGCGAGGCGAACACCCGCCGCCTCTACGCGGCGCTCGTCGTCGGGGCGTTCGTGGCGGCCCTGCTGACCGCACCCCGGCACCCGTGGGTCCTCGTCGTGCTGCTCGCCGGGGTCCTCGCCCAGCGTCCGCTGCGGACCGTCCTCGGCGGCGCGACGGGCCGTGACCTCATCCCCGTCCTCAAGGGCACCGGACAGCTGGAACTGCTGACGGGGGCCCTGCTGGCTCTCGGACTGGCGCTCTGACCCCGCACCCGTCACAGTGCGCCCATGAGTGACAACCACGGCGCCATCGACGTCAGCGCCGACGGCGAGCACCGCTACGCAGCGGTCCTCACCACGGCGGCCGGGACCCGCACCGAACACCTGGTGACCTCCGACGCCGCCCTGCTCGAGAAGCTGCAGGCGACCGGCGCGGACGAGCCGTTCCTGGTCCGCCGCGTCCTCGAGGTGCTGCTGCAGGCGGAGGAGGCCGCCGAGGAGGCGGGCCACCTACCGGCCCTGCCGACCGTCATCGACCTGACCGCGCTCGACGCCGAGCGGCCCGACCTGCTGGCGAGCATCCCGCTGCGCTGAGCGCCCGGGCCGACCGGGCGCCCGCGCCGCCGGCCCGGGTCAGCGGACCCCCAGCCGCCACAGCGTCAGGGCGACGTGGACGTCCAGCGCCCGCGGGCCCCGCCGCCAGTCCTCCCCCAGCAGCTCGCCCACCCGGGTCATCCGCTGCCGCACCGTGTTGGGGTGGACGTTCAAAGCCGACGCCACCGCCCGCACCTCCCCGTCGGCCCCGACCAGGGCCCACGCCGTCGCGGTGAGGTCGCTGTCGCGCCGCTCGTCGTGCTCCAGCAGCGGGCCGAGGCGCTCGCGGACCAGCGAGCGGGCGAAGGCGGAACCCGCCAGCCCCAGCAGCACCCCCGGCATGCCGAGGGCGTCGACGTCGAGGGCCTCCCCGCTCCGCCCCAGCGCCTCCATCGCCCGCACGACGCCGCGCGCCTCGTCGTGGGCGGACAGGACCGCGGCCGTGGACGTCACCGCCCGGCTCGTCCCGATCGTCGGGGTCGCGCCCTGCGCCGCGAGCGCCGCCCGCAGCCGCCCCGGCGCCGGGGAGCCCGCGGGCAGCAGCAGGCACAGGTGGTCCTCGTGACGGGTCACCAGCCCCGCCCCGCCCGGCACCACCGCGCGCGCCACGGCGTGCGCGGTGGTGCGGTCCTGGGGCCCGACGACGACGACGCTCACCACCGTCCCCGCGGCGACGTCGAGGCCGAGGCGCGCGGCCCGCGCCGCGAGCCCGGGGACCTGCGCCGCGCGCGGGCCCAGCAGGGCCAGCGCGACCTCCGTCTCCTGCCGGTGGGTCGACTCCGCCAGCGCGCGCTGGAACAGCAGGGCCGCGGTGAGGAAGGTCGCGGCCCGTTCCAGCAGCAGGCGCTCGCGGGTGGTGGGCGCCCCCTGCAGCAGGAGCGCCCCGAGCACGTCGCCGCCGGTGGTCGCGGCCACCAGCAGGCCCTCCCCGCCACCGGGGACCGCCACCCCGCCACCGGCGCGGGCGGAGTCGCGGGCCGCGGCGCGCAGCGTGGCCCGGTCCGGCGCGGGGTCGGGTGACGTCGCGGCGAGGCGGTGGCCGTCGGCGTCGAGCACCACGACCTCCCCCGCGCAGCGCGCCCCGAGGACGAGGGCGATGGCCTGCGCGGGGTTCGGCTCGGCCAGGGCCCGGGAGAGCTCGACGTCGGCGGCGGTGAGCGCCTCCAGGGTGGCGACGTGCTCGAGGTTCTCCCGCTGCGCCTGGGCCAGGCGGGCCAGGGCGTCGGAGACCGCGGAGAACCTCCGCGCGTTCTCCAGCGCGACGGCGGCGTGGGAGCCGATGGCCTCCACGAGCGAGACGTCCTCGCGGGAGAAGTCCCACGGGCGACGCTGGGCGACGAGCAGCGCCCCGATGACCCGGCCCTCCACCCGCAACGGGACGCCCATGATCGCCCGGACCCCCTCCCCGGCGACGCTGGAGTCGACCCCGGGCAGGTGGCTCAGGGAGGTGTCGGCGAGGTAGTCGCGCGTCCAGCGCGGGGAGTTGCCGGTGGCGACCGCGCCCAGCACACCCGTCCCCAGCGGCATCCGGATGTTGCGGTAGGCGGCGGTGGCGACCCCGTCGGTCATCCGGATGAAGGTCTCCCCGGCCGCGTCGTCGTTGAGGCTGAGGTAGGCCATGTCGGTGCTGAGCAGGCTGCGGGTGCGGCGCACGATCGCCCCCAGCACGGCGTCCACGTCGCGCAGCGAGCTGAGGTCGGTGGCGGTGTCGTAGAGGACGCGCAGCAGCTGCTCGCGCCGGGCGGCCTCGCGCGCCCCGGCGGCCTCGGGGGACTCCGTCGTCACGGCCGGATCGTAGGCGGGGGGTGTGCTCGGGCACACCGCCGGGCCGTGACGGTGGAGCGGGGACCATCGCCGACGGGACGGTGCGCTGCCAGGGTGATCGCACCACCCACGACGAGCGAGGACGGTTGTCATGGCCAGCGAGATGAAGGTCCACGTGCTCTCCACCGGCGTCATGGAGACGGACCTGACCTGGTTGCTGCTGCAGGGCGGCACCACCATCAAGAGCCGCCACCAGCGCGACGAGCCGATCCCCTGGGGGGAGTGCCCCACCCACGCGGTGCTCATCGAGCACCCCGAGGGCCGGATCCTCTGGGACACCGGGGTCCCCCGGGACTGGGAGACGCGCTGGGCCCCCACCGGCTTCCACGACTTCTTCCCCGTGCAGGAGGACCCCACGGGCCCCGGCTACCTGGACTCCTCCCTGGCCCAGCTGGAGCTGACCCCGGACGACATCGACGTCCTGGTCCTGTCCCACCTGCACTTCGACCACGCCGCGAACGCGTCGATGTTCACCGACCCGAAGACCCGCATCATCGCCAACGCCGCCGAGATCGAGGGGGCGCGCGCCATCGAGGGGTACTCGCAGGGCGCGCACATCGTCAGCGACTACGCCGGTCTCGACCTGGAGGCGGTGTCCGGCGACGTGGAGCTCGTCGACGGCGTGCACCTCATCGAGACCCCCGGCCACACCTGGGGGACGATGTCGCTGCGGGTCGACCTGCCGAACGACGGCACCAAGATCTTCACCTCCGACGCCGTCTACCTCGGCGCGAGCTGGGGACCGCCCGCGACGGGTGCGGCGATCGTGTGGGACAACCTCGCCTGGCTGGAGTCGGTGGCGAAGCTGCGCGGCATCGCCGAGGCGACCGGTGCCGAGGTGGTCTTCGGCCACGACGCCGAGCAGCGGAAGTCGCTGCGCCTCGCCCCCGACGGCTACTACTCCTGAGGCGGCGGACGTGATCATCGTCGACCTCGTCTGCGACCAGGGGCACCGCGCCGAGACGGCCCTGCCCTCGATGTTCTCGCCCAACCCCGGCTGCGCGACGTGCACCGCGCCCACCTGGCGGCGCCCGCCGGGACTGCGGGTGACCCGCCCCGCCGACCCGGGCCCGTCCCGCGAGCAGATGCCGCGCACCTGGCGCGCCACCGGCGGTGGGGACGCCGAGACCGTCCGGCACTGGCACGACGTCGCGCGCCGCCGGGAGGCGCTGGAGGAGAAGCACCCGGAGCTGGCCGGGGACCGCCGTCCCGTGCTGGCCCACGAGGGGCTGTTCGCCGGGGCGCCGCTGCGCGCGGGGGACGACGTAGCCGCCGCCGTCGCGACCCGGGTGACCGCGACCCGCCCGGCCGGGGAGGCGTCGTGAGGATCCGCGGGGCGGTGCTGGAGGAGATCGGGCGCGAGCGCCCCTACGCCGCGAGCCGGCCGCTGACCATCAGCGAGCTGGAGCTGTCCGACCCCGGACCCGGCGAGGTCCTGGTGCGGATGGAGGCGGCGGGGCTCTGCCACTCCGACCTCAGCGTCGTCGACGGCAACCGGGTCCGCCCGGTGCCGATGCTGCTCGGCCACGAGGCGGCCGGTCGCGTCGAGGCCCTCGGCCCCGGTGTCGAGGACCTGCGCGTCGGCCAGCGGGTCGTCATGGTCTTCCTGCCCCGCTGCGAGGAGTGCGCCGGCTGCGCCACCGACGGGCGGATGCCCTGCGCGCCGGGGACGGCGGCCAACAACGCCGGGGAACTGCTGGGCGGCGGCACCCGCCTGCACCGCGACGGTGAACCCGTCGCCCACCACCTGGGCGTCTCGGCCTTCGCCACCCACGCCGTCGTGGACCGCCGCTCGGTGGTCGCGGTGCCCGACGAGGTACCGCCCGAGGTCGCGGCCGTGCTCGGCTGCGCCGTCCTCACCGGCGGGGGTGCCGTCGTCAACGCCGGGGCGTGGGCGCCGGGGCAGACCCTCGCCGTGGTCGGTCTCGGCGGGGTCGGGATGGCCGCCCTGCTCACCGCGGTCGGGCTGGGCCACGGCCCCGTGATCGGCGTCGACGCGGTGCCGGCGAAGCTGGAGCGGGCGCTGGCGCTGGGGGCCGCGGCGGCGTGGTCACCGGCCGACGCGCTGGCGGCCGGGGTCAGCGCCGACGTCGTGGTGGAGGCCGCGGGACACCCGAAGGCCTTCGAGACCGCCGTGGAGCTGACCGCCCCGGGCGGGCGGACGGTGACGGTGGGCCTGCCCAGCCCCACCGCCCGCTCCTCGATCTCCCCGCTGGGGCTGGTCGCGCAGGCCCGCAGCATCGTCGGCAGCTACCTCGGCTCGGCCGTCCCCGCGCGCGACGTCCCCCGCTACGCGCAGCTCTACCTGGACGGGGCGCTGCCCGTCGAGGAGCTGGTGACGCGGCGGATCGCCCTCGACGACGTCAACGAGGCCCTCGACGAGCTCGCGGAGGGGCGGGCCGTGCGGCAGGTGATCGTCTTCGAGTAGACGCACGAGCGCCCCGCCGGGAGTCCCGGCGGGGCGCTCGGAGGGGCGGGCAGCCCCCGCGGTTCAGTCCTCGGCGGCGTTGTCCTCGTCGAGGCCGCGGCGGAACCGCGACGTCGTCCCGGTGCCGTTCTGCCGGGAGTCGATCCGGCCGTCGATGCGTCGCTGCAGCGCCTCGGCCATCTGCTCGCGCTGGCGGCGCAGCAGGAGCAGCGACAGCAGGACCGAGACGACGGCCGCGATGAGCAGCGCCAGCCACCCCCGGGCCCCCACGGCGCGCGCCACGATGAGGCAGACGGCGAAGATGCCGAGCCGCAGGGCGGTGTAGCGCAGCGTCACCCCACCCACGGCTCAGACCCCCGCGTAGGAGTGCAGGCCGGGGAAGAAGATGTTCACCACGAGGTAGTTGAAGAGCATGCAGGCGAAGCCGAGGACCGAGAGCCAGGCGGCACGGCGGCCGTTCCAGCCCCGGGTCGCGCGGGCGTGCAGGTAGGTGGCGTAGACGACCCAGATGACGAACGTCCACACCTCCTTGGAGTCCCAGTTCCAGTAGCGGTTCCAGGCGACCTGGGCCCACACGGCACCGGCGATGAGGGTGAACGTCCACATCACGAACGCGACGGCGTTGAGGCGGAACGCGGTGCGCTCAAGCTCCACCGACCCGGGGAGGGCGTCCATGAAGGCCCCACCGGGACGCCCGCCGGCGGCCTTCACGCGGTCGCGCTTCTCCTGGACCAGCTGCAGCACCGTCGCGGAGAAGCCGAGGGTGGAGAGCGCGGTCGCCAGGATCGCGACGAAGACGTGGATGATCAGCCAGTAGCTGTCCAGTGCGGGGACGAGCTGGGCGGCCTGGACGTAGAACGAGCGCAACGCGATCCCGAGGGTCGCGAGGATCGGCCCGGTGACGAAGGTGCCCAGGTAGCGGGCGTCACGGCCCCCGCCCAGGCCCGCGCGGTGCGCACGCCCGACGGCGACGAGGTAGCCGAGGGCCACGATGAGGGTGCCGGTGAGGGCGAACTCGAACATGTTGCCCCAGGGCACCCGGTGCACCGAGACCCCGCGGGAGACGACCGCACCCAGGTGCAGCAGGGTCGCGACGGTGAACAGCGAGGTCCCCACCGCGGCCGCGCGACGACGCCGGGCCGTGACGGGCTTCTCCAGGGTGGTCGTGCCACCCCCGCCGGCCCCGCCGGCCCCGCCGGCCGTGGCGGTGGCGGCGGTGCGCCGGGCCTCGCGCGCCTTGATGACCTGGCCGCCCTCGGCGAGGTCGGCGGCGTAGGCGATGAAGGAGAAGAGGTAGGCGCTCATCGCGCCGTAGAGCAGCACGTTGCTGATCTGGGCGACGTTCTCGTCGACGGTCACGGGGTCTCCTCGGGAGCGTGCACTGAAGGCTCATGGTCCCCCACCGGGGGGTCTGCTGGCGATTCGCCGGGAGGCTCGGGCTCACCGAGGACCTCACGCAGGCGCGCCAGGACGCCGTCGACCTCCTCGGCCAGACCCGCGTCGTTGCCGCGGGCCAGACCACCGACGGTGACGACCGTGCCCGCCGCCCCTGACTCACCGCTGCGGACCGCCTTGACCCACACCCGGCGTCGCGGCAGGAACAGCGACAGGATCAGCCCGAGCGTGGCCAGCAGCGCGAAGACGAGCGCCGCGCTCTGACCCGGGGTGGAGCGGACGTCGAGGGAGGCGAAGCGCTCGATGCCCTGGAACTCGACGGAGCCGAGCCCGTTCGGCAGCTGGACCGTCTGCCCGGGGGCCATCGTCAGCGCCACGGCTTGGCCGTCGTCGCCGACGACCTGGGTCATCGCGCTGGTGTCGAGGGTGTAGACGTTCTGCGCGACCCCGCTGTCGATCCCCAGGTCGCCGGTCCAGACCTTCGCGATGAGGACCGGGTTGACGGTGTCCGGGAACTTCGAGACCGGCGTGCCGGCCGCGTCGGTGGTGGCCGTCGGCAGGAACACGCCCTGGACCGCCAGCTGCACCGGGGCCCCGTTCGCGTCGACGGCGTCCGGCACCTTCACGACGCCGGTCGAGTCGTAGTTCGCGGTCTGCGGCAGGAACGGCGTCGGACCGTCGGCGACGACGTCGCCCTTCCCGTCGCGGACGACGATGACCGGGGCGTAGCCGTTGCCGGACAGCGAGATCTGGGTCTGCCCGACCTTCGCCGGGTGGTTGACCTTGATCGTCTCCTCCTTCGGCGTCGCCCCCGGTTCGTCGGTCAGCGTGACGTTCGCCGCGAACGTCCGCGGTTCACCGATCTGCGACGTCTGCTGCGCCTCGAAGGACACGTCCATGGAGTCCAGCGACAGCGTGAACGGCGGGACGTCGTCCTCGCTCGTCCCGACCCCGCCGCTGAAGCTGTCGAACGTGGTGCCGACCATCGTGCCGCCGACGGTGACCAGGCGCTGGCCGGAGTAGGAGAACAACGAGCTCGACGCGACCGAGAGCAGCAGGCCGACCAGGGACAGGTGGAAGAGCAGGTTCCCGCTCTCGCGGTGGTGGCCCTTCTCGGCCGCGACCGACCCCTCGCGCCGGTCGACGCGGAAGTGCCGCTTCGCCAGCACCGCCCGGGCGGCGTCGAGGACCTCCTCGGGGGTGGAACCCACCGTCGAGCCGCGGTGCTCGGGCAGGCGTTCCAGCCGCGACGGGGTCCGCGGCGGCCGGGACCGCAGCGCCTTGAGGTGCACACCCGCCCGCGGCAGCACGCAGCCGACGAGGGAGATGAACAGCAGCAGGTAGACCGCGGAGAACCAGACCGAGGAGTAGACGTGGAACCCCTGCAGCCGCTCCACCCACGGGTAGGCCGTGGGGTGGTCGACCTCCCACTGCGCCACGGCCGTGGGGTTGTTGTTCTGCTGCGGGAACGTCGAGCCGGGGACGGCCGCGACCGCCAGCAGCATGAGCAGGAACAGCGCCGTGCGCATGCTCGTCAGCTGCCGCCAGCAGTAGCGCAGGAACTCCAGCGGCTTCAGCTCCGAAGCGAGCTGCGGTTCCCTGCGCTTGCGGCGCCGGGGTGGGGTGACGCCCTCGGCGGTGTCGTTGTCGCGGTAGGCGTCGCGGAGGTCGTCGAGGTGGGTCTCGTCGGTACGGGGCATCAGATCACCGGCTGGAAGTTCGAGACGAAGGTGTTCTGCAGCCAGCTGACCAGCGGGATGAACTGGTTCGTGGCGAGCAGGGCACCGATGAGCAGGAGCAGGAGCGCGCCGAAGCGGTTGAAGGCCAGCCGGTGACGACGCAGGACGCCCAGGACCTTCATGCCTCGCCCGTAGGCGAGCGCCACGAGGATGAAGGGGATCCCCAGTCCGAGGCAGTAGGCGAACCCGAGGCCGGCCGCACGGGCGCCGTTCGCCGAGGTCATGGCCATCGCCAGGATCGCAGAGAAGATCGGGCCGATGCACGGGGTCCACCCGAGGCCGAACAGCGCACCCAGCAGGGGTGCCCCCGCCAGGCCGGCCCGTGGACGCCACCGCACCTTGATCTCCCGCTGCGCCCAGAGCGGGGCGAAGAGCAGGACCAGGCCGGCGAAGATCACCAGGATCCCGGAGACGCGCTGGAAGGCCGCTTGGTAGCGCAGCCCCATGAGCCACCCGCCGGCGCTGCCGGCGGTGAAGCTGATGAGGACGTAGACCACGGAGAACCCGAGCACGAACAACAGCGACCCGAGGAACATCCGTCCTCGCCGCTGCTTCTCGAGGTCTCCCCCGGACAGCCCGGTCACGTAGGCGAGGAACCCCGGTACGAGCGGCAGGACGCACGGGGACAGGAACGACACCAGTCCCGCCAGCGCCGCCAACGGGACCGCCAGCAGCAGCGGCCCGTTCTGCACGTACAGGGGAAGGTTCACGCAGGGGCCCCCGTCGCCGTGGGCGTCGTCCCGTCCGTCGGGGCGGGGGTCGCGCCGGCGTCGTCGAGCATCCCGGTGAGCGTCGACGTCGACACGATCCCCGAGACCCGGGACGCGACGCGACCCTCGGGGTCGAGAACGAGCGTCGTGGGCGTCGCCTGCGGCGAGTACGTCCGCAGCGCGAGCATCGCCGCTCCGGACTTCGCGTCCAGGATCGAGGGGAATGTGATCGAGTGCGACCGCTGGAACGAGGCGGCGACGTCGGCGGTGTCGTAGGTGTTGATGCCGAGGAACTGCACGTCGCGGCCCGAGTACTGCTGCCAGACCGCCTCGAGGTCGGGTGCCTCGGAGCGGCAGGGCGCGCACCCGGCGAACCAGGTGTTCAGGACGACGACCTTGCCGCGGTAGTCGGCGAGGTCGACGGTGTCGCCGTCGACCGTCGTCCCGCTGAACTCGACCGGCTCCTTGCGCTCGTCGGCCTTCCAGTGCACGTAGGAGCCGTCGCCCTCGATGAAGTTCGACCCCTCGGACTTCGGCAACCCGTCACCGCCCGAGCACGCGGCCAGGCCCAGCGTCGACAACGCCGCCATTCCGAACGCCCTGCGCGAGAGAGTCATCACGCCCCCGGGATCGGGTCGGCGCCGAGCAGCAGGTCGGCGGCGGGTTCGGTGTAGGCGACCGAGACGAGCGTGCGACCGGAGAACTCCAGCGACGTCACCGAGGCCAGGTTGCACTGCCGCTTGCGCGGGTCGTGGAACAGCGGGCGCTGCTCGGCCCGCAGCCGCGTCACCCACACCGGCAGCTGGTGGCTGACCAGCACGGACTCCCGGCCCGGGAACGCGTCCCGGACGTCGCGCACGACGGCGCTCATCCGCGCGACCTGCTGCTCGTACGGTTCACCCCAGCTGGGCTGGAACGGGTTCCACAGCCGCGGCCACACCCGCGGGTCGCGGATCGAGCCGCGCCCGTCGGTGACGCGGTGCCCCTCGAAGGAGTTCCCGGCCTCGATGAGCCGGGCGTCCGTACCGAGCGCGAGGCCGTGGCGCTGCGCCGTCGGCGTCGCGGTCTCCTGGGCCCGCTGCAACGGCGAGGCCGTCACCGAGGCGACGTCGTGGTCGGCGAAGAACTCCCCCAGCCGCGTCGCCATCGCCTGACCGCGGTCGGAGAGGCGGAAGTGCGGCAACCGGCCGTAGAGGACGCGGTCGGGGTTGAACACCTCGCCGTGGCGGACGAGGTGGACGGTCGTCCTGCCCTGCGTGCCGGTCACAGCGAACCCGCCCCCTCCGCCGCGGCGCGCGCCGCCGCCGGCAACGCCCCGACGATCCGCCCGAGCGCGGTCTCGTCGTGGCTCGCCGAGAGGAACCACGCCTCGAAGGCGCTCGGCGGCAGGTGGACGCCCTGGTCGAGCATCGAGTGGAAGAAGCCGCGGAAGGCCCCCAGGTCCTGCTGACGGGCCTCGTCGTAGTTCGTGACCGACTCCCGCTCGGTGAAGAAGACGCTGAACATCGACCCCGCCGTGTTCACCAGGTGCGGGACGCCCGCGGCGGACAGGGCGGCGCTCGCGGCCTCGCGGACCGTCGTCGCGGCGGCCTCGACGGCGGCGTAGACCGCGGGGGTGCAGGCGCTCAGCGTCGCGAGACCGGCGGCGGTCGCGACGGGGTTCCCGGACAGCGTGCCCGCCTGGTAGACGGGACCGGCGGGAGCGAGGTGGGCCATGACGTCGGCGCGGCCGCCGAACGCGGCGGCGGGGAAGCCACCGCCCATGACCTTGCCGAAGGTCAGCAGGTCCGGGGCGTGCTCGAGACCGAGGCCCTCGAAGCCGTACCAGCCCGCCGCGCTGACGCGGAAGCCCGTCATGACCTCGTCGGAGACGAGCAGCGCGCCGTGCTCACGGGTGATCCGGCGCAGCTCGGCCGTGAAGCCGGGCTGCGGGCGGACGACGCCCATGTTCCCGGCGGCCGCCTCGGTGATCACGCACGCGATGCGGTCCCCGTGCTGCCGGAAGACCTCCGCGAGCGCCTCGGTGTCGTTGTAGGGCAGGACGATGGTGTCCCCGGCGGCGGTCCCCGTCACCCCCGGGGTGTCGGGCAGCGCGAAGGTCGCCAGCCCCGACCCGGCCGAGGCCAGCAGGGCGTCGACGTGACCGTGGTAGTGCCCGGCGAACTTCACGATCACCGGGCGTCCGGTGAACCCGCGGGCGAGGCGGATCGCGCTCATCGTGGCCTCGGTGCCGGAGCTGACCAGGCGCACCTGCTCGACGGGCTCGACGCGGGCGACGATCGCCTCGGCGAGCATCACCTCGCGCTCCGTCGGGGTCCCGAAGGAGAACCCCTGGCGCGCCGCCGCGTCGACCGCCGCGAGCACGTCCGGGTGGGCGTGGCCGAGGATCATCGGCCCCCAGGAGCAGAGCAGGTCGACGTACTCGCGACCGTCGGCGTCGGTGAGGTAGGGGCCCCGGGCCGAGGCGATGAACCGCGGGGTCCCGCCGACGGCCCGGAAGGCCCGCACGGGCGAGTTCACCCCGCCGGGGATGACGGCGGAGGCCCGCTCGAAGAGGGCGGCGGAAACGGGCGCGGCAGGGCTCGTCGGGGCAGGCGTCGGCGCGGTCACGGGCCCCAGTGTCGCAAGGTTCGCGGGATGCGGTCGCCCCAGGGGCGGCTACGACGGCGTGTCGGAGGTCGAGGGTGACCGACCTCACGTCCGGTCACCCAGCACCCACGTGGGTGACGCGTCGCCCGCGCGGAGGGGACGGTCAGGTCCACCACAGGTACCAGCCGTCGCGGCCGGTCCGCCGGCACGTGCGGCGCCGGACGACGTGCGGGCTGCGCGTGGCGTCGTCGAGGCCGAAGGAGGCCTGCACGGAGGCCCAGAAGGCCTGGCACTCGCAGCCGTTCTCCGTGCAGCACGAGTCGTCGTCGACCAGCCGGAACTCGTCGAGCTCGGGGTGGTCGTAGACCACGATCCCCTCGGCGGTGATGCGCTCGTCCTCCCGCGAGGGCGGGACGAGGTAGCCGTGCACCTCGACCTCGCGCGGGTGCCCGATCGCGGCCACCAGCACCGACCCCAGCGACGGGGCGTCGTTCTGCTTGTCGGCCAGCCGCCCGGCCGGCAGCCGCTGCAGGAGCTGAGCGGCGGCCGTCCACGGCAGGTCGCGGTAGCGGACGATGTCGCGGCCGTCGGCGGGCCGGCCGAGGACGTGGGGCTCGAGCACGTCGAGGAGGTCCAGCGTCCAGCTGGGCCCGCCGTCGGCGAGCCGGACCCAGCAGTCCGCGAGCGTCTCGTGCGGGAGGGCGGAGGGGAGGCCGGAGGGGAGTCCGGTCAGCGTGCGCGGGCTCGGGTGGATCGTCATGCGCAGAGCCTGCGACGGGCGACGCACCGGCTCGGGTCCGCGAGCCCGCGCTGTGGACGACCGACCGCCTCCGAGCCCCTGTGGAGACGGCGGCGTCAGGACCAGCTGGGCGCGTCCGCCAGCGGCTGGTTGAAGCGGAGCTGGTTGCCGGAGGGGTCGCGGACGCCGAAGTCGCGGACCCCGTACTGCTGGTCGACGGGCTCCTGCAGGATCTCCGCGCCGGCGGCGGAGAGCTTGTCGTGCAGGGCGTCGACGTCGTCGGTGGTGAAGATGAGGCGCGAGACGAGGCCCTTGACGAGGAGCTCCGCGATGGCCTCGCGGTCGGCGGGCGACGCGTCCGGCCAGGACTGCGGGGTCTCCAGGACGACGTGCACGTCCGGCTGGTCGGCGGGGGTGACGGTGACCCAGCGCATCCCCTCGTAGGAGACGTCCTGGGTCACCGCGAACCCGAGCAGGTCGCGGTAGAAGGTCAGGGCCTCGTCGTGGTCGTGGACGGTCAGGAGGACGCTGGAGAGGATCACCATGTCCACGACGCTAGGCGCGCTCAGACCCGGCCGGCTTCTCGGATCGTGACCGGTCTGGCCGCCCGGTGCAGGACGCAGCTGGGGATCGACGCCGCGGCGGAGTGGTCGCGGGCCCTGTACGCGCTGGGCGTCTCCCCCACCAGGCGCGTGAACCGCGAGCTGAACGAGCCCAGCGAGGAACAGCCCACCGCGAAGCAGGCGTCGGTGACCGACACGTCGCCGCGCCGCAGCAGCGCCTTGGCCCGTTCGATGCGGCGGGTCATGACGTAGTCGTAGGGCGTCTCGCCGAAGGCGGCGCGGAAGCAGCGGGAGAAGTGCCCGGACGACATCAGCGCCTGCCGGGCCAGCACCGCGACGTCGAGGGGTTGCGCGAAGTCGCGGTCGATCCGGTCGCGGACCTGCCGCAGGCGCACCAGGTCCTCGCGCCGCACCGCCACCGTCCCAGTGTGGCCCGCGGGTCGACGGAAGACCACCGTCCCGCCGACCGGTCAGCGTGGTCGGCGTGGTCAGCGCGCGACGGCCTGCACGGCAGCGTCCAGCGCCGGGGACCGCCCCGTCATCCACGTCGCCAGGGCCTCGCGGTCCAGCAGCTGCACGCCGCTACCGGCGGCCAGGGCGCGGGCCGGACGGGAGTAGGTGCTGGTGGTGACGTAGAGGGCGTGGTCGGCGCGGTGGTGGTGGAAGACGGTACCCAGGAACCGCTGCAGGTCGGGAGAGCCGACGGCCCGGTCGGTGTAGCGCTTGCACTGCACCACCAGCAGCGACCCGTCGCCGGGGTGGCGGGCGGTGACGTCGGCGCCCAGGTCACCGGAACCACCGGAGACGGTGACCTGGCGCCAGCCGTCGCGGCGCAGGAGCCGGGCGACGAGCTGCTCGAAGTCCGCTCCGCTCATCCCGTCGGTGGCGGCGACCTGCTGGTCCAGCCGCGCCTGCCGGGCGGCTCGCCCGCGGGCCCGTCGCCGCAGCACCAGCACCCGCCAGGTGAGCAGCACGACGACGACGGCCCCGGCCAGGGCGAGCACGGGCCACCAGACCGCCAGCCAGGCGCACAGCGCGCGCCCCGTGCCCGCGAGCACCAGGAGGGTGAGGAGGGCGAGCTTGGCGGCGTCGTCGCCGTTGCCGGTCGATCGTCTCCGGGTCGAGCGGTTGCGGGCCACAGTGCGGAATCGGTGGTGCAGCGTCGTCGCTGAACGTCCCGTCCCCTGATCGGCTCAGCCTCGGCTCGATCACCGCTGACCGGCGCCCCCGCGGCGGCGCCGGATCAGCGGAGGTCTCAGCGCGAGAGCGCGAAGACCGTCGTCGTCCGGTACTCCTCGCCGGGCCGCAGCACGGTCGAGGGGAAGTCCGGCTGGTTCGGGGAGTCGGGGAAGTGCTGGGTCTCCAGCGCCACCCCGTCGCCCTGGCGGTAGGTGCCGCCGCCGGTGCCCACGAGGGTGGCGTCGAGGAAGTTCCCGGAGTAGAACTGCAGCCCCGGTTCCGTCGTCGAGATCCGCAGGGTGCGCCCGCTGCGGGTGTCCTGCAGGACGGCGGCCTCCTCGAGCCCACCCCCGGTCCGGTCCAGCACCCAGTTGTGGTCGTACCCCTGACCGAACAGGATCTGCTGGTACGGCCGACGGACCCGCGCGCCGATCCTCGTCGGGGAACGGAAGTCCATCGGGGTCCCCGCCACCGGCGCGATCTCGCCGGTCGGGATGAGCGTCTCGTCCACCGGGGTGAAACCGCTGGCGTGGATGGTCAGTTCCTGCTCGAGGGCGTTGCCGGAACCCTCTCCGTTCAGGTTCCAGTAGCTGTGGTTGGTGAGGTTCACGACGGTCGCCGCGTCGGTGGTGGCGAAGTAGTCGAGGCTCAGCTGCGCGAACCGGTCGAGGGAGTACGTGACCTCGACGTGCAGGTTCCCGGGGTAGCCCTGGTCGCCGTCGGGACTGTCCAGGGACAACCGCAGCCCGACGGTGTGGTCACCGAACACCGGGGTCGCCGACCACAGCCGCTTGTCGAAGGAGTTCACCCCGCCGTGCAGGGAGTTCGGCCCGTTGTTCAGCGGGAGCTGGTGCTCGACCCCGTCGAGGGTGAACTTCCCCTCCGCGATGCGGTTTCCGTAGCGGCCGATGAGCGCCCCGAAGTAGGGGCCGGGGTTGTTGCCGGCGAGGTAGCCCTCGAGGTCGGCGAAACCCAGGACGACGTTGCGCACCCGCCCGCGGTGGTCGGGAAACTCGAGGCTCTGCAGGATCCCGCCGTAGGTCAGGACGCGGGCGGTGACCTCGCCGTTGACGAGGGTCCAGCGTTCGACGGCCCTCCCGTCGGGCAGGGTGCCCCACGGTTCGGCGAAGAGCCCGGGGTCGTGCTGGTCGGCCGCTGCGGCCGGGCCGGCGGCGGCACCGACGAGGGCGGTGGCGGCCGTCGCGGCGAGCACGACGCTGCGCCGGGAGGGATTGAGGGGCATGCGCTTCTTCTCCTTCGAGAGCTCCATCGCTCAACTGTGGAAGTGCTGAGGAAGCTAGGCCCTACCGGCTGGCTCGTCAACGAGGGCGTCCGGTCCCGCCCTGTCACCATCCCGCCACACTGCACGGCTTCCGTTCGGAGAGGCGCTTGCAGTTGCCTCGGATCGAGGTCGTCGAAGGCCCCGGCTCGGGCCGGAGGTCCGAACGTGGGGGGCTGCGCCCACGACGCGCGTTGCGACGGGGTGTCGAGGTCCGCAGCCTGCACCTGCGGGCGGGGTTGCCGGCCCAGCAGCTGGAGCGGTTGCGGCGGCTCAGCCGCAGCGGCGCCTCGGTGCGGCTGCGCTCGACGTCGCCGTTCCGGATGCTGCTGGTGGAGCCTCGCACGCTCAGGTCCACCCCACGAGGTGGGAACCTCGAACGTGCACGAAGACCGGAGTCGTCGGACGTTGCCGACGCCTCAGAGCCACTCCTGCGCGGCCTCGAGCGCCCAGTAGCTGAGAACGATCGACGCGCCGGCCCGTCGCAGCGCCAGCAGCGACTCCAGCGCCACCCGCTCGCGGTCCAGCGCCCCGGCCTGCGCGGCGAACTCGACCATCGCGTACTCCCCCGACACCTGGTAGCTGGCGACGGGGACGTCGGAGACGTCGGCCACCGCGCGCAGCACGTCGAGGTAGGGCAGGCCGGGTTTCACCATGACCATGTCGGCGCCCTCGTCGAGGTCGAGCCGCACCTCGCGCAACGCCTCGGCGACGTTCGCGGCGGGGTCCTGCTGGTAGGTGCGGCGGTCGCCCTTGAGCTGGGAGTTCACGGCCTCGCGGAACGGACCGTAGAACCCGCTGGCGTACTTCACGGCGTAGGCGAACAGCGAGACGTCCTCGAAACCGCTGCCGTCCAGGGCGTTGCGCAGGTACCCGATCTGGCCGTCCATCATCCCGCTGGGCCCCAGCACGTGGGCCCCGGCGGTGGACTGGGCCAGTGCCATCGAGGCGTAGCGCTCCAGCGTCGCGTCGTTGTCCACCCGTCCCCGGGAGTCCAGGACCCCGCAGTGGCCGTGGTCGGTGAACTCGTCGAGGCAGAGGTCGGCCATGACCACGAGGTCGTCGCCGACGGCGTCGCGGACGTCCTCGAGCGCGACGTTGAGGATCCCGTCGGGGTCGTCGGCCCCGGACCCCACCGCGTCGAGCTCCTCCGGGACCCCGAACAGCATGATCCCGCCGAGACCGGCCGCGACGGCGTCCTTCGCCACCGCCACCAGGGACTCGCGGGTGTGCTGCACGACCCCGGGCAGGGTGCGGATGGGCTGCGGTTCGGTGATGCCCTCCCGGACGAACACCGGCAGCACGAGGTCCCCCGGGTGCAGGTGCACGTCCGTCACCAACCGGCGCATCGCCGGGGTGGAGCGGAGACGGCGGGGCCTGATCGGCAACTGCACCACGGGGGAACTCCTAGCTGGTCAGCGCGCCCGACGGCGCGCGGAGGACTTCTTCTGGCTGGGCCGCAGCACCGGCTCGCCGGCCTCGGCGGCCGCCGCCCGCAGACCCTGACCGAAACCGGCCAGCGCCTCGACGAGGGCCTCCGCACTGGGCTCCGGCGCGAGGACGTCGACCCGCAGGCCGTGCTCCTCGGCGGTCTTCGCGGTGGCCGGGCCGATGCAGGCGACGATGGTCGACGGGTGCGGTTTCCCGGCGATCCCGACGAGGTTGCGGACCGTCGAGCTCGACGTGAAGACGACCGCGTCGAACGCGCCGGTCTTGATCGCGTCGCGCACCGGGGCGGCGGGCGGCGCGGCGCGCACCGTCCGGTAGGCGGTGACGTCGTCGACCTCCCAGCCGTTCTCCACCAGACCCGCGACCAGGGTGTCGGTCGCGATGTCCGCACGCGGCAGGAACACCCGGTTGATGGGGTCGAGGACGTCGTCGTAGGGCGGCCAGGACTCCAGCAGCCCGGAGGCGGACTGCTCGTTCTCGGGCATGAGGTCGGGTTCGATCCCCCACTCGCGCAACGCGTCCGCCGTGACGCCACCGACGGCGGCGACCTTGAGGCCGGAGAACGCGCGGGCGTCGAGGCCGTACTCGGTGAACTTCTCCCGCACGGCCTTGACGGCGTTGACGGACGTGAAGCCGATCCACTCGTAGCGCCCGGTCACCAGCCCCTTGACCGCCTTCTCCATCTGCTGCGGGGTGCGCGGCGGTTCGACGGAGATGGTCGGCACGACCTCGGCGGTGGCGCCGTGGTCGGACAGCTTCGAGGTGACCCCGCCGGCCTGTTCCTTGGTGCGCGGCACCAGGACCCGCCAGCCGAAGAGCGGCTTCGTCTCGTACCAGCTGCCCTGCTCGCGCAGCGCGACGACGTCGCCGACGACGGCCGTGGTCGGCGAGCCGTCGAGGGCGGCGGCGGCCCGCTGGAGGTCGCCCAGCGTCGTCGTGGTCGTCGACTGGGTCGTCGTCGTGCCGTGGGAGGTCAGCGCGACCGGCGTCGAGGCCGACCGGCCCGCACCGAGCAGACCCACCGCGGCGGCGGCGATGTCGTCACCGGTGCCGAGCACGATGACCGTGGCGTCCTTGTCGGCGTGCCGCGACCAGTCGAGCGAGCGACCCGTCGGGTGCACCACGTTGACGCTGGAGGTGTGGCTGGTGGTCATCGGCATCCCCGCGTAGGCCGGGACGGCGCTGACGGCGGAGACGCCCGGGACGACGTCGAAGGAGACCCCGTTCTTGCGGCAGGCCACGATCTCGTCGGCCAGCCCCGTGAAGGTGGACGGGTCCCCGTCCATCAGCCGCACGACGCGACCACCGGCCTTCGCCGCCTTCACGACGAGCTTGGCCCGCACGGCACGGGTCAGCGGCTGACCGTCGTCACCGAAACCGGCGTCCAGCACCTCGACCCCGTCGCGGCAGTAGCGAGCGGCGAGGTCCTCGCGGCTGGCCTGGTCGAGCACGACCACGTCGGCCGCGGCGAGCAGGTCGACGGCCCGCACGGTGAGCAGACCCGGGTCGCCGGGACCCGCGCCCACGAAGGAGACGTGCCCGAGCGCCCTCTCGGCCTTGGTGGCCTTGTCGGAGCTCGCACTCCGGCCGGTCCGGCCCGACCTGCCCGACTTCCTGGTGCTGGTCGACTCGGGGGCGTCGTGCCCCTTCTTGGCCACGGTCACCTCGGTGAGCAGGCTCACCTCGGGCGCGTCGGAGGTGACCTCGAGGGCCGCCTCCGGTGCCTGCGCCGGCTCGGCGACCAGGGGGCTGTTCGTCATCGTGCTCACGAGCCACTCTCCGGATCGGGACGTGGACCGTCGACCGGACGGTCCAGGGGGTGGTTCTCCTGGGCTCCGCCGCCCACGGCGACGGGGGTCTGTGCGAGCTCGCGCTCGAGCAGGTCCGCGGCGACCTCGGCCCCGAGGCGGCGAGCCGCCCGGAGATCGGTCACCGACGAGAGGGGGACCGCCCGGCGACGGCGGACGAGGACCCCGGAAGGGTCCTCCGCCGCCACCTGCAGGACGAGGTCGTCGCCGACGGCGACGGCGTGGGCGCCGACCGGGGCCGAGCAACCGGCCTCCAGCGTGGCGAGCACCTGACGCTCGGCGGCCACGGCGAACCGGACCGCGGGCACGTCGAGGGCGGCGAGCGCCTCGAGCACCTCGGTGTCCCCGTCGCGGCACTCCACGGCCAGCGCGCCCTGCCCGGGCGCGGGGACGAAGGTGTCGGGCGCGAAGAGCTCGCTCGCCTCGTCGAGGCGACCGATGCGGGCGAGGCCCGCGGCGGCGAGCACGACGGCGTCGAGCTCCCCGCTGGTGGCGTAGCCGATGCGGGTGTCGATGTTGCCGCGCACGGCGACGACGTCGAGGTCGGGACGCAGCGCCAGCAGCAGGGCCCGCCGGCGCGGCGAGCCGGTGCCGACGCGGGCCCCGGCGGGGAGGTCGGCGAGGGTGCGTCCGACGGCGACGAGGACGTCGCGCGGGTCCTCGCGCTCGGGGACGGCACCCAGCGCGAGCCCGGCGGCGTCGGCCGTGGGCAGGTCCTTGAGGGAGTGCACGGCCAGGTCGACCTCGTCCGCGAGGAGCGCGTCGCGCAGCGCCGAGACGAAGACGCCGGAGCCGCCGATCTGGGCCAGCGGGGCGCGGTTGACGTCACCGTGCGTGGTGATCTCCACCAGTTCGACTTCGAACCCGTTGCGGCGCAGCGCATCGGCGACCCAGGTGCTCTGGGTCCGGGCCAGCGCGCTGCGGCGGGTGCCCAGGCGCAGTCGTCGGGTCACGAGACGTGGCTCACGGCGTCGGCGACCGTCCCGGACAGCGGCGCGTCACCGGGCAGGGCGCTCGGGTCCTGGGCGACCTCGAGGTCGAAGAGCGTCCGCAGCGCGGCGGCGTAGCCGACCCCGCCGGGGGCCTCGGCGAGCTCCTTCACCCGGACCGTGGGGGTGTGCAGCAGCTTCTCCACGATGCGGTGCACCGCGCGGTCGACCTCGGCGCGGGTCGTGTCGTCGAGCTCGACGCGACTGCCGAGCCGGCGCATCTCGACCTCGACGACGTGGCGGGCCTGGGCCCGCAGCGCGACGACGGTCGGGGCGACGTCGGCGGCCCGCAGGTGGGCCGCGTGGGCGGCGACCTCCTCGGCGACGATGGCCCGCACCGAGCGCAGGTCCTCGGCGACGGCCGAGCTGGCGAGGTCCGCGCCGAGGCCCTCGAGGTCGACGAGGTGCGCCCCGCGCAGGGTCGCGACCTCCGGGTCGACGTCGCGGGGCAGGGCGAGGTCGGCCAGGAAGATCGGGCGTTCCGGGCGGTCGAGCAGGGCGCTGGCGACGGTCGCGACGTCCAGGACGTGCCCGACGGCCCCGGTGCAGCTGACGACGAGGTCGGCCGCGGCCACCTGCGCGCGCAGGTCGTCGAGCCCGACGGCGACCCCGCCGATCGCGGCGGCGAGGCGCTGGGCGCGGTCCGGGGTGCGGTTGGCGACGACGACGTCGAGGCCGGCCCGGGCCAGCGTCGTCGCGACGAGGGCGCTCATCGCGCCGGCACCGACGACGAGGGCGCGCTTGCCGGGGAGGTCCCCGACCACACCGGCGGCGCGGGTGGTCGTGGCGTCGACGAGCGAGGCGCCCGCGGCGTCCAGCCCGGTCTCGGAGTGGGCCCGCTTGCCGACCCGCAACGCGTTCTGCAGCAGCCGGTCCAGCGTCCCGCCGGCCAGTCCGCGCTGGTGCAGGTCGCGCAGGGCCAGGCGCAGCTGACCGAGGATCTGGCTCTCGCCGACGGCCATCGAGTCCAGACCGCAGGCGACGCGGAAGAGGTGCTCGACGCCGGCGTCCTCGTAGTGCACGTAGAGCTGTTCGCCGAGCTCCTCGAACCCGAGGCCGATGCGGCGGCACAGGGCGTCACCGACGTCGGCGACCCCGCCGTGGAAGCGCGTCACGTCGCAGTACAGCTCGACGCGGTTGCAGGTGGAGAGGACGAAGGCCTCCTCCACGTGCGGGGACGCCAGCAGCGACTCGACGATCTGCTCGGCGGAGCCGGCCCCGGCGGCGGCGCGCTCGAGGACCTCCAGGGAGGCGGTGCGGTGGGAGAGGCCCACGACCATCAGCGCCACTCAGACCACCTCCCCGACGCGTTCGCCCGCGAGCGTCATCTCGAGGGTGGGGACGGGACTGGGAGCAGGGGCGGCGGGGGTGGCGAAGCGCGCGGCCCGCCGCTGGGCGTGGAAGGCGAGGATCTGGAGCTCCGAGGCGAGGTCGACCTTGCGCACGTCGACGTCGGCGGGGACGCGCAGCACGGTGGGGGCGAAGTTCAGCACGCTCGTGACACCCGCGGCGACGAGCCGGTCGCAGACGACCTGCGCGTGCTCGACGGGGACGGCGAGGACTCCGATGGTGGGTTCCCCGGCGCGCAGCACCGAGGGCAGCTCGTCCAGCGGACGGACCGCGAGGCCGCTGACGACCTCGCCCACGACGTGGGGCCCGTCGTCGAAGAGGCCGACGACGCGGAACCCGCGGGAGGCGAAACCGCCGTAACCGGCGAGGGCGTGGCCCAGGTTGCCGATCCCGACGATGACGACGTTCCAGCTGGTCGTCTGCCCGAGGTGGTCGGCGATCTGGGCGTGGAGCTGCTCGACGTCGTAGCCGACGCCGCGCGTGCCGTAGCTGCCGAGGTGGGAGAGGTCCTTGCGCAGCTTGGCCGAACCGACGCCGACGGCCTCGGCCAGCGCCTCCGAGGACACCGTCCGCAGACCCGCCTCGGCGAGCGTCGACAGTGCCCGCAGGTACTGCGGCAGGCGCGCCACGGTCGCTTCGGGAACGTCGACCGTCCCCACCTCGTCCTCGTCCACAGCGGTCAGACCCGCACCCTCGTACGCGAAGCTCCCGGCCCCGGGAAGAACCCCGGAACCGCTGGTCGTGCGCCAGAAGACTAGGCTCTTGTGAAGCCTTGCACAAAGTCGTAGCCGCCCGGCGTGACGAGCGCCACGTCGCTCCTGAGCTGGGACGACACAGGAAGGGTTGCCTTCCTTGCGGCGCTGCTCAGCGGCCGCGACGCCACCACCGGCGTCCCGCCAGCGCCTCGCGCAGACGGTGCTCGTCGAGGCGGCCGAAGTCCCGTTCGACCCCGTCCAGCAGCACGACGGGCACCTTGTCGGAGTAGCGCCGCAGCAGCTCCGCGTCGGCGTCGACGTCGACCTCGGTCCAGGTCGTCCCCGTCGCCGCCGCCACCGCCGCGACGACCCCGCGACCCTCGTCGCACAGGTGGCAGCCCACCCGCGAGACGAGCACCAGTCGCGCCTCCTGCCGTGACTCCGGCCGTGACCCCTGCGACTCCTGCTGTGACCGCTGCCGTGACTCCGGGTTGCCCACCACTCACTCCTGACCGGTCCGACCTGGACGCCGGGCCTACGATGCCGAACGTGCCTGCCGCCGACGCGTCCACCCCGCTGGTCGACGCACGGGTGGTGCAGGCGGCCTTCTTCGACCTCGACAACACCATGGTGCGGGGCGCGTCGCTGTTCTACTTCGCCCGCGGCCTCGCCGCGCGGGGGTTCTTCTCCCGCCGCGAGGTGCAGCGCTTCGCCCGCCGCGCGCTGCACTACGCGGTGCGCGGCGAGAACCTCGGCCACCTCGTGGAGATCCGCGACCTCGCCCTGGCCTTCGTCGCCGGTCACGAGACCGCGACCATCCGCCGGATCGGCGAGGACGTCTACGAGGAGCACGTCGAGTCCAAGGTCCGCGCGGGCACCCAGGAACTCGCCCGCCGCCACCTCGCCGCGGGAGCGCCGGTGTGGCTGGTCACGGCCGCCCCCGTCGAGATGGCCGAGGTCATCGCACGCCGCCTCGGGCTGACCGGCGCGCTCGGCACCGTCGCCGAGTCCGTGGCGGGCGTCTACACCGGCCGCCTCGTCGGCGAACCGCTGCACGGTCAGGCCAAGGCCGACGCGGTGCGCGCCCTGGCCGCCTCCGCCGGGTTCGACCTGGCCCGTTGCGCGGCCTACTCCGACTCCGCCAACGACCTGCCGCTGCTCTCGCTGGTCGGCTCCCCCGTCGTCGTCAACCCGGACCGGACGCTGCGCCGGCACGCCGCCACGCACGGGTGGCCCGTGCACGAGTTCCGCCAGTGGCGCCACGCCGTGCGCTGGAGCGCCCGCGTCGGCGCCGTCGGCGTCGGCACGTTCGCCGTCGTCTCCCTGCTCCGCCGCCGCTGACCCGACGTTTCGACGTGTGACGCAGGTCACGTCGGATTGGACTCAAGGTCCCCCGGCCCGGGACCGAGGAGTCCGCGTGACCCCACTCCGCGCACGCGCCGTGAAGGTCGCCGTCGCGACCGCCGTGACCGCCCTCACCGCCGGTTCCGCCGCCCTGGTCGCCACCCTCGACACCCCGTCGGCCTCCGCCGCCACCGTCCTGTGCGACACCTACGCCAAGACCACGACGGCCGACGGGCGCTACACGATCCAGAACAACCGCTGGGGCACCTCGGCCCAGCAGTGCATCGAACCCAGCGCCACCGGCTTCGCCGTCACCACCGCCGACGGCTCCACCTCGACCTCGGGCGCCCCCAAGAGCTACCCGTCGATCTACTGGGGCTGCCACTACGCCGTCTGCACGCCCGGCTTCGACCCCGTCCTGGCCTCCAGCCCGGCGTTCTCGACCCTGCGCACGAACGTCTCGATGACCTACCCCACGACGGGCGAGTGGGACGCGGGCTACGACCTGTGGTTCGACCCGACCGCCCGCCGCGACGGGCAGAACACCGGCGCCGAGGTCATGGTCTGGGCGAACCACGCCGGTCGCCCGCAACCCATCGGCGCCAAGGTGGGCACCGTGGCGCTCGCGGGCACCACCTGGGACGTCTGGTTCGGCAACACCGGCTGGAACGTCGTCTCCTACGTCCGCACCACCGGGACGGCCTCCCTCGACTTCGCCCTCAGCACCTTCTACGACGACGCCGTGCAGCGCGGCTACGCGGAGCGCTCCTGGTACCTCACGAGCGTCCAGGCCGGTTTCGAGCCGTGGGTCGGGGGCGCCGGGCTCGCCGTCACGGACTTCTCCGCCGGGCCCGCGGGCGGCGTCCCGGCGCCCACCGCGGCGCCCACCGCGACGACCCCGGTGACGCCGAAGCCCCCCGCGACGACGACTGCCACCCCGACGCCGGCGGTGACCCGCTCCACCCGTCCGGTCTCCGGTCGCCCGGTCTGCAGCGCCACGGCGCGCACCGAGAACGCCTGGAACTCCGGCGCCGTGCAGACGGTCACCGTCGCCAACGGCCCGACCGGGCGCACCGACTGGTCGACGGCCGTGACGCTGCCCGCCGGCGCCACCGTCACGAACCTCTGGAACGGCACCTGGACCCAGTCCGGGCGCACGCTGAGCGTCCGCAACGCGAGCTGGAACGGGACGCTCGCCGCGGGCGCCACGACGAGCTACGGCTACCAGCTGGCGAGCTCCACCAGCCCCGCGACGCCGACCGCGCTCAGCTGCAGCTGACCGGTCCGGACCAGGCGCTCACGACGCGAAGACGACCACGTTGTCCCGGTAGTGACCCACGCTGCGGTCGAAGGACCCGCCGCAGGTGATGAGCCGCAGGACCGGGCCCGGGGCGGGGCCGTAGACGGCCGCCGTGGGGAACCGGTCCTTCGGGTACTGCTCGACCCCGTCGACGGAGAACGACCGTCGCTGCCCGTCCGCGCCGGTGACGACGACCTCGTCGCCGGCGACGAGGTCACGCAGCCGGAAGAAGGGCGCCGGGCCGCCGGTGCTGTCCACGTGCCCCGCGATGATCGCCGGGCCCGTGGCGCCGGGGGCGGCGCTCCCCGTGAACCACCCGACCTGCTGGTAGTCGGCCGGGACCTCCAGCGAACCGTCCGGGTTCACGCCCAGCCGGATGAGCGGGACGTCCACCCCCACGGCGGGGACCTCGAGGTGCACGGGGACCTCACCGGCCGCGACGGCGCGCCCGGGGTCACCCACCGCGGGCACGGGCGCGCTCTCGGGCGCCGTGGCCGAGGACGGGCCACCCGAGGACGGGACCGACGGCGTGGGCGACGACGTGCCCGTCGCGGTGGGGTCCGGAGCGCCGGTCGGGGCGGGAGCACCCGGTCCCGTGGAGCAGCCCGCGACCCAGAGGGCTGCGGGCAGCAGCAGGAGGGACCGTCGACGCAGGACGCGGCCGGTCACGACGAGCGCGTGGTCCTCGCGCGACGCACGGCGAGCACGCCGAGTCCCCCGAGCACGGTCATCGCGAGGACCCACGGGCCGGGCGAGGACTCGGTGTCGAGGCCACCGGCCGTGCCGCCGCCGCCGGTCTGCGCGCCACCCACGGGCATCGTCGCCGCGCCCGCGGCGTCGGTGACGACCTGCACGCCGAGGCCGCCGGTCCCGTCGACGACCGCGAGGGTGTAGACGCCGCCCGCGGTCAGGTCGACCTTCGTGGTGGCCGGCGCGACACCGTTCGCGACCGCCTGCAGGGTCCAGGTCCCGGCGGGGACGCTGGTGTAGCTGGTCGGCTGACCGAACACGGCGTCCTGGGCGATGACCGGCCCGTCGACGGCGCTCACCGTCACCTGGGCCGCGGTCGAGGCCGCCGGCAGCAACCGGACGGTGACCGTCCCGGGCGCGGGCGGGGTCAGGTCGTCCTGCAGGGTCGCCAGCCGGGGCGAGGCGAGGGAACCCAGGCCCGCGAGGGTGTAGGCGGCGCCGGCCTTGGCGGTGAGGGTGCTGGAGAGGACCGGGGACGAGGTCGGCGCGGCGCCGGCCGGGCGCAGCTCCACGGTGTAGTCGCCGGGTGCGAGCCGCTGGTAGGGCGCCACGTCGCCGTAGCCGGCGTCGGCGGCCAGGACCACGGTGTCGCCCCCGGCGGTGGGCCGGGCGCTGACCTGCATCGCCTCGAGACCCGGGACCAGGTGGGCGGCGCGCACCCAGGCGTCACCGGGGACGACGGCCGCGGCGGCTCCCCGCGCGGACAGCAGGACCACCAGGAGGACGGCCAGCACCACGCCGATCACCGTCGACACGCGGCCTTGCGGGTGGACACGGCGGGAACGGACCAGCACGGGGGACTCCTCGGGACGTGGACGGGGGCGGTCGCGGAGGCCGACTGCGCCTGACCCCGCACCGCAGACGCGATCAGAGGACCACGCCGGGCCCTCAGTCTGCGGCAGGGACGGACCTCGCGCACGCACCGGGCGCCTTCTGCCGTCGATGTCACGTTGCGTACAGCACTAGTGACTACGAGACGGGCCAGTCGGTGCCCGATTGCCCCTGAACTCACTCTCCGTCGACCAGGCATGACGTAGAGAAGTTCTTTCGGAGTAGACCCATCTGTTCGGGTGACGGACCCGAACACCTCTCAGCCGCGGGACCTACGTTTCGTCGACAGGCCGATCACGGCCCGGGAACCTCGACGATGCGGGTCCACTGAACTGCACGAGAGAGGTTTCACCGATGGTTGCCACGCCCGTAGAACGTCCGGAGCACCCGAAGGTCACGATCGTGGTGCCCGCGTGGAACGAAGCGCGCAACCTCGAGATCGTCCTGCCCGGTCTGCCGAAGGTGCACGAGGTGATCGTCGTCGACGGTCACTCCACCGACGGGACGGCCGAGGTCGTGGCCCGGGTGCTGCCCGAGGCGAAGTTCCTCCAGCAGACCCGGCGCGGCAAGGGCAACGCCCTGGCCGTGGGTTTCGAGGCCGCCACCGGTGACGTCATCGTCATGTTCGACGCCGACGGCTCCGCCGACGCCTCCGAGATCTCCGACTTCGTGGCCGCGCTCGTCGCCGGCGCCGACTTCGCCAAGGGCAGCCGCGTCCTCGCCGCCGGCGGCAGCGACGACATCACCCTCGTGCGCGACACCGGCAACCGGATGCTGACGCTGTTCACCAACGTGCTGTTCCGCACCAAGTACACGGACCTCTGCTACGGCTACAACGCCTTCTGGCGCGACGTGCTCCAGCACCTGGCCATCCCGTCCTCGCGCTACGACACCGCGCAGTGGGGTGACGGCTTCGAGATCGAGACCCTCATCAACTGCCGGGTCGCCGCCGCCGACCTGCAGATCCACGAGGTGCCCAGCGTGGAACTGCGCCGCATCCACGGCGAGAGCAACCTGCACGCCGTGCGCGACGGCCTGCGGGTGCTGCGCACGATCCTCACCGAACGCTTCCAGCGCGGGCGCTCCACCACCCCCACCCCCAGCGCCGACCTCCTCACCCACGCCCACGCCGACGCCGAGCACACCCTCGCGAACGAGCAGTCGCAGGACGCGGCGCTGCTGGACTCCCCCCTGGCCCGGGTCATCGACCTGCGCCCGACCGACCGCCAGCCGTCGGTCCCGCAGCAGGGGACCGAACCGGGTCGTCGCGAACTCCACCAGAGCGAGCAGGACACGCGGGAGAACGCATGAGTTCCGTCCCCGAGGCGCGCACGGCCGGGACGTCGCGTCCCACCCGCGTCCTGGTCGTCGGTTCGGGCTGGCGGTTCACCTCCGGGATCAGCTACTACACCTGCCGCCTCGCGAACGCCTTCGCCGAACGCACCACGACGAGCGTCGTCCTGATGCGTCGCCTGGTGCCGCGGTTCCTCTACCCCGGACGTTCCCGGGTGGGTTCCGTCGTGAACGACGTCGACTACTCCCCCGACATCGACGTCTACGACGGCGTCGACTGGTACTGGGGACGCAGCGCCCGGGGGGTGTCGGGTTTCCTCGACCGCACCCGCCCCGACGTCGTCGTCCTGCAGTGGTGGACCGGCGCGGTGCTGCACTCCTACCTGCTCCTCGCGCGGGCGTTGCACCGCCGCGGGGCCAAGGTCGTCATCGAGTGGCACGAGGTCCAGGACACCGGCGAAGCCCGGGTCCCCGGCGTGGTCCGCTACGTGCGGTCGGCGATGAAGGCGCTGCTGCGCCGGGTCGACGCGCACGTCGTCCACTCCGAGTACGACTCCGAACTCCTGCAGGGGGCCTACGGCCTCGACCCGCGCCAGATCACGGTCATCCCGCACGGGCCCTACGACCACGTCCTCGACGCCACCGCGGTGCGCAGCGAGAACGCCACCGGCGACGCCCCGCTCCGCCTGCTGTTCTTCGGGACGATCCGCCCGTACAAGGGTCTCGAGGACCTCGTCGAGGCGTTCTCCTCGCTGCCCCGGGAGCTGGCGGAGAAGTTCCGGCTGACCATCGTCGGCGAGACGTGGGAGGGGTGGACGGCACCGCTGGACGCCGTGCGGGACAGCCCGAACGGCGACCGCATCGACCTCGTCAACCGCTACGTCACCGACGCCGAGGTCCGCACCCACTTCGCCGCGGCCGACGCCGTGGTGCTCCCCTACCGCCGTTCGTCGTCCTCGGGGCCGCTGCAGATGGCCATGAGCGCCGGACTGCCGACCGTGGTGACCTCCGTCGGGGGTCTCGTCGAGGCCGCCCGCGACTACGAGGGTGCCGTGTTCGTGCCCCCGGCCGCGCCCGCGGAACTCGCCGCGGCGCTGCGGGGACTCCTGGAACGCCGGGGCGAGCGCTACGCCGACCCGCACTCCTGGGACACCTCGGTCACCCGCTTCGCCCGGGTCTTCGCGACCCTCGGGGTTCCCGGGTCCGTCGCGGGACCCCGCGCCGCGACGGTCGACAACGCCCTCGAACCGCGGCACGACGACGCGAGTCACGACGTCGTGGCCTGAACCAGCCTCCCACCCAGGACCCACCGGAACCGCCGACGACCCGTCGCCCCCGAGAACCCGGGGGCGACGGGTCCTTCCGCGTCCCCGGGGGAACTCCTCAGGGCGTCCCCGACACCTGCGAACCCAGTCGCCGGGTGACGTCGAACAGCAGGTCGTCGTCGGAACGCACGACGTCGTAACCGTCGGTCGCTCCGGTGCCGTAGTGCCACACCAGGTACCCGGCGGCGCCGGCGTCGAACGCGGCCTGTGCCTTCGCCCGGACCAGTTCCGCCCGTCGACCCCGGCCGGCCGCGTCCGTGGCGGAGATCCCCACCTCGCCGACGACGAGGGGTTTCTGGATCTGGGCGGCGATGGCGAACGAGCACGCGATCGGCGCGGTCGTGGAACGGCAGGTCTGCGAACCGACCGCCGGCAGGCTGCCGTCGGCCTCGGCCCCCGGCATGGCCTCGGTGTCGGAACCGTAGCGGGCCCAGTCGTGCACCTCGACGAAGTCCAGGTCGGTCTGGTTGTAGACCGCGAGGAAGTCCGCGCCGCTGCCGCCCGGGGCACCGTTGCCCTGGGTTCCCAGGGTGACGAGGTGGTTCGGGTCGACGGAGTGGACCAGGCCCGCGACGTCACCGGCGAAACTCACGAGGACCGACCGTCCCTGGTCGTCGCGGGCCGGGGTCTCGGCCTCGTTGACCAGCATCCAGGCCATCACCACGGGTTCGTCGCGGTAGTGCTCCGTGATGGCTCTGACGTAGTCCCGGTAGGAGATCCGCGCGCTGCCGTACGGTTTCCGGTACCCCTGGCTGAACCAGGTCCCGCCGTCGGCCTCCGCGAGGGAGACGCCCGGTTCGCCTGTGCTGCAGTCCCCCGGTCCGTCCTCGAGGACCGGGATCAACCGGATCCCGGTCGCCCGCGCGGCGTCCACGACGCGGTCGACGGCGCTGAAGTCACGACCACCGTCGGTGTAGGTCTGGTACGCCCAGAACCGGACGACGGTCACCCCCGCGTGGTCGTGCAGCCAGCGGAAGTGGTCCTCGAGGTCCTCGGGGGGGATGCGCGACGCCGGGCGGCAGGAGTACCGGTCGCTGGCGGCCGCGTCGTAGAGGTTGAAACCCACGAACCGGAAGGGTTTCCCGTCGACGGTGAACTGCCGGCCGTCGCGTTCCACGAAGTCGTCGGCCGCACCGGAACAGGACGTCAGCCCCGCTCCGACCAGCGTCAGCAGGGTCAGCGCGGCGAGCGATCGGGTCCACGACCGGTTCCGGTGCGGACCAGCTCGTCGAGGACGGGGGCCATGCGGTCGACGACGCGTTGCCACGTGAACTCCTCCCGAACCCGCAGACGCGCCGTGGCAGCCATCGACGAGCTGTGCGCGGGATCGGCCAAGGATCGCACGAGTGCGGCCGCCAGACCCGCCGGGTCGTTCGCGGCGACGACGTGTCCCTCGACC
Source organism: Kineococcus sp. AC630 (assembly GCF_979255925.1). Classification (NCBI taxonomy): domain Bacteria; kingdom Bacillati; phylum Actinomycetota; class Actinomycetes; order Kineosporiales; family Kineosporiaceae; genus Kineococcus; species Kineococcus sp. AC630. The sequence goes on from NZ_CEEDMJ010000020.1 coordinate 30,218, forward strand.
TGGTCCCGCACGAGGTCGGGGATCCCGCACGACGCGGTCGTGACCAGCGGAACCCCGCGGGCCATCGCCTCCAGCAGCACCAACGGGAACGGGTCGAAGACGGAGGGCAGCACGAACACGTCGGCCTGGGCGTAGAGGCGGGCGACGAGCTCGCGGTCGTGAACCCTCCCCAGGACCTCCACACCCGGCTGGGCGGGAACCTCCGGACGCGTCCCGACCAGGCGGAGCGTCGCGCCGGGGAAACGTGCGCGCACCTGCGCGAAGGCGGCCAGCAGGTCGTGACCGCCCTTGCGGGCGAAGTCGTTGCCGATGAACAGCAGGTTCGGGGCGGGGCCCGGCGAGGTTCCGCGGTGCGCGACCTCCTCGGGCAGACCGCCGTTCGCGCCGGCCCCCACGACGCTCACCCGCGCGGGGTCCACGCCGTACTCGTCGACCAGCGAGTCCCTCGTCGCGGTGCTGAACGAGAAGACGTGCCGGGCGGCGCGGTAGGCGGCGGTCTCGCGGGCGTACCAGCGTTCCAGGGCCCTCCCCTGCAGGGGGTTCCACGCCGGCCAGGAGGCCGCCGACTGCCGGTGCGTGCAGTCGACGTAGAGCAGGCTGCCGCCACCCCCGGTGACGTCGAAGAGGGCGTGCACCTGGAAGACGGGGGCCTGCGGGTCCGGCGAGCGCCGGCGCAGGAGTTCCGCGTTGCGCGAGCGCAGCGCGTAGCCGAGGCCGCTCTTGAAGAAGTGCTCGGCCCACCGCACGCGGGAGGGGCGGAACGTCGTCGTCGCGACGGCCACCCGTTGCCACCGGGACAGGTCGGTGTGGAGGACCCCGACCACGGGGTAGCGCCGCTGGAGTTCCTCGAAGAGGAAGGGTGTCAGCGCGTCCCCCCGCGAGGCGAGCAGCAACCCTCCGGAACCGGACGGACTGGTCGGGGTCCGGGATGGTTCCAGGAGCATTCGGGGAACTTCTGCCTCTCGAGGTCGAGGGCGGACCGATCGGCGAACGGTCCGGGCCCCACCCCAAGGTTCGGGCCCCGCACAGGTCCGGGGCAAGACCTGATCAGGTGAACCGCCCGCGGGCGGGACGCTCCATCGTCCTGCATCCGCGGGGGTTCCGCGGACGCGGGTGACCCGCTCAGGAACCGCAGGCGGTCGTGACCCCCGGTGGCACGGCCGTGGACCAGGGACCCCGCGTCCCCCGCAGCGAGATCCCGGCGACGCGGTACTCCGAACGCCTCCCGGCGGCGGTGGTGTCCACCCACAGCGCACCGCTCGCGGGGAGGACCGCCTGGTCGCGCACCTGCCAGGTGAGGTTCTGCCAGCCGGCGGTGGACCCGGCCGCGCGCCGCTGCACGACGTAGCGCACGGCGGGCGCCGCACCCCGCCAGCGCAGCCCCGTGCCGGTCCCCGTCGCCACCTGGGCCAGCCCGCACGGCGCCGGGGGTGCCACGTCGGAGGCCGCCGCACCGGACACCTTCGCGGCGAACGCGCGCAGCGTGCCCGTCCGCGCCCGCTCGTCGTCGTCACGACCGGGGAAGAAGTACTGGAAACCGTCGTCGTGGTCGACGAACCCGGCGGTGTCGGCGTGCGGCACGACCGACCAGGTCAGCGCGCCGACCGCTCCGGAGAGGCGGACGGTGTCGAGGAAGTCCTGCAGGCCGGAACCGCCGCGGTGGTTGTTCCAGTCGTACTCACCGACGAGGTAGGCCTTGCCGTGGGCGGCGGCCGCCGCGGCCGCGGAACGCACCCGGTCCAGCTGCATCGGGTAGAAGTGGTCGTCGACGACGTCGACCGAGGCGATGTCCAGGCTCGGTGCGTGCAGGCAGTCGGTCCGGCAGCCGGGGTCCGTGCCGTGCCCGTCGACGACGAGCTGGCGCGGGGCCACGGACTTCAGGTGGTCGGCGACCGCCCGGGTCCAGGAGCCGTCCCAGTAGTTGCCCGAACAGGTCTGGCACCACATCTCGTTGCCGGTCTCCCAGGCCATGATCGTCGGGTCGTCACGGTAGGCGAGCCCCGTGTAGGGGTTCACGTGCTGCACGAAGTGTGAGATGTAGGCCTGGTAGTCGGCGATGACCCCGGGGTCGGAGAAGAAGGCGGACTCGGGCAGCCCGCGCCAGCCCGTGTAGGTGAGCTTGCTGCCGTGGTAGTAGTCCCAGTTGTCCACCAGGGTGACCACGAGGCGCTGCCCGTGCCGGGCGGCCGAGGCCACGGCGTAGTCGATGGAGTCGAAGGCGGAGTCCTGGAAGACGCCCGGACGGGGTTCGATGCAGCGCGCGCAGCCGACGAGCCCGCCCCAGGTGCGCACGACGGTGCCGCCGGAGGCCTGGGCGGCCCGGAAGGCGTCGTCGATGCGGAAGCGGGACGGGACGGTCGGCTGCCCCGTGGCGTCGCGGACGTTGTCGTCGAGGCCGAGCCAGTAGACGTTGGTCCCGGAGAAGCGGAACGTCGCGCCGTTCAGCGTGAGCCGGGACCCGTCGCGCTGGACGAAACCCGTGCTCTGAGCGGCAGCGGCCGCGGGACTGCTCCCGGGGAGGCCCACCGCCGCCGACCCGACCGCGAGCAGGGCCGCGAGGGCCGCCAGGACGAGACCGCGCAGCAGCGAGGGTCGCGGGGTCGTCGGTCGGAGTCGGCGCACCCCTCCCCATCGGCGGCGGGAGCGCCGATCTGTACGGCCCGGTCAGCCCGTGCGGTCAGCGAGCGCGGCGGGAGGGGTGCCGGTCGTGGGCCAGCTGGTCCGCGTACAGCGCGTCCACCGCGGCCGCCGTGCGCCGCGCGTCGTAGCGCTCGACCACCGCGGCCGGGGCGGGGCGGCGGTGCAGGCCCCGGGCGGTCAGGTCGTCCAGGGCGCTGCGCAGCGCCTCGGGGCCGCCACCGTCGGCGCGGGCCACCCCCTCGGGCAGCGTCCCGAGCTCCTCGAGCGCCGGGCACTGCACGAAGACCGCGGGCAACCCGCCCGCGACGGCCTCCAGGACGGCGAGGCCGAAGGTCTCGTCGCGCGAGGCGCTGAGCAGGACGTCCGCGGCGGCGAGCACGGCCGGGACGTCGTCCCGCGCGCCCAGCCAGCGGACCGCGGGGGCGATCCCCAGCTCCCCTGCGAGGGACTCCAGCCCGGGACGCAACGACCCCGCCCCGGCGACCAGCAGGACGTGCCCGCCGGCGAGCAGCCGGGGCGCGAGCGCCCGCAGGACCTCGTCGACGCGCTTGACGGGGTCCAGGCGGCCGACGACGACGACCGCCGTGCTGCCCTCCGGAACTCCCAGCTCGGCCCGCACGCGCTCGCGGTCGCCTGCCCGGGGGCGGACGGCGTCGAGGTCGATCCCGTTGTCGATCACGGAGATGCGGCTCCGCGCCACGCCCCACGCGACCAGGCGGTCCGCGGTGGTGGCGGAGACCGCGACGGTGTGGTCGGTGAGGGCCTCGAGGCCGGTGTAGACGCGCCGCAGCCAGGCGGTGAGCGGGCGGCCCTCGATCGAGTCCGCCATCAGCGAGTGCTCGCTGGAGACCACGACGGGGACCCCGGCCAGGCGGGCCGCCGGGATGCCCCAGAGCTGCGCGGCGAGGAGGTGGACGTGCACGACGTCGGGGCGCAGCCGGCGCAGCTCGCGAGCCAGCCGCGCGATCGCGAGCGGTTTGCGCCAGCCCGCCATGCCGAGGACGTCGACGTGGTGTCCCCGCCGGCGCATCGCGTCCGCCACGGGGCCGCCCTCGTAGAGGCACAGCGTCCGGGACTGCGCGCCCGAGCGCTCGACCAGCAGCTCCAGCTGCCGTTCGGCGCCGCCGGTGGTGAGGGTCGTGATGACGTGGACGACCCGGGTCGGGCGGCTCACCAGGAACCCCCGCCCAGCACCGTGCGGTAGACCTCGGCGGTCGCCGCGACGCTCGTCTCCCACGTCGGCAGCTCCACCGGCCGCGGGACGTGCGGGACCGCCCCGCGGGCCCGGGTGGCCAGCAGTTGGGTGCTGAGCGCCGCGGCCAGGGTCGCCGCGTCGGCGTCGGGTGCGACCCCGACGACCAGGCCGTCCTCGACGAGGTCCCCGATGCCGGCCACGTCGCTGCCCACCACGGGCAGGCCGAGGGTCACCGCCTCCATGACCCCCACCGGGTGCGCCTCGTAGTCCGACATCGCCGCCATCACCCCGGCGCGGGCGAGCTCGCCCGCCATCGCGGTCCGGTCCGCGGGCGGCAGCGCCCGGAACTCCACGTGGTCCGCGACGCCGGCGCGTTCGGCCCCGCGCCGCAGCTCCTGCTCGTAGGGACCGCTGCCGAGGACGACGACGTGGGCCTGCGGGACCTGCGCGCGGACCAGCGGCAGGGCCTCGATGACCCGCTGGTGACCCTTGTAGCGCTCCAGGCGCCCGCTGGTCACGATGCGGCCCTCGACCGGCGCGACCGCGACGGGCGAGGGCGGCAGCGCGCCCCCGTTGGGGATGACGCTGAAGCGGGACTCGGGGAGACCGGTCACCGCAGCGAAGGCCGAGCGCTCGAACCGGCTGACGGCGATGAGCCGGCGGGCCCGCCGCAGCAGCGGGGCCAGGACCCGGTACTGCACGCCGCGACCGGCGGTCCGCACGGAGGAGGAGTGCCCGCCGCTGTGGAAGGTGAGGACGAAGGGGGTCCGGGCCGCGATCGCCGAGAGCATGCCCACGGGCGGTGCGAGGGTGTTGACGCCCTGCACGTGCACGAGGTCCCAGTGCCCCCGCAGGACGGGCAGCGCCAGCCCGGGCGAGAGGTAGAGGTCGCCCTCCCGCGGCCAGGACCGGCGCCGGAGCACGGGGATGCCGTTGACGACGTCGTGGCGGGCCAGCCCGCCGCTGCGGTCGGTGGCGAGGACGGTCAGGTCGAACTCCCCCGTCGCCGCGAGCCCGCGGGTGATCTCGGCGACGTGGGTCTCCAGACCCCCCATCTCGGGGAAGTAGCGCTGGACGACGTGCAGGACCCGGGGCCGCCCGTTCCGCGCGGTCACCGGTTCACGACCAGGGTGCGCAGCGGCTGCACCTGTCCGGGGTTGCTGACGGTGACGACGACCTTGCCCTGGACCGGCACGACGACGGTGGTCCGCACGGTTCCTCCTTCGGGGACGGAGAACAGCGGGTAGGTGACGGCGGAACCGTCACCCGGGTCCGTGCGAAGTTCCAGCGGGCCCGCGGCCTCCTCGGAGGAGACCTCGACCACGGCCTGGGCGCCGTCCAGCGACACGAGGGACATCTGGACGGGCGACGTCGAGTTCTCGTCCACGCTGCGCACGGCGACGACGAGGGCGACGACGGTGACGGCGACGGCGGCGAGCACCCACGGCGAGGTGCGCAGGACCGCCCGGCGCAGGGAGCCCTCGGCCACCGGGGTCGCCTCGACGGAGGCTTCGCGCTCCCGCCCCGGGGTGAGCGCGCTGACGAGGAGACCGACGAGCGCCAGCACCCCCAGGCCCACGGCCCAGGTGCCGGCTCGCAGGCCGATCCCGCTCACGCCCAGCACCATCCCCACGAGCACGAGGACGACGAGGACCCCGCCCACCGCGGTGAGGACGCGGTCGAGGGTGGAGCGGCGCCACCCCCGGCGGACGAGCTGCGCCGCGGTGGCGACCGTGGCGGCCAGGACCAGGGCGCTGCGCAGCCAGGTCGGGCCGTCGAGCAGGACGGCGACGACGGCCGCGACGACGAGGACGGCCGCGCCCACGAGCTGGGGGGTGGCCCCGGCCGGGCGCGTCCGCGGGGACGTGGTGCTCACTGGCCCAGCTCCGAGAGGTCGTAGACGGCGATGGAGCCGTTGTCGTAGATGCGGTCGACGCCGGGGACGTCGTCGAACTTCTCCAGCGCGGCCAGCGGGACGGGCGCGGTGCGCCCGTCGCCGCCGAACTCGCCGCTCTCGACGTAGACGCCCTGGTTGGGCAGCCCGTTGGCGTCGCGCCGGTCGACCACGAGGTAGCGGATGCCGGCCTCGCGGACGAGGTCGACGTCCTTCTGGCTGAACTCCGGGTCGAGGAGGAGGCGGGAGGCGTCGATGTCGGTGCTGATGTGGCGCACGGTGAACATGCCGCCGTCGGCGGCCGCGAGCAGACCGGACACGCGGTCGGCGTAGACCCGGGTCTCCGGCGGCAGGGTCCGCCCCAGCCACTGCGCCGCGGCGAGGTTGTCGGCGTCGGCGCTGCGGGCGTCGGCGGAGACGAGGAACGGCCCGGGCAGCTGGGAGCTGACCGTTCCCGACCCCAGGACCACACCACCGAGGAACGTCACCGTCGCCGCGACGCCGAAGATCCCGGCGACGCGTCGGGTCGCGGGACGCCGGACGAGCCACCAGGCCACCACGAAGGCGACGCCGAGGAAGACGAAGCCCGCGGCGCGGTCGCCGACCTCGGAGGTGGCCCGGGCCACGTGCCCGCCGGGGACGACGGGCCAGAGCACGGCCGTGAGGACGAGGACGACGGCCAGCGAGACCCGGGTCCGGACCCACGCCCGCGCGGCCCACAACGAGGGCAGCAGGGCCAGCAGCGTGATCCCCAGGCCACCGATGAGCAGCAGCTGCTCCCACCAGGCGGGACCCACGCCCGCGGTGTTGGCGAAGAGGGCCTTGGTCTGCTTCCCCTCGAAGAGGGCACCGAGGTCGGTGGAGGAACTGGTGACGATGGAGCCCAGGTAGCTGCCGAGGGTGTTGCCCGGGTTCAGCAGGGTGGCGGTGAAGCAGGCGAGGCCGAAGGCCGTGGTCACGGCCAGCGCGCCGGCCTCGCTGCGCCGTGCGGTGTCCCCGCCGCGGCGGGCGGAGCGCGCCACGAGGAGCTCGACGAGCGTCCAGACGGCGAAGGCCGCCAGCAGCAGCGCCGCGGTGACGTGGTGGGTGGTGGTGACCGCGGCGAACGCGGCCAGCGGCAGCACCAGCCCGCGCCACGACCCGCGCCCCGACCCGCGGTGCCGGGAGGCGAACAGGGCGACCGTGAGGACGGCGAGCGGCAGCGCGAGGGTCTGGTAGCTGAACTGGGAGTTGAAGAACAGCATCTGCGGGTTGCAGGCGTAGACGACGACGGCGACGGCCCCGGCCCGGTGCGAGCGGGTGAGGCGGACGACGACGGCCGCGATGCCCAGGCTGAGCACGACCCGCGCGGCCATCAGCAGCACGACGGAGCTGGTGTGCGCGGAGAGACCGGTCAGGTCGGCGACCCCGTCGGTCGCGACCTCCAGACCGGGGTAGTACGCCGTGATGGGCAGCAGCGGGTTCAGCCCGAACAACTGCCCGGTGTCGGAGATCTGGCGCAGCAGGTTCGCGTGCAGCAGCTCGTCGTGGAACATGAACCGGTCGGGGTAGAGCACGACCCGGCTCAGCTGCAGGGCGGCGGCGGCCGTGACGGCCGTCCAGACCCGCACCGAGCCGCTGGTGCGCGGCCACATCGCCAGCAGGGCGGCCGGCCCGACCAGGAGCACCAGCCCGGCCTCCCAGAGCAGCTGGGTCGCACCCCCGTCGTCGCCGGTGCTGCGGGCCCGGGCGGCGGCGAAGGACATCGCGAGCAGCCCGAGGGCGGTGGCGAGCAGGGCCGGGCCGAGCCCCCGGGACCCGCGGCGTGCGGGGACGGGTTCGACCACGGGGGCGACCGACCGGGCCGACGCCGTCCGCTCGTCCACCTCGTCCTGCTCCTGGGGCTGGGTCTGCACCACGTCGTCCGGGTCCACCTTCTCGACTGCTTCCTCGGTCACTTCCTGGGCTGTTTCCTGGGCTGCTTCCTGGGCCACGAACCGGCGCCGGGCGGCCAGCAGCGGGACGGCGAGCAGCAGCGCCTCGACGACCAGCACCCCGACCCACGCCGCGCTGAGGCCGACGACCCCGCCGACGTGCGCCCCGACGAGGGCCGCGGCCAGCTCGGCGACGGTGAAGACCACCAGGACCAGGGTCGCGTCCCCGGTCCGGCCCTGCACGCGGCGCAGGGCGACGAAGTGGTCCTTGATCACGAACGGCAGACCGGCGAGGACGAGGATGCGGAGCACGTTCGAGCCGTCCGCGGCGTAGGTGTCCCCGAAGATCCGCAGCACGTAGGGCGCCAGCGGGAAGAGCGCGAGGTTGGCGGCCACGCTGACCCCGAGGCCCAGCGGCAGGGTGACCCGCATCCGCCGCAGGACCTCCCCGTCGTCGCCCTCGGCGGCGGCGAAGAGCCCCACCGACAGGGCGTAGGGCAGGGCGAAGACGAAGCCGGTGAGCTGGAGCGCGGCCCCGAAGGGGGCGTTGGCGTCGGCCGAGACGGCGGCGGTGACGATGACGGGCAGCAGCATCAACGGGCTCTGCAGCGTCGTGTTGAGCGCGTGGTGGCTCAGCGCGCGCCGGCCGAGCCCGCGCATCGAGGACAGGTCGACCAGGCGCGGGTGCTGCTGCAGCGCGCGGCCACCGCGGGTGCGGTGCGCCACGAACGGCAGCGAGACCACCGTTCCCACGGCCCAGGCCGCGAAGACGGCCATCCCGTCGGTGGCGCCGGCCGCGGCCAGGCCGAGCAGGACGACGACCTTGGTCGCGCTGGCGATCACGTTGCGTTCGAGCTGGAGGTTGCCCGAGCCGATGACCAGGACGGCCTGGTCCAGCACGAGGACGACGGCGGCGAGGCCGGTCCCGACGGCGAAGAGGGTCGCGTGCCCGGGGGAACCGGCGAGGGGGCTGAGGTTGTCCAGCCGCAGGACGTGGATGGCCACGACGGGGACCACGACGGCCAGGAGGGTCCCGGCCGCGGCGGAGACGGCCAGCGCGGTGCGCACGGTGACGCGGCGGACGCCCTGCTCGGTCCGCGGGAGCAACGAGATGAGCAGGGTGCCCAGACCCAGGGTCCCGAGGGCGCCGAGCAGTCCCATGGCCGAGATGGCCGCGTTCGCGACGCCGAACTGGTCCCGGGTGAACCCGCGGGAGGCGATGGCCCAGAAGAGGAGCCCGAGAACGCTGGTGACCGCCTGGGTCCCGACCAGGGAGGCCGAGATGCGGAGGATGCGCTGGAGACCGCTGGGAACGTCGTCGCGCCCGGAAGAACTCGTGGTGCTGGGCGTGCTCGTCACTCCCGGGGTCATCCGACTCCTCGACTCGGCGGCGGGTGCCGCTGCCCGGCGGGCCCTCGAAGTCTAAGGAGGGCGGTCGCCCGGGCGTCCCTGGACGAGGGTCCCGGTCGGCATCTGGGCGATGCCTTCACCGGATCGGCCCGAACGAACAGCACGCAGAGCGAACAGTGGTGACCTGGAGCGACGGAGCGGCCCCGGAACGCACGAAGGGCGGGCTCCCGGGGAATCCGGTGAACCCGCCCTCCGCGTGGATCACTTCTTGTTGCGACGCTGGTGACGCGTGCGGCGAAGCAACTTGCGGTGCTTCTTCTTCGCCATGCGCTTGCGACGCTTCTTGATGACAGAGCCCAAGGGGTCCTCGCTCACTTCGATGTCGGCTGGTGCTGATTGTCCCCGGGGCAGGCGCGTGCCGATCCCGACGACGGTCCATCACAAAGCTGTGCCGCTCGCGCAGCAGACCGTCGTCGAGTCTAGCGGTCGAACCGGCCGCGATCGCCCGGCGCGTCACCCCCGAGGTCCCCGAGGGTCAGGCGGTGTCGATGTAGGACTGTCGCAGGTACTCGTGGACGGCGGCCTCGGGCACCCGGAAGGAGCGGCCGACCCGCACCGCGGGCAGCTCTCCGTTGTGCACCAACCGGTACACCGTCATCTTCGACACGCGCATCATCGACGCGACCTCGGCGACGGTCAGGAACCGGACCTCGGACAGCGGGCGATCCTCAGGCATCCCCACAGCACCCTTCAGTTCGCGCGCCATCGGCGCGCTGTCCCCCGCGGACGGCCCGGTGGGGGCGCGTTCTGTGACCACTGTAGGGGCAGGTGTGACGTGGGTGGAAGATCTGCGTGCTCAAAGAGTCACTCAGCGTGACCTGAACAGCCCGTGATCAGGCATTACGCTCCGTAAAAATTTCTCGACCTCAGTCGAACTCGGGGTCCAGACCGTGCAACGGGAAGGCCGCACGGCGGGTCGCGAGGATCGCGCGGTCCACCGGGTCGTCGGGGTCGTACCCCGACTCCCACCCCGTGAACGTCCCGAGCTCACCGTCCGTCATCACCGTGGGAGCGTCGCGGCCGAACACCTCACGCACGTGCGCGAGCCACCCCGACGGCACCCGCGCCGCCGGGTCCAGCGGCTCCCCGGAGGCCTCCGCCACCAGGTGCGCCCACGTGCGCGGCACGACGTCGACGACCTCGTAGCCGCCCCCGCCCAGGGCCAGCCAGCGACCCCCCGCGGCCTCGTGGGCGAGGCGGTGCATCGACGCGGCGGCGACCCGCTGCGCGTCGAGGGAGACGTCGAGGTGCCCCAGCGGGTCCAGGCTGTGGGTGTCGCAGCCGTGCTGGGTCACCAGCACGTCGGGCGCGAAGGCCGAGACCAGCTGCGGGACCACCGCGTGCACGGCCCGCAACCACCCCGCGTCGGCCGTGCGGGCCGGCAGGGCCAGGTTCACCGCCCCGCCCAGGGCCTGCGGGCCACCGAGCTCGTCGGCGAAGCCCGTCCCCGGGAACAGCGTCGTGCCGGACTCGTGGACGCTGATCGTGAGGACCCGCGGGTCGTCCCAGAACACCTGCTCGGTGCCGTCGCCGTGGTGGCAGTCGAGGTCGACGTAGACCACCCGCTCCGCCCCGTCGCGCAGCATCGCCACGATGGCGGCGGCCGCGTCGTTGTAGACGCAGAACCCGCTGGCGCAGCCCGGCTTCGCGTGGTGCATGCCCCCGCAGAAGTTCACGCCGTGCAGCGTGCGACCGGCGACGAGCGCCCGGCCGAGGTCGACGGACCCCCCGACGATCCGGGCCGCGGCCTCGTGCATGCCGGGGAAGGCCGGGTCGTCCTCGGTGCCGAGCCCGAAGACCTCCTGCGCCTGCCGCGGGTCCGCCGAGGCGGCCTTCACCGCGGCGACGTAGGCCGGGTCGTGGACGCTGGTGAGGAGGTCGTCGTCGGCCGGCTCGGCGGTCACGACCTGCACCCCCGGCCGGTCGAAGAGGCCGAACTCGCGGCACAACCTCGCCGTCAGGTCCAGGCGCACGGGCGCCATCGGGTGCCAGCGGCCGAAGTCGTAGCGGTTGAAGGCCGGGTCCCAGACGACCTGCACGTTCTCGGGGGCCGGGCGGTCGGGAGTCACTGGCCCGACAACTGCCTCGAACGGGCCGCGGCCGCCTCCACGGCCGAGACCAGCGCGGCCCGGACCCCGGAGTCGTCCAGCTGCCGCAGGGCCGCGGCCGTCGTGCCGGCGGGCGAGGTGACCTGCTCGCGCAGGACGGTGGGGTGCTGACCCGTCTCCCGCAGCATCGCGCCCGCACCCACGACCGTCTGCACGACGAGCTCCGTCGCCGTCGCGCGCGGCAGCCCCAGCAGCACCCCGGCCTCGACCATCGCCTCCACGACGTAGAACACGTAGGCGGGGCCCGAACCGCTCAACGCGGTCACGGCGTCCAGGTGCTTCTCGGCCAGCACGACGGTCTTCCCGCAGGAGCGCAGCAGGTCCTCGGCCTCGGCGAGCTGCTCGTCACCGCAGGCGGACCCGCCCGCGATCCCGGCCATCCCCTCGTCGACCAGCGACGGCGTGTTCGGCATGACCCGCACCACCGCCGTGCCCGTCGCCAGCCGCGCCTCGATGGCCGCCGTCGTCACCCCGGCCGCGAGCGAGACGACCAGCGCGTCCGGCGCGAGGTGGTCGGCGATCGAGTCCAGCAGGCTCAGCAGGTCCTGCGGCTTCACCGCGAGCAGGACCGTCGAGGCGCCCGCGACGGCGGCCACGTCGTCCACGACGCGGACCCCGAACCGTTCGTGCAGCTCCTTCGCCCGGCCCGCCCGGCGGTCCACGACCAGGACGCTCCCCGGGTCGCGGCCCGCGCGCAGCAGCCCCCCGAGCAGGGTCTGCCCCATCACCCCGGCCCCGACCAGTGCGAGCGTCACGCCGTCACCTCGGGGGTGCGGGCCAGGTTCGTCCGGGCGAACTCGAGCGTGCGGGCCAGGGCGCGTTCGCGCGCGGCCCGTCCCCGCGCCCTGCGGGTGTTCACCTCGGCCACCACCTGTCCCCGGAACCCGGTGCGCGCCAGCTCGGCCAGCGCCGCCGCGACGGGTTGCGTCCCGTCCCCGGGCACCAGGTGCTCGTCCTTGGCCGACCCCGTCCCGTCGCAGAGGTGGACGTGGGCGAGACGCTCGCCGAAGTCCTTCGTCAGCTCCAGGCAGTCCTGGCCCGACGTCGCTGCGTGGCTGTAGTCGAGGGTGAGGTTGCGGTAGCCCATCGCGGTGGGGTCCCAGCTCGGGGCGTAGGCGGTGATCTCCCGTCCCCGGGCCCGCCAGGGGAACATGTTCTCCACGGCGAGGGTGATCCCGGTCCGGTCCTCCAGCGCCTCGATCCCGGCGACGAAACCCGTCGCGTACTCGCGCTGCCAGCGGAACGGCGGGTGCACGACGACGGTGCCGGCCCCCAGCTCGGCCGCGAGTTCGCAGCTCTTCTCGAGCTTGCCCCACGGACCGCCACCACCCCAGATCCCCTGGGTCAGCAGCAGCGTCGGCGCGTGGATCGAGAGCACCGGCACCTCGTAGTGCTCCACGAGGCGGCGCAGCGCGGCCGCGTCCTGGCTCACCGGGTCGGTCCAGACCATCACCTCGAGACCGTCGTAGCCCAGCCGGGAGGCGATCTCGAAGGCCGCCGTCGTGGACTCCGGGTAGGAGCAGGACGTCGACAGGCCGACGGGGACGTGTCCGGGATCGGGATCGCTCACGCGCGCCACGCTAGAACGCCGCCACGGTGGAACGGTCGCCCACCCCGCCGGCGGCCGCGATCGCGTCGAGGCGGCGCAGGATGATCCCCTCGCGCAGCGCCCACGGGCAGACCAGCGCCTGCTCGACCCCGAGCAGCTCGAAGACCGCCTCGGCGACCAGCGCCCCGGCCAGGACCTGCGGGGCCCGCTCGGCGCTGACGCCGGCCAGCTCGACCCGCTGCTTCACCCGCATCTCCGCCAGCCGCGGGATCCACGGCGACAGGTCGGCCAGGCGCAGCTCCCGGCGCACCATCGGCCCCTCGCCGCTGGGCGCGGCCCCGCACAGCCGGGCCAGGCTGCGGAAGGTCTTGCTCGTCACGACGACGCGGTCGGGGACGCCGGCGCGGGTGACGTCGCGCACGCGGGAGGCGATCTGGCGACGGACGTACCGGCGGGCGTCGCGGACCTCCGACGGGCCCGGCGGGTCACCGGCGAGGAGGTCGCGGGTGAGGCGCCCGGCCCCCAGCGGCAGCGAGAAGGACACGTCGGGCGCCTCGTCGAGACCCGCGGCGATCTCCAGGGAGCCGCCGCCGATGTCCAGCACCAGCAGCCGCCCGGCGGACCAGCCGAACCAGCGGCGGACGGCGAGGAACGTCAGGTCGGCCTCGGCCGTGCCCGGCAGGACCTGCAACCGGATCCCGGTGGCCGCCTCGACGTGGTCCAGGACGGCCTCGCCGTTGCTGGCCTCGCGCACCGCGCTCGTCGCGAAGGCCAGGAACTCCTCCACCCCGGCGTCCTCGGCCGCGGCGGAGGCGGCCGCCACGGCGTCGGTGAGCGCACTGATCCCCGGGTCGTCGATCGCCCCCTCGGGGGTCAGGTGCTCGGCCAGCCGCAGCAGCCGACGCATCGAGTTCGCCGCCAGGGGCTGTGCCCCCGGGTGGGCGTCGACCACGAGGAGGTGGACCGTGTTGGAGCCCACGTCGAGAACGCCCAAACGCATTCCGCGACCCTATGGGACGCCACGCCACCCCCAGAACACGCTTACCCTGCAGCGGTGAGCGAGGAGACACCGCTGGACACCGCCCGCCTGTGGGTGGAGTTCCCCGACCCCGACGACGTCGAGCGCGGTCTCTCCGCCGAGGAGGGCGCCGACACCGTCTACCGGATCGACCTCACCTGGCTGACGAGCGACTACACCTGCATCTTCGGCAACGGCTGCCCCGGCATCTACGCCGACCGCCCCGACGTCGGCTGCTGCGCGCTCGGCGCCCACTTCACCGAGAAGGCCGACGAGAAGCGCGTCGCGAAGATCGTCGAGAAGCTCACCCCGCAGACCTGGCAGTTCTTCGCCGAGGGTCAGAAGGAGAACGGCGGCTGGACCGAGGTCGAGGACGGCGCCCGCAAGACCCGCGTCCACCAGGGCGGCTGCATCCTCGCCAACCGGCCCGGTTTCGCCGCCGGGGCCGGCTGCGCCCTGCACCAGCAGGCCCTGCGCGACGGCGTCGACCCGCTGGAGTACAAGCCCGACGTCTGCTGGCAGCTGCCGCTGAAGCGCTCCTACCGCACGGTCACCCGCGGCGACGGGACCACCTACCTCGAGGTCAGCATCGCCGAGTACGACCGGCGCGGCTGGGGCGAAGGCGGCCACGACCTCGACTGGTACTGCACCGGGAACCCGGCCGCCCACGTCGGCACCCGTCCGGTGTTCCGCAGTTGCGAGAACGAACTGCGCGAGATGATCGGCGACCGTCCCTACGAGGAACTCGCGCGGCACTGCGAGGCCCTCGTGTCGCGATCGCGCGACGGTTCCGCGCACCGGCGCCTCCTGCCCCTCACCGTCCACCCCGCCGACCCGAGCCGCGCCGGCCGGTGAGCGGTTCGGTCATCCCCAGCCCGAACGTCTGGAACTCCCCCGACGTCTACGAGCTGGAGAACCTGGCGCTCGACCGCGGCGGGCTCCTCGAGGCGGCCATGCTCCGCACCCACGACTGGTCGGGGGCCGACGTCCTCGACGTCGGCTGCGGCACGGGGTTCCACCTCCCGCGGTTCGCGGAGCGGGCCCGCTCGGTCACCGGCGTCGAACCCCACCCCCCGCTGCTGCGCCGTGCGCTGCACCGGGTCCGCGGGATCGACGGGGTCCGCGTCCTGCACGGCGAGGCCGGCGCGCTGCCGCTGCCGGACGCGAGCGTCGACGTCGTGCACGCGCGCTGGGCCTACTTCTTCGGCCCGGGCTGCGAACCCGGCCTCGCCGAACTCGACCGGGTCGTGCGCCGCGGCGGGACGGCGTTCGTCGTCGACAACGACGCGACCCGCTCCACCTTCGGGCGCTGGTTCCAGCGGTCGCTGCCGCGCTACGACGCCGTCGCGGTCGACCGGTTCTTCGCGCGGCGCGGGTGGTCGGTGCAACGCCTCGACGTCGCCTGGGAGTTCGAGCGCCGCGAGGACCTCGAGGCCGTCGTCGGCATCGAGTTCCCCCCGCGCCAGGCGCAGGAGATCCTCGCCGAGCACGCCGGGACCCGCGTGGACTACGCCGTCGTGCTGCGGTCCCGGGAGTTCTGAGCCTCCACCGCGAGGTGCTGCCGCGCGTCCGCGAGCGCCAGCGGCCGGGCGAAGAGGTAGCCCTGTCCCCACGTGCACCCCGCCCCCCGGACGACGGCGTGGGACTGCTCGGTCTCGATCCCCTCGGCCACGGTCACCAGACCCAGCGCCGAGCTCAGCGTGACGATGCCGGAGAGGACCGCGGCCCCGATGGCGTCGGCCGGATTGCTCGCGTCGTCCACGAACGACTTGTCGATCTTGAGGATGTCGACGGGCAGCCGGCGCAGGTAGGACAGCGAGGAGTACCCCGTCCCGAAGTCGTCGAGGGCGATCAGCACCCCGAGGGACCGCAACTGCTGCAACGTGTTCCCCGCCGCGGAGAGGTCGGCGACGGCGACGCTCTCGGTGACCTCGAGGCAGAGCCGCGAGGGTTCCACCCCGTGCCGGAGCAACGCCTGCGCGACGTCGTCGACGATCCCCGGCCGGCGCAGCTGGTGCCCGGAGAGGTTGACGCTGATCTCGAGGTCGTCGCGGCCGGAGGAACGCTGCAGGTCCGCCGCGGCGGCGAGCGCGGTGTCCAGGACGAACGCCCCGAGCGCGATGATCGTGTCCGACTCCTCGGCGATCGCGACGAACACCGAGGGCGGCACGGACCCGCGGGTGGGGTGGTCCCAGCGCACGAGGGCCTCGAAGCCGACCGTCGCGGACCGCTCGAGGTCGACCAGCGGCTGGTAGAGCACCCGCAGTCCCTCCCCACCGGCGTCGAGCGCCCGCCGCAGGTCCGCCGCCAGCTCGGCCCGGTCGTGGGCGCTGTCGAGCAGGCTGCGCGAGAACGGGATCCAGCGGTCGCGGCCGCCGGACTTCGCGGCCGTCACCGCGACCCCGGCCTGCTGGAACAACTGCCGCCCGGCCTCGTCCGCGTCGGCGGGCGCGTCGGCCACCGACAGCACGGCCGTCCCGACGCTGGTGGTGATCGCCACCGTCCGGCCGAGGACGGACAGGGGCTCGCGGACCGCGTCGACGGCGCGGTCGGCCAGGACGGGCAGGGCCCGGTGGACCTCGGGCTCGGCACCGCGCAGCAGCACGGCGAACTCGTCGCCGTCGAGGCGGTGGAGCCGCCCACCCCCGCCGCTCGCGTTCCCGACGACGTCGGCCAGGCGCTCCGCGATCCGGCAGACGACCTCGTCGCCGACGGCGTGGCCGTGCCGGTCGTTGACGAGCTTCAACCCGTCGAGGCTCAGCACCAGCAACGCGGTGTCGTCCCCGGCGTGCAGGGCGGCGCGGAACCCGTCGAAGAGCTCACGCCGGTTGGGCAGTCCGGTCAGCGGGTCGTGGGCGGCGAGGTGGCGCAGCGCCTCGACGTTGCGCTTGTCCTCGGTGATGTCCCGGGCGTTCCAGATGACCCCGCCGACCCCGCGGACGTGGCGCGCGTCGCTGAAGCGGACCTGGCACCAGCGGACCTCGCCCGTGGCGCGCACGACGAAGCGGTGCTCGCTGTCGACGGGGCCGGCCCCCGGGACGCACGCGGCGAGGAGCCGTGCGCGGGCCGCGTCGCGGTCCTCCGGCACGACCCAGTCGAAGGCGTCGCTGCCGACCAGTGCCCACCGGTCGAGGTCCCATCGCCGGCTGAAGGTGGGCGAGGTGAAGGACACCCGTCCGCTCGGGTCGGTGACCAGGACCTCGTCGCTGGCCTCGCGGGCGAGCGCCTCGTAGCTGGGTGAGACGGCGGGCAGGCCGAGCGCGCGCAGCTTCTCCCCCAGCCGCAGGAACGGGGCGCGCCTCACCGGGTCGCCGCCAGCACGCGGTCGCGGCCGGCGGACTTCGCCGCGTACACGGCGTCGTCCGCGGCGGCCAGCGCGCTCTTCCAGGTCCCCACGGCCACCCCGACGCTGATGGTCACGACGTCGCCGCCGTCGGGGCGGGAGGGGTGCGGGCGGGCGAGGTCGCGCACGGCGGCGCGCAGCCGCTCACCCGCGGCGAGGACGTCCTCACGGTCGGCGCCTTCGAGCAGCACGGCGAACTCCTCCCCGCCGAAGCGGGCCACGACGTCCCCCGGCCGCGCGTGGGCGGCGAGGGTCTCCGCCACCAGCGTGAGGCACCGGTCGCCCTCGAGGTGTCCGAACGCGTCGTTGTAGGCCTTGAAGTGGTCGACGTCGACCACGAGGACCCCGACGGGGGTCCCCTCGGCGGGCAGCCGCTGCTGCAGCCCGCGCCGGTTCAGCAGGCCCGTCATCTCGTCGCGGTGGGCGGCCTCGTCGAGCGCCGCGATGAGGTCCTCGCGTTCCGCGTCCAGCGCGCGCTCACGACGCTCGGCGAGGAAGCGGGCCCGGTCGCTGCTCTCCACGCTGCCGGCCATCACGAGGCCGAACATCCCGCTGACGGCGACCGCGAGCAGCGCCGCGACCTGGGTCGCCGCGGCGTCGGCCCCGATGAGGGCCTGCCCCCAGGCGACGGCGGCGAGCATGGCGACGAGGGAGCCGGCGGCACGCCGGACGTCGGAGCGCAGCAGCGTCACGAAGAACACGACGACGATGAAGGAGCCCCCGAAGTAGGCGCCCCCCAGCGCCGCCGGGGCGCTGTACTGGACCGCGGCGATCGCGAGCACCACGAGCACGGCGGCCGCGGCGACGAGCGGGCCGTCGATGCCCGAGGCCGGTTTCGCGCGGAGCCGCCGGCGGCGGAGGACCAGACCGCCCAGCACCAGGGGCGTCACGACCCCCAGGCGCAGCAGCAGCGAGAGGGCCAGGACCTGCGGGGCGAGGGCGAGGTCGACGAGGACGTAGGCGTCGAACATGAGCAGCCCCAGCAGGGCCGTCGGGACGAAGTACCGCGAGCGGGCCCGGTTGCGGGCACGCTGGAAGTCCCGCTCGAGGTCTCCCTCGAACAGTTGCCACCCCACGACGCGTTCCCCCGGCACCCAGTGGGTGTCGACCGGTCCGGCACGCAACCCCAGGGGTCCTCACCCACGCGGCGTAGGAGTCGGCGCAGGAGGCGGCGTGGAAGTCGGAGGGAAGCAGTTGCGACCTGGGTCGTCACGGAGGGTCTCGACGGTGGATGATGGAGGCATGAGCGCGCACGCCACCCCGCCGGTCCACCACGAGGAACAGCGGGCGCTGGCCCCCATGAAGTGGACGAGGCCCACGCCCGGGACGGTCCTGGCCCTGGGCATCTGGGTCGTGGGTCTGGTCCTGGCGGGGGTCGTCCCGCTGCTCCTGCTGGGGGCGAACCCCTACGAGGCGGCGCCGGGCGGCCGGATCGTCGTCGGGTTGGCCTTCACCCTCGCCGGCGCACTCGTCATGGTCTTCTCGGCCTACCTGCTCTACCGCAAGAGCGGCAGCATCGGCGCCGCGATCCTCGCCTTCGTGCCGAGCTTCGTCTTCGCCACGCTGGGCATCCTGATGACCACGATGAAGGTCCTCTACGGGGTCTGACCCGCCACTCCGCTCCGACACGGCCCGCTCTCCCCTCCGGGAGGGCGGGCTGTGTCGTGTCCCCTCTGTCGGAGCCGCCGTCTACGGTTCCTGACGTGCCTGTGAAGACCACCAGCAAGACCGCCCGACCCTCCTACCGCTGCACCGAGTGCGGCTGGAGCACGGCGAAGTGGGTCGGGCGCTGCGGGGAGTGCCAGGCCTGGAGCACCGTCGAGGAGGTCGGGTCGACGCGGGTCGTGGGTCTGAAGGCCTCCGCCACGGGCAGCGCACCGGTCCGGCCCGCGCGGCGCATCTCCGAGATCAGCAGCGCCGAGGTGAAGAACCGGCTCAGCACGGGACTGACGGAGTTCGACCGGGTCCTCGGGGGCGGCCTCGTCCCCGGACAGGTGCTGCTGCTCTCGGGTGAGCCGGGGGCCGGGAAGAGCACCCTGCTGCTGACCACGGCGGACAGCGTCGCCAAGTCGACGGGACGCCCCGTGCTCTACGTCTCGGGCGAGGAGTCGGTCGAGCAGATCGCGGTGCGGGCCCGCCGGATCGGCGCGACCTCGGAGCACCTCTACCTCGCCGACACCAACGACCTCGCCGAGGCGATCGGCCACCTCGACGCCCTCGGCCCCGACGTCGCCCTGGTCATCGTGGACTCCGTGCAGACGATGGCCTCGGGCGACGTCGAGGGGCGTGCCGGCGGGGTGACGCAGGTGATGGAGGTCGCGAGCACCCTCACGCGACTCGCCAAGTCCCGCGGCATCGCGCACTGCCTCGTCGGCCAGGTGACCAAGGAGTCCACGGTCGCCGGGCCCCGGGCCCTCGAGCACGTCGTCGACACGACGCTGGCGCTGGAGGGCGACCGCCAGACCACGCTGCGGCTGCTGCGGGCCGTCAAGAACCGCTACGGCGCGGCCGATGAGATCGCCTGCTTCGAGCAGACCGACGCCGGGATGGTCGAGGTGCCCGACCCCAGCGGCCTGTTCCGCGCCTCCCGCGAGCAGCCCGTCCCGGGGACCTGCATCACGGTGACGGTCGAGGGCCGGCGCCCGCTGATCGCCGAGATCCAGGCCCTGGTCTCGCCGACGAACGCCCCCAACCCCCGCCGCGGGGTCAGCGGCCTCGACGTCTCCCGGGTGGGGATGCTCATCGCCGTCACCGACCGGATCGCGAAGGTCCGCCTCTACGACAAGGACGTCTACGCCGCGACCGTCGGCGGGATGCGCTCCAGCGACCCGGGCAGCGACCTGGCGATCTGCCTGGCGATCACCTCCGCGGCCCAGGAGTTCGCGCTGCCGCTGGACGTCGCGGCCATCGGGGAGGTCTCGCTCTCCGGCGACATCCGCCGGGTCACGATGCTCGGGCCGCGCATCGCCGAGGCCGCGCGACTCGGCCACCGCAGGATCCTCGCGCCGCCGGGGGCCAAGGAGGCCGTCAGCGCGACCAAGGCGAAGGCGGCGATCATCGAGGTCGCGACCATCCGCGAGGCCCTCGAAGCGCTCCGCGCACTGCGCCCCGACGACGCCTGAGCCGGTTCCGCGAGGGCGACCCACCCGTCCCACCCGCACCGCGGTTAGACTCCGACCAGGTTCGGATGTGCGCGAGACGATCGTTTTCGGAGGGTGACCCGTGGTCGACCGGACGCCGGACGAGGTCCTGCGGCAGACCCTGGCGATCATCGCGCCCGGGACGGAACTGCGCGATGGTCTCGAGCGCATCCTGCGCGGTCGGACGGGCGCCCTCATCGTGCTCGGTCTGGACCGCGTCGTGGACTCGTTGTGCACCGGGGGTTTCACCCTGGACGTCGAGTTCTCAGCCACCCGGTTGCGGGAACTGGCCAAGATGGACGGTGCGATCGTCCTGGACCGCGACGTGTCCCGGATCGTGCGCGCGGCAGTGCAACTCGTCCCCGACTCCTCGATCGAGACCAGCGAGTCCGGCACCCGGCACCGCACCGCCGAACGCGTCGCGAAGCAGACGGGTTTCCCCGTCATCTCCGTGTCGCAGTCGATGCGGATCGTCGCCGTCTACACCGGGAACCGCCGCTACGTCCTCGAGGGTTCCGACGCGATCCTCGGCCGCGCGAACCAGGCGCTGCAGACCCTCGAGCGCTACCGCGCCCGCCTCGACGAGGTGACCGGCACGCTGTCGGCCCTCGAGATCGAGGACCTCGTGACCGTCCGCGACGTCTGCTCGGTCGTGCAGCGCATCGAGATGGTCTCCCGGATCGCCGACGAGATCTCCGGTTACGTCGTCGAACTCGGGGTCGACGGCCGTCTGCTCTCGCTGCAGCTCGACGAACTCGTCGGCGGGGTCGGTCCCGACCGTGAACTCGTCGTCCGCGACTACCTCGAGGCGAGCCGCTACGAGGGTCCGCTGGAGCAGGTCCTCGAGAACCTCGCCGGGTTGCACCAGTCCGACCTCGTGGACCTCGCGCAGGTCGCGCGCGTCCTCGGGTTCTCCGTCGGCGGCGACTCCCTCGACTCGGCGGTGAGCCCCAAGGGTTTCCGCCTGCTCAACCGGGTCCCGCGGTTGCCGGGCGCCATCGTGGAACGTCTCGTCGACCAGTTCGGCGACCTGCAGAAGCTGCTCGCGGCGAGCATCGACGACCTCATGACCGTCGACGGTGTCGGCGAGCAGCGCGCCCGCGCGGTGCGCGAGGGGCTCTCCCGCCTGGCGGAGAGCTCGATCCTCGAACGCTACGTCTGAGCCCGCGCCCCACGGGGTGGGCCGCGGGGACGGTCAGCTCGTGAGGGCGATCGTCAGGGGTGCGGTCACGATCTGGTCCCACGTCGCCGTCACCGTGTAGTTGCCGTCGGCGACGGCCTGCTGGTCGGGAGGGCAGCCGGCAGCGGAGTGCAGCCGCGACCAGACCGACGTCATCGCGCGGTTCTTGGACGGCTGGATCGTGTAGACCTGCGACGCCGTGGAGGCCTCGCAGTCGGCCGTGGACCACACCTGGGCACCCGACGCGTCGGTCGCCACGAGGCCCCGCACGCCGCTGCCGATCTCGGCGGTGCAGGCGGTCTGGGAGGTGTTGGTCACGGTGACCACGAACCGCGGGGCCTTGCCGGGGCCGTAGGTGGTGGCGTCGGAGGTGAGGGCGACGTTCAGCGCGGCGGGTTCGCACGGGGCGACCGCCCCGGTGCCGGTCGCCGTCGGCGACCCGGTCGCGCTGCCCGTGGGGCTGTCTGTGGGGGTGGCGCCGGGCGAGGTGCTGGGACCGGGGGCGGCGGTGAGGGTGGAGGCGACGTGACCGGGGTCGAGCTTCTGCCCCTGGGCGGCGGCGTCGTCGGTGGCGGTGAGAGCGCGGATCCCGACGACGGCGAGCACGATGACCACGAGCAGTACGACGATGGTCACCAGGCGTCGTCGCCAGTAGATGCCCTTGTCCTCAGGTCCGACGGGGTGCAGGACGCTGCTCACCGGGGAAAGGTAGGTGCCCGGCGTGTCGGGCGACGGGAGGCGCGCCGTGCGACGATCCCCCGCGATGACTACCACCACCCCGGACCACGTCCTGGACCTGCACGACACGGTCCTGGACTGGTACGCCGACCACGCCCGCGACCTGCCGTGGCGCGCGCCCGACCGCTCGCCCTGGGGGGTCCTGGTGAGCGAGGTGATGCTGCAGCAGACCCCCGTCGCCCGGGTGCTGCCCCAGTGGGAGGCGTGGATGCAGCGCTGGCCGACGCCCACCGACCTGGCCGCCGACCCGCCCGGCGAGGCCGTGCGGATGTGGAACCGGCTCGGCTACCCGCGCCGGGCGCTGCGCCTGCACGCGGCGGCCGTCGCGATCCGCGACGAGCACGGTGGTCTCGTCCCCTCCGAGCACGCGCAGCTGCTGTCGCTGCCGGGGATCGGCGCCTACACCGCGGCGGCCGTGGCCTCGTTCGCGTTCGGACAGCGGCACGCCGTCGTCGACACCAACGTCCGCCGGGTGCACGCCCGCGCGGTGACCGGGACGGCCGAACCGGCCGCCTCGCTCACCGCGGCCGAGAACCGGCTGGCCGTGGACCTGCTGCCCGACGACGCGGCCACCGCCGCCCGCTGGGCCGTCGCCGTCATGGAGCTGGGGGCGCTGGTCTGCACAGCGCGCTCCCCCTCGTGCGGGCGGTGCCCGTTGGTGTCGCGGTGCGCGTGGGTGCTGGCGGGTCGTCCCGCCCCCACCGGCCCGCCCCGCCGTGGGCAGGCCTGGGCCGGGACCGACCGCCAGGTGCGCGGGAAGCTGCTCGCGGTCCTCCGCGCGTCCTCGGAACCGGTCACCGCGGAGGAGCTCGCGGCCTGCTGGTCGGACGCCGCCCAACGCGAGCGCTGTCTCGACGGGCTGGTGTCCGACGGTCTCGTCGAACCCCTCCCCGACGGCCGCTTCACCCTCCCCCGCTCCTGAGGACGGGTCAGTCGTCGGTGGAGCGGCGGAGGCGTTTGGTGTCGCTGCGCTGACGCTTCGTCTCCAGCCGGCGACGTTGCGAACCCCGGGTGGGTTTCGTGGGCCGCCGCTTGGCCGGCTCGGGGGCGAACGCCGCCGCGAGCTGGCTGCGCAACCGTTCCGTGGCAGCCGCCCGGTTGCGCAACTGAGCGCGGTGCTCCTGGGCCGCGACGGTGAGGGTGCCGTCGACGAGCTTCCCCTCGAGGCGCCCCAACGCACGTTCGCGCAGGTCCTCGGGCACCGACGGCGACCGCTCGAGGTCGAAGGTCAGCTCGACGCGGGAGTCGGTGGTGTTGACGCCCTGCCCGCCGGGCCCGCTGGAGCGGGAGAACCGTTCGCGGAGTTCCGCCTCCGGGATCGTCACCCGGCGGTTCACCACGAGGTCGCCGTCCACACCCCCACCCTCCCACCTCGCGGAAACAACACTTTCCGCCCTGCCACCCCGCCCCTTCCCGGCGGAAACAACACTTTCCGCCCCCACGGCGCGCTCGTGGGGGCGGAAAGTGTTGTTTCCGCGGGTCAGAAGGCCAGGCTGAGGAGCAGGACACCGCCGAGACCGCACACCGAGATGACGGTCTCCATGACCGACCAGCTCTTCAGCGTCTGCCCCACGGTGAGGCCGAAGTACTGCTTGACCAGCCAGAACCCGACGTCGTTGACGTGGGAGAAGAACAGCGAGCCGGCCCCGACGGCCAGGGCCAGCAGGGCGAGGTGGTTGGCGGAGAGGTCCCCCGCGAGCGGGGCCACGATGCCCGCGGCGGTGATCGTGGCGACGGTCGCGGACCCCGTCGCGAGGCGGATGAGGACGGCGACGAGCCAGCCCAGGACCAGCGGCGACAGGCTCAGCGCGGCGGCCTGCTGACCGACGAGGTCGCCGACCTTCGCGTCGATGAGGACCTGCTTGAACCCGCCGCCGGCGGCGATGACGAGCAGCGTGGACGCGATCGGCGGTAGCGAGGCGTCGATGGTGGAGCCGATCTTGCGGCGGTCCATCCCCACGGCGAGGCCGAGCAGCGGGATGGCGGCGAGGGAGCCGATGAGCAGCGCGACCAGCGGAGTGCCGAGCGCAAAGAGCACGTCGTGGACCGCGTTGCCCTTCTCGGAGACGATCTCGGCGATCGCGCGGGCCAGCATCAGGGCCACCGGCAGCAGCACGACCGTCAGGGTGCCCGCGAAGCTGGGCCGGCGTCCGCCCTCCTCCGCGCCGCCGAGGTCGCCCCCGGAGGTCGGGAGGTGCTCGGCGTCCTGGGGTCCGAAGCGGGACACGAGCGGGGCCAGCAGCGGCCCGGCGATGATGACGGTGGGGATGGCGAGCAGCAGCCCGAACCCGAGGGTCAACCCCAGGTCGGCGTTGAGGTTGGCGATGGCCACCAGCGGCCCGGGGTGCGGCGGGACGAACCCGTGCAGCACGGACAACCCGGCCAGGGCCGGGATGCCGAGGGCCAGGACGGGCCGGCCGGTGCGCCGGACGACGAGCAGCACGATCGGGACCAGCAGCACGAGGCCGATCTCGAAGAACAGCGGCAGGCCCACGAGGGCGGCGGCACCGGCCAGCGCCCACGGCAGGCCCTTGGCGGGCACCCGGTCGACGATGCGGTCCACGATGAGGTTCGCCCCGCCGGAGTCGGCGAGGAACCGGCCCAGCACCGCCCCGAGGGCGACGAGGATCCCGACGTCGGCGAACGTCTTGCCCGCCCCGCCGGCGGTCCCGTCGGCGTCGCCGAGACCGATCGAGAAGGACGTCACGATGTCCTGGACCGACAGCCCGGCGACGAGCCCGAGGGTCGCGGAGCCGAGCAGCAGCCCGATGAAGGGGTTCAGCTTGGCCCAGGACACGGAGAGGACGACGACGGCGATGCCGAGCAGCGCCGCCACCACCAACCGGGTGTCGTGCCCCGTCCAGGCGGCGGCCGCCGCGGCGGCGGGGAGTGCGGTCGTCAGGGCGGTCGTCATCGACACCTCCGGGGTCAGAGGTGTCGCAGCACCTCGTTCAGCACGTGATCGGGACCACCCTGCACCCGGACCCGGAACCCGCGCTCGTCGGGGTGGAGGTCCTCGAGGGTGTCCAGCTGACTGCGCAGCAGCGACGCCGGCATGTAGTGGTTCTTCCGCTCGGCCATCCGCTGCTCCAGGACCTCGGTCGGGACCTGCAGTTCGCAGAAGACGACGGAGGGGTTGTCCTTGGCCAGCAGGTCCCGGTAGACCCGCTTGAGCGCCGAGCAGGTGACGACGACGGACTCCCCCGCGGCCTCGTGCTCCCCGATCCAGTCGGCGATGGACTGCAGCCACGGCCAGCGGTCCTCGTCGGTCAGCGGGTGCCCGGACGCCATCTTGGCGACGTTGGCCTCGGAGTGGAACTCGTCGCCCTCGGCGTAGGTCCAGCCCTTGGTCGTGGCCAGGTCCTGCGCGAGCGTCGTCTTCCCGCTCCCGGAGACGCCCATGACGATCACCGTCGTGCTGCTCATCGGTTCCCTCCACCCGCCGCGGGGACGACCCGCAGCATCCTGCTGTTGCCCAACGTGTTCGGTTTGACGCGAGCGAGGTCGAGGAACTCCGCGAC
Organism: Kineococcus sp. AC630; assembly: GCF_979255925.1. Classification (NCBI taxonomy): domain Bacteria; kingdom Bacillati; phylum Actinomycetota; class Actinomycetes; order Kineosporiales; family Kineosporiaceae; genus Kineococcus; species Kineococcus sp. AC630. The sequence continues at coordinate 55,867 of NZ_CEEDMJ010000020.1, forward strand.
CCCCTCGTCGTGGCTGCGGAGCATCTCGGCGTAGACCTCAGGCTCGACCGGGGTCCCCTCGATCTCGACGAAGCCGTGCCGCGCGAAGAACGCGGTCTCGAAGGTCAGGCAGAACAACCGGGTGACCCCGAGGTCGTCCGCGCGCTGCAGCAGCGCCTCGAGGATCCTGCCGCCGGCACCGGACCCTCGGACGGTCGGGTCGACGGCCAGGGTGCGGACCTCGGCGAGGTCCTCCCAGAGCACGTGCATCGCCCCGCACCCCACGACCCGGGCGCCGTTCTCGTCGCGGAGCTCGGCGACGACGAACTCCTGGACGGCCTCGTAGAGGGTGATGAGCTCCTTGCCCAGCAGGATGCGCTGACGCGCGTAGACCTCGACGAGCCGTCGGACCTCGGGGATGTCTCCCGTCCGGGCGGGACGGACGAGGACGTCGGATCCGGTCGGCACCCCGTGATCCTCCCAGACGTGGTGCGGCGCACGAGCCGGTGGGATCGTTGCCTCCCCGGTCCCACTCGCCGAGAGCGTTGGCCCAACGGTGACGTCGAGTGTCCTCGTGGAGTCAACGATCCCCCTCGGGCCGCCGCGGACGCAGAACGGCCCGGCACCCCAGAGGGGTGCCGGGCCGTCGTGCTGGTGAGGTCAGTCCTCGATCGTGTCACCGACAGGGACGGTCACGGGCAGGTCTTCCTTCGAGGTGCCCTCGAAGGTGAACTTCTGCTCGGTCCCTTCGCCTTCGGTGTCCACTGAGATGATCTGGCCGGCGCGGAGTTCGCCGAAGAGGATCTTCTCGGACAGGACGTCCTCGATGTCGCGCTGGATGGTGCGGCGCAACGGACGAGCACCCAGGACCGGGTCGTAGCCCTTAGTCGCCAGCAGGACCTTCGCCGACGGCGTGAGCTCGATGCCCATGTCCTTGTCCTTCAACCGGTCGTCCACCCGCTTGATGAACAGGTCGACGATCTGGACGATCTCCTCCTGCGTCAGCTGCGGGAACACGACGATGTCGTCGACGCGGTTGAGGAACTCGGGCCGGAAGTGCTGCTTGAGCTCGTCGTTGACCTTCGACTTCATCCGGTCGTAGTTCGTCTGCGAGGTCTGCGATCCCGCGGCGAACCCGGTGCCGACGCCCTTGGAGATGTCCCGCGTCCCCAGGTTCGTCGTCATGATGATCACGGTGTTCTTGAAGTCGACCATCCGGCCCTGGGAGTCGGTCAGGCGACCGTCCTCCAGGATCTGCAGCAACGAGTTGAAGATGTCCGGGTGCGCCTTCTCGACCTCGTCGAAGAGGACCACCGAGAACGGCTTGCGCCGCACCTTCTCCGTCAGCTGACCGCCCTCCTCGTAGCCGACGTAGCCGGGGGGCGAACCGAAGAGGCGCGAGACGGTGTGCTTCTCGGAGAACTCCGACATGTCCAGCTGGATGAGGGCGTCCTCCTCACCGAAGAGGAACTCCGCCAACGCCTTTGCCAGCTCCGTCTTACCCACACCGGTCGGGCCGGCGAAGATGAACGAACCACCGGGACGCTTGGGGTCCTTCAACCCCGCACGGGTGCGCCGGATCGCCTGGGACAGCGCCCTGATGGCGTCGTTCTGGCCGATGACGCGCTTGTGGAGCTCGTCCTCCATGTGGAGGAGACGCGTGGACTCCTCCTCGGTCAACCGGACGACCGGGATGCCCGTGGCGGTGGCGAGGACCTCGGCGATCAGTTCCTCGTCGACCTCGGCGATGACGTCCATGTCGCCGGACTTCCACTGCTTCTCGCGCTCGCCCTTCTGCGCCAGCAGCTTCTTCTCGCCGTCGCGCAACGACGCGGCCTTCTCGAAGTCCTGCGCGTCGATCGCGCTCTCCTTCTCGCGGCGGACGTCGGCGATGCGCTCGTCGAACTCGCGCAGGTCCGGCGGTGCGGTCATGCGACGGATCCGCAACCGGGCGCCGGCTTCGTCGATCAGGTCGATCGCCTTGTCGGGCAGGTAGCGGTCGTTGACGTAGCGGTCGGCCAGCGTCGCGGCCGCGACCAGCGCAGCGTCCGTGATCGAGACGCGGTGGTGCGCTTCGTAGCGGTCGCGCAGACCCTTGAGGATCTCGATGGCGTGGGCCAGCGTCGGCTCCGGGACCTGGATCGGCTGGAAGCGACGCTCCAGCGCGGGGTCCTTCTCGATGTGCTTGCGGAACTCGTCGAGGGTCGTCGCCCCGATGGTCTGCAGCTCACCGCGCGCGAGCATGGGCTTGAGGATCGAGGCCGCGTCGATCGCGCCCTCGGCGGCACCGGCCCCGACGAGGGTGTGGATCTCGTCGATGAACAGGATGATGTCGCCGCGGGTGCGGATCTCCTTGAGGACCTTGCGCAGGCGCTCCTCGAAGTCACCGCGGTAGCGCGAACCGGCCACGAGCGCGCCGAGGTCGAGGGTGTAGATCTGCTTGTCCTTCAGCGTCTCCGGCACCTCGCCGCGCACGACGGACTGCGCGAGCCCCTCGACGACGGCGGTCTTCCCGACCCCCGGTTCACCGATGAGGATCGGGTTGTTCTTGGTGCGTCGGGACAGGACCTGCATGACGCGCTCGATCTGCGGGTCGCGACCGATGACCGGGTCGAGCTTGCCCTCGCGGGCGGCCTGGGTCAGGTTGCGGCCGAACTGGTCGAGGACGAGCGACCCGGACGGGGTGCCCTCCTGCGGACCGCCGGCGGTCGCGGGCTCCTTGCCCTGGTAGCCCGAGAGCAGCTGGATGACCTGCTGCCGCACGCGGTTCAGGTCGGCACCGAGCTTGACGAGCACCTGGGCGGCGACGCCCTCGCCCTCGCGGATGAGCCCGAGCAGGATGTGCTCGGTGCCGATGTAGTTGTGGCCCAGCTGCAGCGCTTCGCGCAGCGACAGCTCGAGGACCTTCTTGGCGCGGGGGGTGAAGGGGATGTGACCGGACGGGGCCTGCTGGCCCTGGCCGATGATCTCCTGGACCTGCTCGCGGACCGCGTCCAGGGAGATGCCCAGCGACTCGAGAGCCTTGGCCGCGACGCCTTCGCCCTCGTGGATCAGGCCGAGCAGGATGTGCTCGGTCCCGATGTAGTTGTGGTTGAGCATCCGGGCCTCTTCTTGGGCCAGGACGACGACCCGTCGGGCGCGGTCGGTGAACCTCTCGAACATGCGGCGCTCCTCGCGGGTGGTCGAGTCCGCGGGAGCAAGTCCCCCACGAACCATTCCGATGCTAGACCCGAGCTCCGACACGTTCACTCCCGTCCGCGTCCTGCGGAGGTTCGTGAGGCGTTCGTGACCCGGTTGTCCTGTCCAACTTGCGCCCCGCACAGGGTGTTCCGCCACCTCGTTCGCCGTTGGCGCAATGCCCGCGAACCCCTCAGGAACGCCGTCGAGCGGCCGGGAGTCGCTGTCCGGGGCGGCCGTCGTGGACCCCGCCCCCGCGGCCGGCGGGTGGAGCCGACCTTCCCGTCAGGGCAGGGGCGAGGGCGCCGGCGGCCCGTCGTAGCGCGCGGCGGGCCGGATGATGCGGGGGTCCTGCGCCTGCTCGAGGACGTTGGCGCACCAGCCGATCACCCGGCTGGTCGCGAAGGTCGGGGTGAAGAGCGACGGGACGAGCCCCGCCTGGGCCATCACGACCCCGGCGTAGTACTCGACGTTGGCGTGCAGCGACCGGCCGGGCTTGAGCTCGGCGAGCACCGCCACGACCCGGTCCTCCACCGCCGCGGCGAGCTCGGCGAGGTCCCCGCCGAGCTCGAGAGCGGTCTCGCGGAGCAGGACGGCGCGGGGGTCGCGGGTCCGGTAGACGGCGTGGCCGAACCCCATGACCCGGCCGCCGGCGGCGAGCTGGTCGCGCACCCACGGCTCGGCGCGCTCCGGCGTGCCGATCTCCTCCAGCGCCGCGAGGGCCCGGTCCGGGGCACCCCCGTGCAACGGCCCGGAGAACGCTCCGAGCGCGGCCACGACGGCGGCGGCGACGTCTGCCCCGGTGGAGGCGACCACGCGGGCGGTGAAGGTCGAGGCGTTGAAGCCGTGGTCGACGGTGCTCACCAGGTAGCGACGGATCGCCCGGACGTGCTCGGGTGCGGGCTCGCGACCGGTCAGCATCCACAGCCAGTTCGCCGCCGCGTCGAGGTCCTCACGGGGGGCCACGGGCTCCGCCCCGGAGCGGAGGCGGTGCAGGGCGGCCAGGACGGTCGGGGTCAGCGCGCAGACCCGCAGCGCGTCGGCGGCCCGGGCGGCGGGGTCCAGGTCGTAGACGGGCCGGAACCCCTCGGCGGCGCCGAGCAGGGACAGCGCCGTGCGCAGCCCGCTCAGCAGCGGACCCCCGGCGGCCGCGACGACCGGCAGCGCGTCCACCAGCACCGCGGGCAGGTGCCGCTGGGCGGCGACCTCGGCCAGGAAGCCCTGCGCCTCCAGCGGCGTGGGCAGCGCGCCGCGGTGCAGCAGGAACCACACGTCCTCGACGCTGCGGTGGCGGGCCAGGTCGATGGCCGAGTACTGCCGGTAGTGGAAGAACCCCTCGTCGCCGCGCACGTCACCGAGCGCGGTCGTCGTGACCACCACACCGCGCAACCCTGCGGGGACCTCGCTCGTCAGCGTCATGCCCGTCACCGTCCGCGCCTTGACGTGGCGGCGTCAACGTTGATCCGATCAACCGTGGGTGAACTGCTGACGACCGCCGAGGCGGCGCACCGCCTCGGGGTGAAGGTCGCCACGCTCTACGCCTACGTGAGCCGCGGGCAGCTGCTCTCCCACGCCGCCACCGACGGCCGGGGCAGCCGGTTCGACGCGGCCGAGGTCGACGCGCTGGCCGGGCGCGGACGCAGCGGCCGCCGCCCCGTGGGGGCCGTGGAGACGGTCCGCAGCGCGCTGACCTCGATCGACGGCGACCGGTTGCGCTACCGCGGCCACGACGCGGTCGAGCTCTCCCGCCGGCACTCCTTCGAGGCCGTCGCGCGGCTGCTGTGGTCCGGCACCGCGACGCCGGGTCCCTTCGCGGGGGACGCGGAGCTCAGCCGGCAGGCGCGTGTCGTGCTCGACGCCCTGCCGGCGGGGTGCCGGCTGCCGGACCGGCTCCGCGTCGCGGTGAGCGTCGTGGGCGCGCTCGGGGGTGCGCCCGGTGGTGCGCTGAGCTCCCCGGAGGTCGTCCTCGGCTCGGTCCTGGGGGCCTTGGCCCCGGGGCCGTCCGTGGGTGAGGGGCTCGCGGCGGCGGCGGGCGCCCCCGGGGTGCGCCTGGACGCGCCGCTGGTCCTGCTGGCCGACCACGGCCTCGCGGTCTCGACGGTCGCGGCCCGGGTGGCGGCGAGCGCCCGGGCACCCCTGACGTCGGTGCTGTCGGCGGCTCTCGGTGCGGCGGACGGGCCGCTGCACGCGGGGGCCGCCTCGGGGGCCCACCGCTTCCTCGCCGACGCCGTGGGCGGGTCCCTCGTCGTGGAGCCCGGGGTGCGCCCTCCCGGGTTCGGGCACGTGGTGCACGCGACGTCGGACCCGAGGGCCGAGGAGTTGCTGGCGACGGTGCTGACGGCGTGGCCGACCTCCCCCGTCGCGGAGGTCCTGCCCGCGGTGCTGGAGCGGGTGGTCCGCGTCCACGGTGCGGGCGCCTTCCCCAACGTGGACCTGGGTCTCGCGGCCTTCACCCACGCCCACGGGTTGGCGGGCGAGGTGGGCGAGCTCCTCTTCGAGGTGGCGCGCTGTGCGGGGTGGATGGCGCACGCCCTCGAGGAGTACGCCGCCCCAGCTCTCCGTTTCCGTGTACGAGGCTTACACGGAGAGTGATCTTTCTAGAAGCTTTGAGCTAGGGTTCGTGCCATGTCGGGCGTGAGCATCAAGGACGTCGCCGCCCGGGCCGGGGTGTCCATCGGCACCGTCAGCAACGTGCTCAACCGGCCCTCGTCCGTGTCGGAGCCGAACCGGATCAAGGTCCTCGAGGCGATCCGCACCCTCGGCTACGTCCGCAACGAGTCCGCCCGCCAGCTCCGCGTCGGCCGCAGCCGGTTCATCGCGCTGGTCGTCCTCGACCTCGCCAACCCCTTCTTCTCCGAACTCGCCCGCGGAGCCGAGGAGACGGCCGAGGCGGGCGGGCGCACCCTGCTGCTCTGCAGCAGCGCCCAGGACGTCGAGCGCGAACGCCGCCACCTCGAGATGCTCCGCCAGCAGCGGGTGGCCGGGATCGCGCTCTCCCCCGTCGACACCTCCGAGGGACGCCTCGCCGAACTCCGCACGCTCGACGTCCCGCTCGTCCTCGTCGACCGCGACGATCCCGACGGGACGACCCGCTCGGTGTCGGTCGACGACGTCGAGGGCGGCCTTCTCGCGACCGCGCACCTGCTCGGGTCCGGTCACCGCCGGATCGCGGTCGTCGGCGGACCACGCGGTTTCACCCAGGTCGACCAGCGCTTCGAGGGCGCCCGACGGGCGGTGGCCGCGGCCGGCCTGCCCCCGGAGACCCTCGTCGAGATCGTCGTGGACCGCCTGGACATCGACAACGGTCGACGGCAGGGGATCCGGTTGGCCGACTGGTCACCCCCGGACCGCCCCACCGCGGTGTTCTGCCTGAACGACCTCGTCGCCATCGGCGTCCTGCAGGAGGTCGTGCAGCGGGGTCTCAAGGTGCCCGACGACCTCGCGATCGTGGGCTACGACGACATCGACTTCGCCGCCGCCGCAACGGTTCCCCTGAGCTCCGTCCGCACACCGAAGGACGTCCTGGGCCGCTCGGCGATCCGGATGCTGTTGAACGGGACCCTGGACGCGGAGGACGGCGCGGAGAACCGCGGAGAGGACGACGGGGACCTGCCGGTCGTGCACCACGACCGGCAGGTCGTCTACCTGCCCGAACTCGTCGTCCGGGCCTCCTCCGGGAACTGATCAGACGTCGCGGGTCTTCACCGAGAGCGCGCCGATCCCGAGCAGGACGGCGACCCAGACGGCGAACACCGCGAGACCGGCGCCGGGCGGGAGGAAACCCGGGGCGTCGGAGACGGCGACGAGGTTGTTCGTCGTGTTGGTGAAGAAGTACTCGTTGACGGTGTCGCCACCCCAGCTGTCCGGGACGAGCTGGAGCAACGGCGGGACGACGAAGATCGCAGCCACCACCGTGCAGATCGCGCCGGCGGAGTTCCGCATCAGCGCGCCCAGCCCGAGGCCGGCCAGGGCGACACCGACCAGGAGGGCGACGGTTCCGAGCAGCGCCCGCAGCACTCCCGCGTCGCCGATGGAGATCCCGAAGTCCCGGGTGTTCAGGATCGCCTGACCCAGGAAGAACGCCACGAACACCGCGACGCCCAGGACCACCGCGACGGTGACCGCGAGCACCAGGGCCTTGGCGAAGAAGACCCCGAGCCGGCCGGGAGCCGTGACGAAGGACGTGCGGATCATCCCGGTCGAGAACTCCCCTGCGATCACGATGACCCCGACCGACGCGACGACGAGGGTGGCGATCTGCGCACCCGTCGTGCTGGCGGCCAGTGCGTCGAGGCCCGGAGGGCCCTGCGTCGGGTCGGCCGAGCTCATGATCGAGCGCGCCGCGAACGAGAACGCGACGCCGATGCCGATCGTGGCGAGGAACGACGCGACCATCGTCATGACGACGGAACGGACGCTCCAGAACTTGATCCACTCCGAACGCACCAGCCCGGGGAAGGTCACCCGGTGCTCGACGGGGCGGAACTGCTGGACCTCGACGGTCGCGCTCACCGCGACACCTCCTGTCGGCTCTGGGCGGGTTCGGGAACGGCGGCGGTGTCCCCGGGACCGGCGGGTCCGTGCGCCTGGTACTCCACGGCGCCCGCGGTGAGTTCCATGAACGCCTCCTCGAGGGAGGCCTTGACGGTGGTGAGTTCGTGCAGGGCGACCCCGCGGGCGGCCGCGGCGTCGCCGACGGCCTGCGCGGACATCCCCCGCACGTCCCAGCTGCCGTCCTCCCGGGCCGTGAGCGTCCCGCCACCGGAGGTGACCAGGTCGCGCAGCTGCTCGGCCTGCGGGGACCGGACGGTCACACCGCGTGGCTGGACCCGGGCGATGAAGTCGCGCACCGTCTCGTTGGCGATGAGCCGGCCCTTGCCGATGACGACGAGGTGCTCGGCGGTCAGCGCCATCTCGCTCATGAGGTGCGAGGACACGAAGACGGCCCGGCCCTGACGGGCGAGCTCCTTCATGAGGTTGCGGATCCAGAGGATGCCGTCGGGGTCGAGGCCGTTGACCGGCTCGTCGAACATGACGGTGCTCGGGTCACCCAGCAGCGCGGAGGCGATCCCGAGGCGCTGCCCCATCCCGAGGGAGAACCCACCGGCGCGCTTGCGGGCGACCTCGCGCAGACCGACGAGGTCGATGACCTCGTCGACGCGGGAGGTACCGATGCCCGCGGTCGCGGCCATGGCCTGCAGGTGCCGGTACGCGGAGCGGCCGGTGTGCACGGCCTTGGCGTCCAGCAGGGCCCCGACCGAGGACAGCGGCGCGCTGTGCGCGCTGAAGGGCTTGCCGTCGACGAGCACCTGACCGGCGGTCGGGCGGTCCAGGCCGACGATCATGCGCATCGTCGTGGACTTGCCGGAGCCGTTCGGCCCGAGGAACCCGGTGACGATGCCTGGGCGCACGGTGAAGCTGAGGTCGTGCACCGCGACCTTCTTGCCGTAGACCTTGCGCAGGCCGACCGCCTCGATCATGGGATGACCCTTCTGGGGGTGGACGTGCTGACGTCCCTCATCCTCACGGGCCGTGACCGGCCCCGGCATCCACCGATGGGTGCGGGACCCGTCCTGCCGAAGGTGCGGGCGCGGCCCCTGGCCCCGACCGCAGGGTGGCCCGGCGGTGCGCCGGACGACGGGAGGCCCCCGATCCCGTGCGCGGCACGAGGGCGGGAGCCTTCCGTTCGAACGGGTGGGGCGCCGCGCGTCAGCGGCGCTCCCTGCTAGTGGGCGTCGTCGTAGGCCTGGAGGATCTCGGCGGAGATGCGGCCGCGGTCGGAGACCGTGTAGCCGTTCTCACGGGCCCAGGTGCGGACCTCGCCGGTGTCGCGGTCGGGACCGCTGCCGGCGGGCTTCGCGGCGGCGGCGGGACGCGGCGTGCTCGAACGGCGACCGCCGGCGGCGCGACCGCTGACTCGGCGGGCGTGCCCGACCCAGGGGGCGAAGGCCTCGCGCAGCGCCGAGGCGTGCTCGTCGGAGAGGTCGATCTCGTAGTTGACCCCGTCGAGGGAGAAGGTCAACGTCTCCGAGGCGTCACCGTCGTCGATGTCGTCGACGAGGAGGACCTGCACCTTCTGCGCCATGAGTGGGCAACCTTTCACGAAGAATCAGCGCCCGAACGCGAAAGTGCGCGGGACCTGCGTCACTCTGACGCATTCCGACGCACCGGGTCAAATCAACTCGCGAGAAAGGGAAAAGACGTTCAGGAAGGCCGGTCGGCGCCGTTCGCGCTTTCCGCCTTCGCGCGGCCCTCGGCCCGGACCTTCGCCTCGGCCGCCCGTTCACGCCGGTCGGCGTGCAGGATCGACCGCATCAGCAGCGCGAACAGGGCGCAGAGCCCGACGGACGGCAGCAGGGCGGCGAGGTAGTCCACGACCGCAAGCTTACGTCCGCCGGGCCACTCCGGCGTCCTGCGTTCAGCGGGGCTTGACCAGCGGGAACGTGATGGTTTCGCGGATCCCGAGGCCGGTGAAGGCCATCAGGAGGCGGTCGATGCCCATGCCCATGCCGCCCGTCGGCGGCATCCCGTGCTCCTGGGCCTGCAGGAAGTCCTCGTCGATGCGCATGGCCTCGTCGTCGCCGAGGTCGGCGAGGCGGGCCTGTTCCACGAACCGTTCCCGCTGCACGACGGGGTCGACGAGCTCGGAATACCCGGTGGCGAGCTCGAATCCGCGGACGTAGAGGTCCCACTTCTCCACGACACCTGGGAGCTCCCGGTGCGCACGCACCAACGGCGACGTTTCGACGGGGAAGTCGCGGACGAACGTCGGGGAATGCAGGGAATCAGCGATCCGGTGTTCCCAGAGTTCCTCGACGAGCTTTCCGTGGGTCCAGCGCACCGCGTCGACGCTGATTCCCAGGCGTTCCGCCACGGCGAGGAGGTGTTCCCGGGAGGTTTCCGGGGTGATCTCCTCCCCCAGGGACTCCGAGAGCGAGGGGTACATGGAGATGGCGGCCCACTCCCCGCCGAGGTCGTAGGCCGAACCGTCGGCGAGGGTGACCTGCTGGGTCCCGAACGCCTCGGTGGCGGCGTTCTGGATGAGGTCCTGCGTGAGCCGGCCGATCGAGTCGTAGTCGCCCCAGGCCTGGTAGGTCTCGAGCATCGCGAACTCGGGCGAGTGGGTGGAGTCGGCGCCCTCGTTGCGGAAGTTCCGGTTGATCTCGAAGACGCGTTCGATGCCGCCGACGACGCAGCGCTTGAGGAACAGCTCCGGCGCGATGCGCAGGTAGAGGTCGGTGTCGAACGCGTTCGAGTGCGTCACGAACGGGCGCGCACTGGCCCCGCCGTGCAGGGTCTGCAGCATCGGCGTCTCGACCTCGAGGAACCCGCGGTCCTCCAGCGTCCGGCGCACCGCACGGACGACGTTCGAGCGCGCCCGGACGTTCGTGCGGGCCGCCTCGCGGACGATGAGGTCGACGTAGCGCTGCCGGACGCGGGTCTCCTCGGACAGTTCCTTGTGCAGGACGGGCAAGGGACGCAACGACTTCGAGGCCATCAGCCAGGAATCGGCGAGCACCGAGAGTTCCCCCCGCTTGGAGGAGATGACGTTGCCGTGCACGAAGACGATGTCGCCGAGGTCGACGTCGGACTTCCACGCCGCGAGCGCGTCCTCGCCGACGCCGTCGCGCGAGACCATGGCCTGCAGCCGGGTGCCGTCCCCCTCCTGCAGGGTCGCGAACACCAGTTTCCCGGTGCCGCGCAGGAACACCACGCGCCCGGTGATCCCGACCTGGTCGGTCGTCTCCTCGCCCGCCTCGAGGTGGGCGTACTGCTCGCGCAGCTGGGCGAGGGAACCGGTGCGGGGCACCGAGACGGGGTACGCCTCACCTCCCGCGGCGAGGATGCGGTCGCGCTTCTCCCGCCGGACCCGCACCTGTTCGGGGGCGTCGTCGAAGTCCTCGTCGGGACCCTGCGCCGCGTCGGTCTGGTCCGGGGCCTGCGTGTCGCTCACGCCTCCAGGTTAGTCGGGATCAGTTGTCGGGTCGGCCCACGACGAGGGGGACGTTGTCGATCAGGCGCGTCGAACCCACCCGGGCCGCCACGGCGAGCAGCGCGTCCCCGCGGTAGTGCTCGCGCACGTCGGCGAGGTCGAGCGGGTCGACGAGGGCGAGGTAGTCGACACGGGCGGCGGGTTCGGCGACGAGGACGTCGCGCGCGGCCCGGCGGACGGCACTGGGCCCCTCGCTCGCGGCGGCCGCCCCGGCCGTGAGCGCCTTCTGCAACACCAGCGCGACCTCGCGGTCGAAGGGGGTCAGGTAGCGGTTGCGGCTCGACATGGCCAGACCGTCCCCCTCGCGCACGGTGGGGACGGCGACGACGTCCACCCCGAGGTCGAGGTCGCGCACCATCCGGCGCACGAGCAGCAACTGCTGGGCGTCCTTCTGACCGAAGAACGCGAGGTCGGCGCGGGTGAGGTGGAACATCTTCGCGACGACGGTCAGGACGCCGTCGAAGTGGCCGGGACGACTCGCTCCCTCGAGGACCGTGCCGAGCGGTCCGGCGGCGACCCGGACGCCGGGGTCACCGTCGGGGTAGACGACGTCGGGGCCGGGGGCGAACACGACGTCCGCACCGGCCGCCTCGGCCAGGCGCAGGTCGTCGTCGAGGGTGCGCGGGTAGCGGGCCAGGTCCTCCCCCGCCCCGAACTGCAGGGGGTTGAGGAAGATCGTGACGAGGACGGACGGGGCGCGGCGGCGAGCTTCGGCGATGAGCTCCGCGTGCCCGGCGTGCAGCGCGCCCATCGTCATGACGACGGCGACGGGCCCGTCGAGGGCCGAGCGGGCCGCGGCGAGTTCGGCACGGGTCCGGGTGACGGTGAGGCTCACGGTTCTCCAGTTCGGTGCAGTTGCGTGCGCACGGCGTCGGCGAGCGCGGCGGTCAGCCTGCCCGACGCCTGCGCCCGGTCGGTCGCGACCCCCGCCAGCTGGACGTAGGTGGCCGCGGTCCGCGGGTCGTGGTCGGTGAGGACCCGCAGGTGGGTCGCGACGGTCCCCGCGTCGCCCCGGGCGACCGGGCCGGTGAGGGCCTCGTCGCCGTGGGCGAGCACGTTCTCGAGGGCGGCCTGCAGCAAGGGGCGCAGGACCCGTTCGGCGTTGTCGCCCACCGCGGCGCGGGCCGCGTCCAGGGCCTGCGCGACGAGGGTGACCAGGTGGTTCGACCCGTGGGCCAGGGCGGCGTGGTAGAGCGCGCGTTCCGCGTCGGCGACCGCGACGGGGGACGCGCCCCACTCGCGGACGATGGCGTCGGCGACGGGCGCGAGGACGGCGGAGCTGGTGACCGCCACGGCCGCCCCGAGGAGGCGTTGCAGGTCCAGCGAGGTCCCGGTGAAGGTCATGGCGGGGTGCAGCGCGAGCGGGAGCGCCCCGTTCGCGGCGGCGGGGTCGAGGACCCCGGTGCCGTGCAGACCGCTGGTGTGCACGACGAGCTGACCGGCCCGGACGTTGCGGGCGAGCCGGGTGACGAGCGGTCCGAGGACGTCGTCGGGCACGGCGAACAGGACGAGGTCGGCCGCGAACGCGTCGGCCGGTTCGATCCAGGGGACGTCGGGCAGCAGGGCCTCGACGCGTTCGGCGTTCGCCCGGGTCCGCGCGGAGATGCCGGTGATCCGGTGTCCCGCGGCCCGCAACGCGGCCCCCAGGACGGGCCCGACCCGGCCTGCGCCGACCACGGCGACGTCGAGCCTGCCTGCGGAGTTCACGTCCGGAACCCTAACCCTCCGGCCCCGGACGCACGACGGCCCCGGGTTCGGGTCGTGGACGCACCGCACCCGTAGGTTCGGCACGATGCGTCCACGACCCGAACCCGGGGCCGACGGGGGTCAGTTCCCGAGGAGGGCGGCCTGTTCCGCGCGGAGGGCGTCGATGAGACGGCCTTCCGGCAGGATCACGTCGTCGTAGGTCAGGACCTGGTCCTTCTTCACGTCGTTCTTGAGGACGCAGCCCTCGGCGACACCCATCGGCAGCAGGTTCTGCGCCCTGGTGGCCGCGTAGGTCTCGGCCACCCCGTAGGTGTCGTACCCGCCGAGGCGGTCGATCTCCCGGCCCGCGGCGAGGTCGGTCTTGGCCGTGGTGACGACCTCGACCTTCACCTCGTCACCGGGGACGATCGTGGCGTCGGCGAACAGCACCGCGCGGGCCACCGTGAGGGGGACCTCGAAGTGGCACAGGTGGTACGGCGTGTAGAACGAGTACAGCGGCCCGGTGCCGAGCTTGTACAGGTTCAGGTAGTGCTGCTGCTTCGGGTCGTCGTGGGTGCCGAGGACGTAGACGCCGGGGCCCGGCTTGGACCCCACGACGTAGTCGACGACGCCGCCGAGTTCCTTCAGCTGGTCGACGTCGTACATGGTCGTCAGCTCGTCGACGTGACCGCGGTGGTCGGCCCCGCGCATGCCGCGCTTCTCGATCGAGAACCCCGCCGCGTTGGCGACCAGCGCCTGCTCGAACGACACCTTCGTGCCGTCGGCGAAGCTCGTCACCATGTAGGGGTCCTGACCCCACTGCTTGGCGAACCCCTCCTGGGTGGTGGGGTTGCGGTACTCGTCCTGCAGGCCCTTGATGTTCCCCGACACCAGCGGCGTGACGCCGATGGAGCGCACGAAGCGGATGAGGTTCATCTGGACGCCGGGCTGGTCGCCGTCGCAGCCGGTGTAGATGACCCCGGCCTTCTCGGCTCGGGTGCGCAGCGCGAGGCCGGCGGTCCCGTCGACCTCGGCGTTGAGCAGGACGATGTGCTTGCCCGCCTCGATCGCGCGGACGACGACGTGCGCGCCGTACTCGGTGTTCCCGGTCGCCTCGACGACGGCCTCGACCTGCCCGGCGTCGACGACGGCCTCGTAGGAGGAGGAGACGACGGCCTGACCCCGGGAGATGGCCCGGTCCACGGCGGCGGCGTCGTCGGCCTCGACCACGCCGGTGACCCCGGCCTGCTCGTAGGCGTCACGGGCCTTCGACACGGTCCGGTTGGCGATCGCGACGAGTTCCATGCCGGGCACGGAGTTCACGACCTGGTTGACGAAGCCCCGGCCCATGAACCCGGCACCGACGAGCGCGACCCGGATGGGGCGCCCCTCGGCCTGGCGCTGCTGGAGCGCCTTGTCGACGATGATCAAGAGAGCACCGCCCCGTCCGCGAGCAGCGTCCAGGACGCGTCCTTGTCGCTGATGACGGCCACGTCGCGCACCCAGGGCAGGGCGAGCTCGGGGTCGTCGAAGCGCAGGCCGCGTTCGGTGCCCGGGGTGTAGCTCTGGCTCACCTGGTAGGTGACCTCGGCGCCGTCGGTCAGCGTGAGGTACCCGTGGGCGAAGTACTCCGGGACGTAGAGCGCACGACGGTTCGCGGCGGAGAGCTCCACCGCGACGTGCTGGAACCGCGTCGGGGAGTCCGGGCGCAGGTCGACGATGATGTCCTGGATGGCGCCGGCGGTGCAGCGCACCAGCTTCGCCTCCGGGGCCGGGTCGACCTGGGTGTGCATCCCGCGCAGCGTCCCGGCCTTGTGGTTGAAGGACAGGTTGCACTGCTCGACGGCCGGGTTCAGGCCGGCTTCGAGGAACTCGTCGCGGCAGAAGGACCGGGCGAAGAACCCGCGGTCGTCCGCGCGCTCCTCGAGGTCGATGATCGCGACGCCCTCGATGTGCGTGGTCTGGATCTTCACTTGGCGATCCCCGAGACCGGCTGCGTGCGCCAGAAGAGTTCCTTGTCCAGCTGCTCGGTGCGGATGAGGTGCTCGAGCTGCTTGAGGCGGGTGTGCCCCTTGCCGGTGAAGGTCGCCTCGTCGAGGTCGATCGCCTTGAAGACGTCGATGAGCTGCTGGGCGCCCTTGTCGGCGTTCCAGTCGCAGGAGAAGCCCTCGAGGGTCGAGTGGATCTTGTCGAAGTTCACCTTGTAGCTGCGGTTGTCGCCGTTGTTGCTGGCGCCGAAGGTGATCTCGGCCTCGGGCAGCGCGCGGCCGACGGCCTCGGCGATCTCGCGGACGCGGTAGACCTGCTCGGAGTCGCCCACGTTGAAGATCTGGTTGTGGATCGCCTCGCGCGGGGCGTCGAGCACCGCGCGGATCGACTTGGCGATGTCGAGGCCGTGGACCAGCGGGCGCCAGGGCGAACCGTCGGAGGTCATGGCGATCTTGCCGGTGGTGTAGGCGAGGCCGGCGAGGTTGTTCAGCACGATGTCGAAGCGCTGACGGGGCGAGGCGCCGTAGGCGGTCGCGTTGCGCATGAACACCGGCGAGAAGTCGTCGTCGGCCAGCGGCGCGACGTCGCGTTCGACGAGGGCCTTGCACTCGGCGTAGGCCGTCTGCGGGTTGACCGCGGAGGTCTCGTCGACGGTGTCCTCGGCCACGCCGTAGACGGAGCAGCTCGACATGTAGACGAAGCGCTGCACCCCCGCCTGCTTGGCGATCTCGGCGAGGCGGACCGAGCCCCTGTGGTTCACCACGTAGGTGACGTCGGGGATCAGCTCACCGAGGGGGTCGTTGGACAGCTCCGCCATGTGCACGACGGCGTCGGCGCCCGCGAGGTCCTCGACGGTGACGTGGCGGATGTCCTTGGCCAGGGTCTCGACCGAGGCGGTGACGCCGTTGTAGAGCCAGCCCTGCTTGTAGTAGCCGGTGTCGATGCCGAGCACCGAGTGGCCGGACTCGAGCAGGGTGGGGGCGAGCAGGGCGCCGAGGTAACCCTCGGTCCCGGTGACGACGATCTTCACAGCAGTTCTCCGGTTCCTAGAAGGGGGGCTTCTCAGTCTTCCCAGGTCTTCCACGGCGCCTTGCCGGAGTCCCAGAGCTTGTTGAACTCGGTCCACTCCCGGAAGGTGTCCATGCCCAGCCAGTAGCCCTCGTGGTGGGAGACCGTCAGCTGACCGTCGCGGGCGACGGTCTGCAGCGGCTTCTGCTCGAGCATCATGTCCGGGTCGTCCTCGAGGTACTTGTCCGCGAAGGCGCGGTCGAAGACGAAGAACCCACCGTTGACCCAGCCGTCGGCCAGCGTCGGCTTCTCGTTGAACTCGGTGACGGTGTCGCCGGTGACGTGCATCTCGCCGTAGCGGGAGCTCGGGTGCACCGCGGTCACGGTGGCCAGGCGGCCGCCGGCCTCGTGGTCGCGCAGGGTCTTGGCGATGTCGACGTCGCCGAGGCCGTCGCCGTAGGTCAGGACGAACTTGTCGGCGGTCAGGTGCTGCTCGACGCGCTTGATGCGGGCCGCGGTCGCGGTGGTCAGACCGGTCTCGACGAAGGTGATCTCCCAGTCCTCCTGCACACCGTTGGTGTGGAAGGTCGGGTCGTCCTGGGTGGACAGGTTCAGCGTGAAGTCACCGGCGTTGAGCCGGTAGTCGAGGAAGTAGCGCTTGATCATGTCGCTCTTGTAGCCCAGGCACAGGACGAACTTGCGGAACCCGTAGGAGCTGTAGAGCTTCATGATGTGCCAGAGGATCGGGCGACCGCCGATGTCCACCAGCGGCTTCGGCAGCTTCTCGCTGGCCTCGCGCAGTCGGGTGCCCATGCCACCGCAGAGGATGACGACGGGGATCTCGGACACGGGCGTCTGCGACGTGCTGGCGGTTTCGGTCATGTCTTTCCCTCACTCGGAACCGGATCGGTTGCGTCTCGTCGACGCCTGCCCCACCTCGTCGGGGAGGCGGCGTCACACGTGGGGGAAGTCACCCGTGGTGCGAGGGGAACGTTCACCGGTGGCGGTCCGAACCCCCCACGAATCCGTGCCACCGGTTTCCCCGTCGAGGTGCTGTCGCGAGGCTACTACAGCACCACGAACACGGAGCGTGAACTTCGCCGGAGTGGGCTAACGCCCCTCTCTTGCGCCTCAAACACCACGAAGAGCAGACAACACGTCACGCAGCGGAGTCATCGCGGTCTCCCACGAGAACGACTGCGCCACGTCGGCGGCGGCCGCGCCGAGCTCGGCCGCCTGCTCCAGGTCGGTGAACAACTCGACCAGGGCCGCGGCGAACGCGTCCGCACCGTCGGCGACGCGGAGCACCGCACGGTGCTCCTCCAGCCCCTCCAGCCCCAGGCTGGTGGTGACGACGGCCCGGCCGCGGGACAGCGCCTCCACGAGTTTGATCTTCGTCCCGCCCCCCGAGAGCAACGGCACGACGCACACGTCGGCCTGCTCGTAGAACGGGTCGACGGAGGCGACGTCGGAGTGGAACTCCACCCCGTCCGGCTCACCGGCCGGACGCGGGTGCGCGGCGCTCAGCCCGCGACCCACCGCGAGGAACCTCGCCTGCGGGACGCCGGCCAGGACCTTCGGCCAGACCTCGTCGAGGAACCAGCGCAGCGCGGCCTTGTTGGGGCCGTAGTCGAGGGCACCGACGAACAGCGCCGTCCGCGCACCCGGCGGGAGCGTCGGCACGTGCCGCGCGCTCGTGACGCCGTTGGGCACGAAGGTGCTGGCGATCCCGCGGGCGGCGAGGACCTCCTGGTCCCGTCGGCTGCAGGCCGTGACGTGCTCGGCGCGGCGCGCCGTCGCGAACTCGAACCGGGCGAAGCGCGCCACCTCGGGGGCGAGCACCCTGGCCGCGAGCGGCTTCTCGGTGCGCAACCTGCGGGCGATGAGGTCGGACTCGACGTTGTGCAGGTCGAGGACGTCGATGCGCACGTCGGCCGGCACGTTGACCGCCATCTGCGGGAAGTCGACGTGCACGACGTCGCCGGAGCGGACACCGATCGCGAGCAGGTCGTGGATCCGGCGCGAGAACCACTTCCCCGCGAACAGCGAGCCCTTCAGGACCGCGGCGGGCGTGGGCCGCGGGGCCGCGACCTCGTGGACCGTCACGTGCCCCGGCAGCACCTCGCGCCACCCGGGCCAGGTGTCGAAACCCACCACGTGGACCTCGTCGAACACCTGCGCGTACACGTCGATCACGGCCCGGATGCGCTGGCGCCCACCGGAGTCCGTGCTCGCGGGGAGCTGCTTGGCGACCACCCAGGCGGTGCGGGGAGAACTCACCTGCTGCGCTTCTTCCAGGCTCCGCTGCGCGAACGGCCGAGCGCCCGCGGGATGGACAGGGCGAAGATGACCGGCGGCATCCCGACGGCCTGACCGAGGACCCGCAACGGAGCCGCCGCCCTGCCCTGGAGCTTGTCGCCCTTGAGGTAGGCCGCGACCGAGACGGCCTCGGCGAGCAGGAACGCCTGGCTGAACCGGCTCCGGGGCCGGGCCAGGCAGGCCGCGGTCAGCGTGAGCTGCGCGGCGGGGCCCAGCGTGGAACGCCACCCCTTGTGCATCGCGAAGTGCAGGAACTTGTCGTCCCCCGACACGAACGAACGGCGGAAACCCCAGAACAGCCGCAGCTGCCCGCTCATGATGCGCACGCGGCGCTCGAGCTGGTCGTTGCGCGGGGCGGAGTCCTCGACGGCCACGCACTCCGGCACCACGCCGACGTTCAGCCCACGACGGGCGAAGTCGAAGGCGAGGAAGAGGTCGTCGTTGAGGACGGACCTCGGGATGGGCCGGAAGGACTCCCGACGCAGCGCCACGGCCTCACCGACGAGCGCGAGGGACCCACCGCGACCGGCCTCGGTCTGCTTGATCCAGTTCTCGTAGCGCCAGTACAGACCCTCGTCCTGGGCCCCGGACTCCTTGCGGACCCCGGACGCGAGGTGCAGGTCGGTGGCGACGCGGTCGATGAGCGCGCGCAGCCCCTCCCCCGGCACGAAGGCGTTCGCGTCGAGCAGGACGACGATGTCGGCCTTGGAGTTCTCGATGCCGCGGTTGACCGCGGCGGCCTTGCCGGCGCGCTGCGCGGACCAGTCGACCCGGCAGCCGAGTTCCTCGGCGACGGCGCGGGTCTTCTCGTCCTCGTCCACGACGATGGTGATGCGGTCCAGCGGCACGCCCTCGCCCAGCAGCTGCGGGACGGTCTCGGCGAGGATGCTCGACTCACCGAAGGCCGGGATGAGGACGTCGACGTCGTCCCACGTCCAGTCGGCCTCACCGGGCTTCGGGCGGTACGGACTGCGCGGCGCGAGGCGCTCGCTGGCCAGCAGGTACAGCGGGTACATGACGTGCCCCGCGAAGGACATGACGGTGAGTGCTCCCACCGCAGGACTCGGACGACGCAGCTTCACGCGTGGTTCCCCCCAAAGACAGCCGTCGAGGCCGGTGAGACCCGTCGACCGTGCCGGTCGTCGGACCCCCCTCACCACCCCCGTGGTCCCCACGCTGGTCGCGGGGTGATCGGCGCATTCTTGCAAGGGCGTCCCGGCCAGGCAACAACGGCTTACGTGTTCTACTCATCACGCACAGTAGTTTCACGACGTTTCCGAGAGCGTTCCGCCGCAGGCCATGACAAAGCGTGAGACATGTTTTACAGCGAGTTAATTCTTCTAGAAGAACCCCGGCCGAAGAATTCGCAGAACCACCCGTTCGCCACCCTGCGTCACCCTCACGGGTCCCCGTCCGGGGGGTCCACACTGGATCGCGGCGCCCTGCTCGGCGACGATGCATCCGGTCCCGGGTGCCGAACACCGGCGCGCGGGCACGGGGGATCGACGAGTGGGGATTCGGTGGGGATTCGATGGGGACGGGGACGAACGTGAGCTCGGACGTGACGCACACCAGGGGCGGGACGATGGACAGGACGACGGAGAGCGCGGGCCGCGAGAACGATGGAGGGGTGCTCACCCACGACGTGGAACTGGTGCTCGTCAGCTACCGCAGCGCCCACCAGATCCGCGCCCTCCTCGAGAACCTGCCCGAGGAGCTCCCCGTCGTCGTAGTCGACAACGCCTCCGACGTGGACGGGTTGTCGCAGTTGCCGGCGCAGCGCCGCAACACCCGCTACGTCGACTCCGGCGGCGGGAAGGGTTTCGCCCGTGCCGCCAACATGGGGGCGCGGACCTCGACCCACGAGTTCGTGGTGTTCGGCAACCCCGACTCCCGCCCCACCCTGGAGCACCTGCAGACCCTGGTCGCCGACGTCGCCGGTGACGCGACCCTGGCCGCCTCGGCCGCGACGATGGCCGGCGTCAACGGGAAGGTGGAACTCGGCGTCGGCGGCTGGGAACCCACCGCGGCCCGCGCCTTGGTCCACGCCGCGGGCCTGCACAAGGTGTTCCCCCGGGCCGGGCTCTACGCGAAACCCTCCCCCGGCGAACTCCTCGAGGTCGACTGGACGACGGGTGCGTGCATGGCCGTCCGACGCAGCACGTTCCTCGCGCTCGGGTGCTTCGACGAGGACTTCTACGTCTACAACGAGGACATGATGTTCGGCCGCAGCGCCCGCGCCGCCGGCCTGCGCGAGAAGCTGCGCACCGACGTCATCGTCCCGCACGCCGCCGGGGGGTCCGGCGCCCCGTCCCTGGAGATGCTGCGCCTGCGCGGCGCCGCCATGCGTCGCTACCTCGGACGCCACCACGGCGCCGCGACCGTGAACGGGATCAGTTCCGTCCTCGCCCTCGGTTACGCGGTGCGGACCGTGCAGTGCCGGGCGCTGCGCCGCACCGACCGCGCGGACCAGCACTGGGCCTACGTCAAGGGAGTGACCACCGGTCGCGCCAGTGTCGCCGGTCGCGTCGTGATGGAACGGCTGAAGTAACCGCTGCGTCCGCCGGGAACGCAGGAGCGCCCCCGTCGACCAGGTCTCCCTGGTCGACGGGGGCGCTCTCACGTCGGACGACGGTCCGCCGCGGCAGGACTCAGAAGAGTTCCTTGTACTTCGCCGCCGAGTTCGGCATGCGGGATCCGCCGTTGAGCAGCCAGCGGTGGTTGTCGATGTCGCAGTTGAACTGGACCTCGTAGGCGAGCTGACCGGCGCCGGTCCCGGCGTTGGTCTTGAAGAAGTCGTACATGCCCTGGACGAAACCGGGCGAGTCACCGTCGTCGGCGTTGCCCGACCACTCCGACACCGACAGCGGCAGACCCTGGCTCTTCGCGAAGGCGAGGTGGGCGTTGATGCCCTTGGGGGCGCCGTAGCCGTCCTTGTCCCAGGACTGGGCGTTGAACTGGTCCACGGTGGCCGCGTAGGGCCAGTTGTTGTAGTAGTCGACCGAGAGGACGTCGACGTACTGCTTGCCGGGGAAGAAGTTCGTCCAGTTCATGCCCGGTCCGTTGGACTCCTTGTTCACCGAGAAGACGAGCTTCGCCTCGGGGAAGATCTGCTGCTGCAGAGCGCGGTAGCGCTTCCAGGAGGCCATGAAGTCCTGGTAGTTGTTCTTGTTCACGCTCCAGGAGAACCAGTAGCCGTTCATCTCGTGGGCGAAGCGGATGTACATGGTTCCCTGGCGACCGGCCCAGAGCGACTTCAGCTTGGTCAGCGAGGCCGCCCAGCGGGCGTCGTAGCGACCACTGGCGGCCTGCGACCAGGTCTCGCCGGAGTCGATCCCGCCGACGGCCATGTCCATGGAACCGTTCCAGTTCCCGTACTCGGCGCCCTTCCACAGCGTGTAGAAGTTCGCGGAGTTGTCGGCGTTGCCGGCCCAGCTGGAGACGATGTCGAGGTTGCTGCCGCGCCAGTTCCCGAACTGCCCGTCGGCCGCACCGACGCCCGAGGAACCGGACATCCACTCGTGGCCCGAGGCGTTCCGGGTCGGACCGGAGGTGACGGGAGGAGTGGTGGGGGGCGTCGTCACGGGAGGTGTCGTCACCGGAGGTGTCGTCACCGGGGGCGTCGTCACCGGGGGCGTCGTCACGGGGGGCGTCGTCACCGGAGGCAGCGTCGGGGTCGAGTTCGACGGGCGCGGCGTCGCGCTCACCGCACCGGAGTTCTCGACGAGGATCGCGCTCACGGCGGCGTAGTTGCGGGTCTGGGAGAACCCGAGGTTCAGGGTCCCGTCGTCGACCTTGACGGTGAAGGACTTGTTCAGGGCGACGTTCTTGCCGACCTCGGCGAAGATGTCGAGGTTCGAGATGACGTTCTGACCCTCCGCGGTGACCGAGAACACGCGGGCGCCACGCTGCGACCAGTAGGTCTCGGCGGTCTTCAGCGTCACCTTGTAGGTGCCGTTGGCGACGGGGGCGCTCCACCCGGTCATGCCGTAGTGCTCGGACTGGAACAGCTTGTCGTTCGTGGTGCCCGCGATGTCGGCGCCGGTGGTGCTGGGGTTCTGCCAGCCGCCGGCGAAACCGCTGTCCGCGTTCCAGACCTTGCCGGCGGAGTCGGTGAAGGCGCTCTTCAGGGTGCTGACGCGCACCACACCGCTGTCGGCCGCGTTCGCGGCGGAGACGCCGGCGGCGGTGAGACCGCTCGCGACGGTGGCGACGGCGGCCGTGGACAACAGGAACTTCGAAACCTTGCTCATGGGGTGGATCAACCTCGCTGTGGTCATGGCGCCGTCCGCAGGAGGGGGGCGGAGGAACCGTGTTGGCCCGTTCGGGGTGACACCTGACCCATCGGTGCGAGTGGCGGGATCCTTGAGGAGAAGTTTTCCCGGAACCTGTAACGCGGGGGCCCGGGGCAGCGATGAGCATGCCCGTCCGGTGATCACGGGCTGAGCGCGCGCCCCGTCGGGACGTCCCTGATCGGTACCATCGGACGGTGAGACTTCACGTCGTCTACCGCTCGCACGGCGGGGAGAACAGCAAGGGTCGCCCGTCCTGGTACAGCAAGCGGGTGGGACTCGCGTCCTTCTGCGCCGCGGTGGCCGCGGTCCGCGCGCAGCGTCCGGACGCCGACGTCGAGGTGGTGTTCCTCAACGACGGTCCCGTCCCGGGCGACCGCCTCGAGCTGATGCAGCTCTGGGGCGACCCGGTGGGCTTCGAGGGCGGTTCCAACCGGCGCAGCTACCTGGCGGCGCTGGCGCTGCCGCGTCGCCGCTCCTGGGCGGCGCAGGACGTCCTGCTGCTCGCCGAGGACGACTACCTGTGGCGGCCGGAGGCGCTGGTGGCCCTGGTCGACGCCGTGAGCGACCCCGCGAACGCCCACGCCGACTACTTCGCGCCCTACGGCGCGGAGGTCGAGGACACGGGCCTGCCGGGGCGCTGGACGCCGCTGGTGAGCACCACCAGCACCTTCGCGGCCCGCGTCGGCGCCGTCCGCGAGGACGAGCGGCTGCTGCAGCTGTGCGCGCTCTCGGGCGGGAACTTCGACTACGCGAGCTGCCTGACGCTGCAGGGCCGGCGGCGCTTCACCCTGCGCGAGCTGCTGGAGCACCACGACCCGGCCGAGGGGACGGCGGCGTGGAGGTCGGCGCTGCGGCGCGGGTACCTGTTCGGGATGCGCGCGGCGGTGGACCTGCGCTCGCTGCGCCGCCCCTCGCGGCGGCGGGTGCTGCTGGGCGCCGAGCCCGCTCTGGCCACCCACATGGAGCTCGGCTGGATCGCACCCGGCCCGTGGGAGGAGATCGCTGCTGCCGGCGCCCCCTCCTGAGCCGCGCGGGTGGGGATCGTTGGCGCCAACCATCCCGCCGAGTGACACCGTTGGCGCCAACCATCCCGCTCAGTGACACGGTTGGCGCCAACGATCCCGACCCCACCGGGCGCACGACGAAGGGCCCGGCCCCACCTGGATCAGGTGGGACCGGGCCCTTCGGGCGTCACGGCTCAGCCGCGGCGGGAGACCTCGGGGGTCTGGGGCTGCGGCGGGGCGACGGGGCGCTGACGCAGCGGTTCGCTGCGCTCGCCGGAGGCCGGCGTCCCGTTGCCGGTGTCCCCGACGACGACCTGGGCGACGACGGCCGGGGCCGCGATCGAGAGCTGCGCGAGGGTCCTGCTGATGACCTCGGCGCGCGGTTCGGCCTCGATCTGGACGAGCACGGCGTCGACCTCGCCGGCGACGGCGAACGCCACCGGGGAGTTCACGACGGACCCGCCGACGAAGATCACCAGGTAACCGGCCTCGACGAGGTGGCGGACACCGGCGCCGACGACGTGCGGCTGCAGCGAGCGGGCGTCCAGCGGCAGGACGCCGACGACGGCACCGCCGCCGATGACCCACGGGTGAATCTCGTCGCTCCAGCGACGCTCGGGCAGGATGCGCTGCTCGGTGCCGGCCACGGGGGCGCCGAAGGCGGCCAGACGGGAACCGCCCTCGTCGGCGTCGACCAGCACGACCCGGCGCCCGGCCCGGGCCGCGGAGGCGGCCAGACCGGTCGCGAGCGCCCCGGCGTTCCCGGTGGCGGCGGTCACCAGCACGCTGGAGACCTCCAGGCGCGGGGTGCGCAGGTGGCCCAGGTGCTGCAGGCCGACGAGGACGATCCCGGCGTTGCGGGACTCCACGGAGTTCTGGTCGCCGATGCCGCGACCGCGCGGGACGGCGTTCCAGCGACCGAGCTCGGCGATGCCCTCCAGCGGAGGGGTGTCGACGCGCTGGTTGAGGTGCGCGCGCCACGCCACGGCCCCGGAGGCGGCGAAGAGGCCGACGAGGAAGGCCAGGGCCGCGATCTGCCAGGCGTACGGCGGTGCCGCGGCGGTCGGCACCGTGGCGGCGTCGAGCACCGAGATGCCGTTGCCGTAGGCGCTGGCGTTGAGGTTGATCGTCTGCTGCTGCGCCCGGTCGGTGCCCACGGCGGTCAGCGCGGCGGTCGTGGCCTGCTGCACCTTCTGCGTGTTCACCGTCTGGTAGGCGGTCGCGACGGCGTCGGCGATGGTCGCCGCGTCCTGGGGGTCCGTGGCCGTCGCGGTCACGGTGATCTGGTTCGACTCGTCGACGGCGACGATCTGGAGGCCGTCCTTGAAGGTCGAGCGCAGATCGGTCGCCAGCGTGCCCTGGGCGACGGAGAGGACGGTCTCGGAGCTGGCGACCGCGGCCTGCAGGGTCGCCCACTTCGTGGGGTCGCCCAGCGAGGACGCGTTCGACGTCGTCGGGTCGTAGGGCCGGTCCTTCGACAGCGTGATGGTCGACGTCGCCGCGTACGACGGGGTCAACAACTGCGACGGCAGGACGTAGCCGAGGACGGCCATGAGGACGGCCACCACCAGGATCTTCCAGCGTTGACGGCTGATGGCACCCCACGCACCAGAACCGCTCCGGACGTGCGAGCTCGTTGTCACCGACTACCAGTCCCTTCCCAGACGTGACGCAAGGACTGCGCCCCCCTCAACGCAACGACCCGGCTTCACCCGCGGCCCCCACCGCCCGTTACCCGGTGCTGAGTGCCCCCTACGTCGTGTGATCAGGCACACGACGACCGCTGCGCGCGCCACTATTGCACCTCCCACCGGGGCTTGTCGGGCGTTGTCACGCGGGCGGCCGAACGGGGGTGAGGGCACTGCTGCGAACGTGTGAAGTTGTCACGGAGGGCCCACCGACGGGCGCGCGGACCGGCCCGAGGCGACCCTCGCCGGACGTCGCGCCGCCTAGCATGAGGCATCGCGGGGGGACCGCGAACGGCTGCGTCGGGGGGCGCACCGGAGGAACGGGGGGGGACGACGCGTGAGCGAGCAGACAGCCGGTGTGACCGCGTGAGCGACGCGCTGCAGCGGAGCACCGGCGTCACGCCGGCCTTCCCGACGGTGCGCCCGGCCCAGCCGGGCCTGCCGCGTCGGGTCACCCCGGGTGTACCCGCCGCGACGGCGGACGCGCTCGACCCCGACGCCCGTCTCGTGCGCCGGCGCCGCTCCGACGGCCCCCGCACGACGAGCACGGCCGACGCCCGCGTGATGGTCGGCATGACGATCGTGATCGTGGCGCTCACCGTGCTGCAGCGGGTGGCGCTGCCCCTGGGCTCGCCGGTCCCGGTGACCATCCCGATCGTCGCCGCCGTCCTCGGCTACCTGGCCTACCACGGTCTGGTCCGTGACAACGGTGCCGCGGTGCGCACCTACGTCCTGGCCATGACCGCACTGGCGGTCTTCGCCCTCGTCGACGTCGTCTGGCGGGGGACGGGGGCCCTGACCTCGCTGATGCTGCTGGTGGTGACGTGGGCCGCCCTCTGCTTCCGGGTCGACGAACGTCGCCTGCACCTCTTCCCGCGGGTGCAGCAGCGGTTCGAGACGTTCATGCTCGTCTTCGCCGTCATCGGCGTCCTGCAGATGCTGACGCAGTTCGCCGGGGTCTGGGGCTACGTCGACTACGTGCGCCAGGTCGTCCCGGGGAACCTGCTCTTCCAGGGCTACAACACGTCGTACCCGATCGAGTACGGCTCCCCCGTCATCAAGGCCAACGCGTTCGTGTTCGTCGAGCCGTCGGTGTTCTCGCAGTTCCTGGCCCTGGCCCTGCTCTCGGTGCTGAGCCGGGGCCGCCAGTACTGGCGGGTCCTCGTCTTCGGCGTCGCGCTGGTCTGCACCGTCACCGGGACGGGGTTCATGGTCCTGGGCTTCGGGCTCGTCGTCCTCGCGCTGCGCCGGGGCGGGCTGTGGGCGCTGCGCGCCGGGATCGTGCTGGGGGTCGCCGCGGTCGTCGCGCTGCTCACGCCGATCGGGCCGATCCTGCTGAGCCGCACCGGCGAGGCCGGTCAGACGAACTCCTCCGGGAGCCTGCGCTTCGTGCAGCCCTACGAGTACCTGCTGCAGCGCTGGTCCAGCGACCCCTGGTCGATCGTGACGGGCCTCGGGCCGGGGATGGCCGACCGCATCTCCGACCAGATCTTCGCCGCGACGGGGCTGCCGATCAGCTTCGCCGGCGGGGTCAAGCTGATCCTCGAGTACGGGGTGCCCGCCTCCGTGCTCGCCGGGGTGTTCCTCTACGTCGCCGTCGTGCGCCGTTCCCCCGCGCCGACCGTCGCGCTGGCCGCGATCTTCCTCAACGCCGTGACGAGCTCGAGCTTCCTGGCGGCCAACATCTTCTACGTCCTGCTGCCGATGGCCGTGCTCTTCGTCGGCCGCCGCACCGAGCTCTCGACGCGCGAGAGGCGACAGCTCGAACGCGAGCACGAGACGGAGCTGCGCACCGCGCGGCCCACCCCCTGGATCCCGAGCAGCCCCCCGACCGGAGGAACCCGTTGAGCCGTCGTCCCCTCGCCCGGTTGCGCGGCGACCTGGAGCACATGGTCGAACCGCAGGGTCGCTCGACCGGGGCCTGGTTGCCCGACGTGGTGGCCCGCGTCGCGCTGGTGCCGCGGGTCCGCGCGGTCGTGCAGCTGCGCCTCGCCCAGGCCGTCGCACCGCGGTTCATGCCGGCGGCGCACCTGCTGCAGGCGCGCACCCTGCGCTCGGCCGGGGCGGAGATCTCCCCGTTCGCCGAGATCGGCCCGGGGCTCTGCCTCATGCACTCCACCGGGATCGTCATCGGCCCGGACGTCCGCATCGGGCGCGGCCTGCGGATCTACCAGAACGTCACCCTCGGCGACGGTTCGACGCCGGGTCAGCCCGTCGTCGGTGACGACGTCACCATCGGCGCGGGGGCCTGCGTCCTCGGTGGCGTCCGCGTCGGCGACCGCGCCGTCATCGGGGCCAACGCCGTCGTGACCCGGGACGTCCCCGCCGACAGCGTCGCGACGGGCGCCCCCGCGGTCTCCCGTCCGCGTCGTCCCGGGATGGACCCGCGCCTCGACGAGCTCGCCGGGCCCCGGCCCGCCGCCGTCTGACCGGTCTCCTCCGACGTCCCGCGAAGCCCCCTCCGGTCCCGACCGGAGGGGGCTTCGTGCTGCCCGCGCGGCGCCGACGCACGGGGGACGCAGGAGGCCCCGTCCCCGGGGACCGGGGACGGGGGACGGGGCCTGCGTGCGTCGGGGTCGTCAGGCGACGGGCGGGCTGACCGGCAGTCCGAACCCGGGACTGCGCACGTGCTTGCGGACGGACACGAACCACCACGGGGCCACGATCCAGAACGCGGCGGCGATGCCCCAGGCGGTGCCCTGCGCGCCGAAGGTGAACGCGCCGGCCGTGGAGAGGACGACCAGGAAGAGGGCGAAGACCAGGTGCAGGCGCATCGTCACCTTGGCGCCCTCGGTGGCGTAGAGGACCGCGGCGCAGCCGACGGTGACCGCGGAACCGGCCTGACCGACGATGGTCGGCAGCAGCACGGAGCGGGCCCCCGCCCAGGTGTCGTCGAGGATGAGTTCCCCGACCGAGGTCGGCAGCAGCAGCATGACCGCGCCCCACACGACGCTGACGGCGACCACGAGACCCGAGATCGCGACGGCGGCGAGCTCCCAGCTGCGCGGGTCCATCCGCTCGCGACGGCGGACGAGCTCCGGGACGGCGAAGCTCATGAGCCCGGTCGAGACGATCGTGGCCGGGACGGTCACGAGGTTGGCCCCGCGCAGCGACCCGGCCGCGGCGACCGTCGTCACGACGGCCGCGAGGATCGGGGCGAGCTGACCACCGGTCTGGATGATGACGAACTCGGGGACGAGGTAGCGCGTCACCGAGTACTGCTCACGCAGCCAGGCGATCGCCAGCGAGAGCCGCGGCCGCAGGTGCAGCAGCGCCATCCCGATCACCGACGCGAGGTAGGCGGCCCCGCCCCAGACCGCGGTGAAGGCCGAGATGTGGTTGGTGTCGACGACGAGGAACAGGACGCCGATCCCGGCCAGCTGCAGGACCACCCAGCTGACGTCGATCAGGCAGGCCGCGGCCGGACGCAACCGGGCGAAGAAGACCTGGCGCCAGGCGTCCTGCAGCATCAGCCCGGGCATGACGAAGCCGAGGGCGACGAAGACGTGCGACAGGGCGTCGGTGAAGGGCAGGAAGAGACCCATCAGCACCAGCACGGCCCCGAGGACCGCTGCCCCGCCGCCGGTCAGGGCGATCGCCGAGGAGGCCGCGCGCCTGAACTCGCGGTCGTCGGCGTCGGCGAAGCGCATGCTCACGGGCGAGGTCGACAGCGCCCGGAAGAACCCCGTCGAGATCGAGAACACCGAGAACGCGATCGCGAAGGCGCCGAAGACGTCCTTGGTGAAGGCGTGGGTGATGACGAACTGGATGAGGAAGTTGTTCGCGCTCGCCACGACCTGGTCGAGGATGTTCCACAGGCTGCGGGTCATCCCGGAGCTGCGGAGCCTGCTGAAGCGACCGGCCCGGGGACCGTCGCCGGTCGCTGACGACTGTTCCTGCGCCCCCACCACGTCGCCGAGGTTACCCGCGGTCACGACTGCGTCGGCCCGGCGTCACCCGATGCGCCGAACCTCTTCAGGAAGGCGGCCTTGCCGTCGGGTGCGTCGTCCAGGGTCATGCCCACCCCGCCGTCGGGGACGTTGAAGTAGGCCTGGTAGCGGACCTCGGCACTCACGACGGCGTCGGCGATCTGGTCGACGAACGCCGGGCTGTCCCCGCCGCCCTGGGTGTCCCCGGCGGCGACCATCGCCCACTCGGGCAGGCTGATCGGCTTGTCGTGCGCGGCGGCGAAGGCGATGACGGCCGAGAGGCTGTTGACCTTCGCGTCCTTCTCCTCCCAGCGCGCGCTCGGGTCGATCGGGGAGATGTAGGAGTCGTAGACGTCGACGCCGATGATGTCGACCCAGTCGTCGCCGGGGTACATCTCGTCGATGGTCACGGAGTCCTGCTGACCCTCGGCGATGTTGAAGTCGACCTCGAAGGCCGCACCCTCGACCAGGCTGATCGTCTGCACGATGCGGCGGAAGTACGTCTTCCACTGCTCGCGCTCCTCCTTCGACTCACCGATGTAGTGGGTCGCGTACCAGTCGCCGTTGAGCTCCCAGCCGAGGCGCACGATCGAGGAACCGAGGCCCTTGGAGACGAGGTTCTGCGCGAACGTCGTCCAGTGCGCGTCGTACTCCCCCGCGGCCCCGCGGGCGCGCCAGTCCTCCGGCGGGTCGGCGGGCACGAGCCCGGTGGAGACGACGAGGGTGCGGTTGTCCGGGTCGTCGCGGACCCACTGGCCCCAGTCCTGGCCCTCGCCCGGGACCATCGCGAACCACGGTCCGGAGATCGCGGCCCAGTTCGCGTCGGAGTTGAAGACGACGACGACGTCGAGCGGACGGCCCAGCCAGTCGCCGAACTCCGTCGCGACGGCGACGTCGTGGGTCTGGACGCCGACCCACTTGGTGTCGAGGTCGGAGGCGGCGACGTGCGCCTTGGGCGTCCAGGCCGGCGTCGGGGTCGAGGTGATCGGCTCGCTCGTGTCCCGGGTCGCCCAGTACACCCCGCCGCCGGCGGCGGCCACGAGGACTCCGATGCCCGCCCCGATGACCTTGCGGCGCCCGTGCTTGCGCGGCGCCGGAGACCCGCCGGTCGCGGGGCTCTCCGTGTGCGTCGTGTCCACCACTGCGTCGCTCCGCCTTCCCCCTCGGACGGGGACCGCGGGCGCTGCCGGCACTGATGCCGGGCAGACGTCGCCAGGACCCCCGTCACCATCGACCGCACCGCCCCCCGGCCATGCGTGCACCCCTGGTGCTGGTCCCGACTGTAGGTGAGACCGGGACACTTTGACGCAACGTGAGAGTGCTCGTGCACGGAATCTTCGACCGTCCGGATCAGCCTCGTGACGCAGGGCCGAACAGGGTTTGACCGACCGTGACGCCCCGGGCCTCCGAGACCTCCGCGGGTCCTGATCGTAGGCTTCGGGCGTGGGTCGGTTCGAGAACGTCACGACGTTGGCCGGGGCCGTCGAGGGGGCCGTGGTACTCGACCTCGCGTGCGGCAGCGGGCGGACGACGCGCGCCCTGCTGACCCGGGACCCACGCCTGGTCCACGCCGTCGACGTCGGGTCCGGCCTCGACGACGACCTGCTCCTCGACCCCCGGGTGCGCGCCCACATCACCGGTCTCGAGGACCTGCCGCTGGGCGACGGCGAGGTCGACGCCGCCGTCTCGCTGAACGCCGTCGAGCACCTCGCCGACGTGGGGGCGCACCTCGCCGAGGTCCACCGCGTGCTGCGCCCCGGGGGCACCGCCGTCCTCGCCCACTCCGACTGGGACACCGCGCTGTTCACCAGCGACGACGACGCCCTGACCCGTGAACTCCTCGACCGCTTCGTCGGCCACGTCCCCGGCGGCGGAGCCCGCGGGGACGGTTTCGCGGGCCGGAAGCTGCTGCGGCACGCGGCGCGGAGTCCGTTCACCGTCGAGTCGGTGCACTCCTGGGCCGACCCGCACCGCCGCTTCGACGAGGACTCGGTGGCGTGGAAGGTCGCGACGGGGATCCTGGCCGCCGCCGGCGACGACCCGGTCCTCACCGCCCGCGCGGCGGGCTGGATCGAGGGGCTGCGCAGCGCCGCCCGGGCCGGGCACTTCCTGTTCACGGTGACCGACGTCGCCGTCGTCCTGCGCAAGCACGGGTAGCGGAACCGCCCGTCCGGCCCCACCGTTGGGCGGTCAGAGCGCAGACGAACACCAGGAGGACGACGTGGCCGGGCTGATCAGCAAGGTGGGGGCCTTCCTCAAGTCCCCCGAGGGCAAGCGGTTGAGCCAGCAGGCGCAGCGCGCCGCGAAGGACCCCGCGACGCGGCGCAAGCTCACCGACGCGGTGTCGCAGCTGCGCGGCAAGGGCCGTGGAGGTGCCGGCGGGACACGCTGATCGGGTGGTTCCGCGCTTCGGCGGCCGAGGAGGCTGCGGGGCCACTCTGACGCGTGGTTAGAGTTCGCGGGTGCCCCTCGCCCTCGCTGCTCCCCGTGCCGGCCTGCGCCGTCCGGAGTGGCTGCGCTCGGTCCGGGTGCTGCGCACCGAGGTCCTGGCGGGGCTCGTCGTGGCCCTGGCCCTGGTGCCCGAGGCGATCTCGTTCTCCCTCGTCGCCGGCGTCGACCCGCGCATCGGGCTGATCTCGTCCTTCGTCATGGGCGTCACCAGCTCGTTCGTGGGCGGGCGGCCGGCGATGATCTCGGCCGCCACCGGCGCCGTCGCCCTCGTGGTCGCGCCCCTCTCGCACAGCCACGGCGTCGGCTACCTCGTCGCGGCGATCCTGCTGGCCGGGGTGCTGCAGATCGTCCTGGGCGTGCTCGGGGTCGCCCGGCTCATGCGCTTCGTCCCGCGCAGCGTCACGACGGGGTTCGTCAACGCGCTGGCCATCTCCATCTTCATCGCCCAGCTGCCCAACCTGCGTGACGCCGGGGTCGCCGGGTACGGCGTCCTGCTCGTCGGCCTCGGACTGCTGGTCGTGGTGCCGCGGTTCGTGAGGTCGGTCCCCGCACCGCTGATCGCCGTCGTCGTCCTGACCGTCCTCACCGTCGTGCTGCACGTCGACGTCCGCACCGTCGGCGACGACGGTGCGCTGCCGCACGCGCTGCCGACGCTCGGGCTGCCCGACGTGCCGTTCTCCCTCGACACCCTGCGCACCATCGCCCCGTTCTCGGTCGGGGTCGCGCTCGTGGGGTTGATGGAGGCACTCATGACGGCCCAGCTCGTGGACGAGCTCACCGACACCCGCTCGTCGAAGACGCGGGAGTGCATCGGGCAGGGCACCGCCCAGATCGTCACCGGCCTCTTCGGCGGCATGGGCGGCTGCGCCGTCATCGGCCAGACGATGATCAACGTGAAGGTTTCCGGGGCGCGGACGCGGCTGTCGACGTTCCTCGCGGGGGCGTTCCTGCTGGTGCTCGTCGTCGGGTTCGGCGGCGTCGTCGCGCAGATCCCGATGGCCGTCCTCGTCGCCGTGATGTTCCTCGTCTGCTACGGCGCCTTCGACTGGCACAGCGTGAAACCGTCGACGCTCAAGGCCATGCCGCGCAGCGAGACCTCGGTCATGGTGCTGACCGTCGTCATCGTGCTCCTGACCCACAACCTCGCCTACGGCGTCCTCGGCGGGACGCTGCTGGCCTGCGTCCTCTTCGCCCGCCGCGTCGCCCACCTCGTCGAGGTCCGCGCGAGCGCCCCCGGCGTCTACACCGTCCACGGCCAGGTGTTCTTCGCCTCCTCCGGGGACCTCGTGACGCAGTTCGACTACGCCACCGACCCGCGCGAGGTGACGATCGACTTCAGCGACGCGCACGTGTGGGACGCCTCCTCGATCGCCGCGCTCGACGCCGTCACCCGCAAGTACGCCGACCACGGCAAGCACGCCGAGATCGTCGGGATGAACCCCGCGACCGCCGCTCTGCACGGTCGGCTCGCGGGGCACGTCAACGCCGGCTGACCGCCCTCCCGCCGCTCAGGGGTGCGCCCCCTCCTCCGCGGGCAGGCTCGGGGCCCCGCGGCCGGTCCGCAGGTTGACGGCGAGGACGACGGCCCCGACGACGAGCCAGGCGAGGCCGCCGATCTTCGCGGCCGCGTCGGCGTTCACCAGCACGTAGCCGATGATGAGGAAGCCCAGCACCGGGGCGACGAGGTGCAGCAGGTAGTTCTTCGACCTCCCGCGCACGAGGTGGTGGACGATCACCGAGACGTGCAGCAGGCAGAACCCGAACAGCGCGCCGAAGTTCACCAGCGACGAGATCAGCGAGATCTGCCCGACGAAGAACAGCACCAGCACGAGGGTGAGACCCGTGACGGTGAGGATCGCGGCCATCGGGACCTGACGGTCGCTGATGCGCGACAGGTACGCCGGCAGCTGGCGGTCGCGGCTCATCGAGAACAGCAACCGCGACGTGGCGGCCTGCGCGGCCATCGCGTTGGCGATGCCGACGGCGATGACGTTGACGACGAGGAACGCCGTCTTCCAGTGCGAGCCGGACGCGGCCTGGACGAGGTCGAAGAACGCGTTGCCCGCGGCGGCGTCGCCGAAGGACTCGCGCCCCGCGGCGAGCAGGCTGGCCAGCCAGGTCTGCAGGACGAAGAGGAACGCGACGACGAACAGGGCGACGATCATCGCCCGGCCCGCGGGGTTCTTCCGCCCGGTCGTCTCCTCGGCGAGCGTGGAGATCCCGTCGAAGCCCAGGAAGCTCAGGACGGCGATCGAGAGCGCCCCGGCGATGAGCGGGCCGCTCACCTGCGAGGAGTCCCAGAACGGGGTCGCCCCCCACTCCGCGCCCGGGATCGTCCCGCCGTTGAGCGCCCGCGCCGCGATGACGACGAACGCCACCACGAACACGATCTCGATGGCCAGGAACACCCGGTTGGCGAGCTTGAGCGAACTGATCCCCAGCAGGTTCACGACCGTGTTGATCGCGACGAACACCAGCGCCCACACCCAGCGCGGGGACCCCGGGAAGATCCCGACCATCGACTCGGCGGCGAAGACGTAGAGCAGGGTCGGGATGAGCAGGTAGTCGAGCAGGATCGACCAGCCCGCGAAGAACCCCAGCGAGGGGTGGATCCCGCGGCCGACGTAGGAGAACACCGAACCCGCCAGCGGGAACGCCTTCGCCATCTGCCCGTAGGCGAGAGCGGTGAAGATCATCGCCACCAGGCCGATGAGGTAGACGAGCGGGACCATGCCGTGCGCGCTGTCGTAGACCGTCCCGAAGATCGCCCACGGCGCGATCGGGACCATGAACACCAGCCCGTAGACCAGCAGGTCGAAGGTGGAGACGGAACGTTTGAGCTGCTGCTGGTACCCGAACGACTCGAGGGTGCGTTGCTGGTCGCTCATCGCGGAGCTCCTGAGGTGTCGGCGGGGTCGTCGTGGCGCGCGAGGAACGCCGCGACGAACGCGCGGAACTCCTCGGGCTGTTCGAGGTGGGTGCAGTGGCTGGCGCCGGGGAAGACGTGCGCGCTGACGTCGGGGATCCGGTCCACGAACGGCGCCCACGTCTCCGGGGTCGCCTCGTCGAACTCGCCGGCGACGACGAGGGTCGGGACGGCGACGTCGGGGAGGCGGTCGATGACGGACCAGTCGCGCAGGGTCCCGATGACGTGGAACTCGTTGGGGCCGTTCATGGTGTGGTAGACGGTGGGTTCCGCCTCCATCTGGGCGACGCTGGCCGCGAAGTCGGGGTGGGTGGGCGTGATCCGGCAGACGTGGCGGGCGTAGAACTCGTCGGTGGCGGCGAGGTA
Organism: Kineococcus sp. AC630; assembly: GCF_979255925.1. Lineage (NCBI taxonomy): Bacteria > Bacillati > Actinomycetota > Actinomycetes > Kineosporiales > Kineosporiaceae > Kineococcus > Kineococcus sp. AC630. The sequence continues at coordinate 90,677 of NZ_CEEDMJ010000020.1, forward strand.
CTCGGGGTCGGTCGTCGTCCCGGCGGCCTCGTGGCGGTCCAGCGCCTCGCGGGCCTGCGGCGGGAGCTCGGCCCGCAACCGGGCGGCGCCCTCGACCCAGAGCGGCATCGAGGCCGGGGAGTTGCAGATCGCCAGAGACACCAGCCCCGCGGGTCGCCGGACGGCGATCTCGGCGCCGAGCATCCCGCCCCAGGACTGGCCGAGGACGTGGACCCGGTCGAGGCCGAGGCCGTCGAGCACGGCGTGGAACTCGTCGACGAACAGCTGCGGGGTCCAGGACTCCGGCGGCGCTGCGGGCAGGTGGGTGCTGCGGCCGCAGCCGAGCTGGTCGTAGTGGACGACGGTGCGCCCGGTCTCCTCGGCCAGGGCGGCGAGGTTGGCCACGTAGTCGTGAGCCATCCCGGGTCCGCCGTGCAGGACGATCAGGGGGAGGGCTCCCGCGCGGGGGTTCGACGGGGTGGTGACCTGCACCCAGGTGCGGTGTCCGAGGACGGGGAGTTCGTGGGTCGTGACGGGCATGGCGTGAGCATCCTCACTTCAAAGGTCCCCGACAAGACCATTGGTGGGGAATTAACCTGTGCGAAACGGGAGGACGGTGGGATGACGCGGACGGACCTCGTGGTGGACCCCGGCTCGCGCGTCGCCGCGGTGCTGGAACGGCTCGTCACCGCCATCGCCACCGGCCAGTACCTGCCCGGTTCGCGGCTGCCCGCCGAACGCGACCTGGCCGCCGTCCTCGGTGCCGGGCGGACGACGGTCCGCGCCGCGCTGGCCCAGCTCGCCGACCGGGGCCTGGTGGAGACCCGCCGGGGACGCCACGGCGGCACGTTCGTCCTGCAGCAGTGGCCCGAGTCCTCGACGGAGATCGTCGGACGCACGCTGTCGGCGGGCTACGCCCAGCTGCGCGACCTGTGCGACGCGATCGCCCGTCTGCACGGGGCGGTGTGCCGGGCCGCGGCCGAGCACCGCTCCCCCGCCGACGTCGCGCGCGTGCAGGACGCGCTCGAGGCCTACGCCGCGGCCGACTCCGGCCTGCAGTCCCAGCAGGCCGACAGCGCGCTGCACGTCGCGATCATCGACGCCGCCCACAACGACACCCTGCGCCGCGTCCTGCGCGAGCTCGAGGGCCGGCTCAGCATCGGCGCCCCCGCGCACCTGTGGGGTGCCCCGGAGGGCATGCACGCCATGGAGGTGCGGGCCCTGCGCGAGCACCGCGCCCTCGTCGCCGCGATCGTCGCCGGCCGCGCCGACGAGGCCGAGGCCCTCGCCCGCGCGCACGTCGCGATCGACCTCGAACTGCTCACCGCCGCCCTCGCCCGCAGCGGTGCCCTGCCCGGCTGACGACGCTCAGGTGGTCATCCAGCGTTCGGGACCGGAACCGGCGCGGGCCGCGCGGGAGCGCAGGGACTGCTCCGTCAGCAGCCGCGCCGCCGTCGCCGGGTCGAGGTGGTCGACGCGGGGCTTCACCCGCCCGGGGGTCGAGTGCAGCACGACGCTGGCCAGGCCCAGGCGACGCTGCAGCGGACCCTGAGCGACGCCGAGGCTCTGCGTCCGCGCGTGCGGGACGACGTCGAGACCGCGGACCAGCCGGCCGTTGCGGGAGAGGAACGCGTGCTCGGTGACGCGGTAGCCGCGGCGGCGCCAGCTCACCGGGTCCAGCCAGCGGGCGGCCCGCGGGACGGGGGTGAACCCGCCGTCGGTGCCGGTGCCGGTCAGCCCGGCGCGGACCACGTCGAGCGGGGACTCCTCGCCCGTCCCCAGGTCCGGCAGCACGATCGCCAGCACGAGCCCGAGCTCCTCGACGGTGCCGACGGGCAGCAGCGTCGTGCTCTGCTCGGAGGCGCTGCCGCTCTCGCCGGAGTACCCCGCGACGTTGACCTCCACCCGCCACCAGCCCGCGCTGCGCCACAGCAGCGGCTGGGTGATCCGCAGCGCCTGCACCCGCCCCGGCGGCACGGTCTGCGAGCGCTGCTCCAGCAGCCCGTGGGAGAGCCGCAGCCCGTCCGGGGAGTCCGCGACGGTGAAGTTGAAGCCCCGGGAGAACCGCTGCCACACCGTCGAGACCACGCCGAGGACCGCGGCGAACGAACCGAACAGCGGGGTGAGGCTCTGCGCGAACCAGCAGCCGACGCCGAGGCCCACGAGCACCAGGACCATCCAGATCGTCAGGCCCGAACGCAGCGTGGACAGGAGCAGCCGCGTCGGCGGGACCTCGACGACCTCGCGCTGCGGGGCCTCCGGGGCGTCCTCACCCTCGGCGACGACGACCCCCGCGGACGCCGCGAGCAGCGCGTTGCGGACCCGCTGGGCCTCCTCCTCCTTGAGGTAGGCCAACGACACCTTGCTGCCGGAACCGCCCGCGACCTCGAGGCGCAGCTCGGCCAGCCCGAACAGCCGGCCCAGCAAAGGCCGGACGACGTCGACGGCCTGCAACCGGTCCAGCTGGGCCCGGCGCTGCTGGCGCCAGAGGATCCCGTGCTCGACGTGCACGGCCTCGGAGTCGATCCGGTAGCGCGTCTTGCGCCAGGCCAGGGCGCTGTAGCCGGCGCCGACGATCGCGAGCAGCAGGATCCCCCCGACGATCGACAACGTCAGGATCCAGCCGGGCAGGTCCAGGCGGACGATGTTGTCGACGTTCTGCCCCACGACCACCGCCAGCACCGCGGCGACGACCTTCCACGCCCGCAGCACCGGGGTGACCGGGTGCAGCCGTCGCCAGCCCGGGTCGGTGAGGACGGCGCGGGTCGGGGCGTCGAGCCTGGCCGCGACCTCGGCCGGCAGGACCTCGAGGGCGGGCTCGTCGGTCCGGGGCTCCTCGGTCCGGTGCTCGTCGGTCACAGCCCGGCCAGTCGGGCTTCGCCACGGGCGGCGAGACGGTCGCGCAGCCGGGCCGCCTCCTCGGGGGAGAGCCCGGGGATGGCGGCGTCGGAGTCGGAGGAGGCGGTGTGCAGCTGCACCTTGGCCAGGCCGAACCTCCGGTCCAGCGGCCCGGCCTCCACGTCGACGTACTGCAGCCGGCCGTAGGGCACGACGACCAGCGAGCGGAACATGATCCCCTTCACCACGAGCAGGTCGTCGTCGCGCTCGGCGTAGCCCCACGCCTTCACCTGCCGCCCGGACCACACGAAGTCCCACGCCCACAACGGGACCACCACGACGAGGGCCAGCCAGATCCACGGCGTCAGCAGGACCGCCAGGACGACGGTGACCACGACGACGACGGCGAAGACGATGCCTCCCCCGACGCGTTGCGCGGTGGCCCAGCGCGGGGAGATCCGCTGCCAGACGACGTCGCCCGGCGCGAACGGGTCCTCGGTGCTGACGGTCGTCCGTTCGGCCATGCCCCCACCTTGCCAGAGCAGCGCCCACCCACGTTGCCGATCGCGGGAGCGTCGGTCAGGCTTCCGGTGTGATCACCGAGGGTGAGGAACAGGACACGCGGGATGACGAGGTCATCCGCTTCGAGGGCGTCACCAAGCGCTACGGCCGCCACGACTCCCCCGCCGTCGGCCACCTCGACCTCACCGTCGCGCGCGGGGAGCTCGTCGCGCTCGTCGGACCCAGCGGGTGCGGCAAGTCGACGATCCTGCGGATGGTGAACCGGCTCGTCGAACCGAGCGCCGGCCGCATCGTCGTCGACGGCCGCGACGCCGCCCACACCGACGTCGTCGCGCTGCGCCGCGGGATCGGCTACGTCATCCAGGCCGGTGGCCTGCTCCCGCACCGCACGATCCGGCAGAACGTCGCCACCGTGCCGCGGTTGCTCGGCTGGGACGCCGACGTCACCCGGCGGCGGGTCGACGAACTGCTCGAACTCGTCGGCCTCGACGGCTGGGCCCACGGCGACCGCTACCCCGCGCAGTTGTCCGGGGGGCAGCAGCAACGCGTCGGGGTGGCGCGCGCCCTGGCCGCGGACCCGCCCGTCCTGCTCATGGACGAACCGTTCGGGGCCGTCGACCCCGTCGTGCGGGACCGCCTGCAGAGCGAGTTCCGGCGCATCCAGCAGGAACTGGGCAAGACCGTCCTCTTCGTCACCCACGACCTCGACGAGGCCGTCAAGCTCGCCGACCGGATCGCGGTGTTCTCCACCGGCGGGGTGCTGGAGCAGATCGCCACCCCCACGACCCTGCTCTCCGAACCGGCGTCGGAGTTCGTCGTCGACTTCATCGGCTCCGACCGGGGGTTGCGCCGCCTCGCCGTGACCCCGATCCGGCCCGAGGACCTGGAACGGCCCCTGGTCCTCGCCCCCGCCGACGGCGCCGCCTACGCCGCGACGGCCCTGGAACTCGACGGCCGGGCGTGGGCCGTGGTCCTCGACCACGGCCGCCTGCTGGGGTGGGTGGCGCGCGGCCCCCTCCTGGAGCAGCGGGGGTCGCGCAGCGCCCGCGTCGGCGACCACACCCGCCGGTTCCCCACGACCATCGCCGCCCGGGAGACCCTGCGCAGCGCCTTCTCCGCCCTGCTCGCGCAGGAACTGCGGTTCCTGCCCGTCCTCGACGGCGAGGAGTTCCTCGGGGTGCTCACCCCCGACGTCGTGCACACCGCGTTGCGGCGCGACCTCTGACCCCTACCGGGGAGGTAGTCCACCCAGGGACCCGGGTCCCGCCGGGGGCGGTTCCCCGGAGCGATGACCCACGGGGGTCGGGGGCGGTTGAGTTCCACCCATGAGAATCCTCATCGGAGCAGACACCTACGCCCCCGACGTCAACGGCGCCTCGACGTTCGCGCAACGCCTCGCCGCCGGTCTCACCGGACGGCACGAGGTCCACGTCGTGGCCCCGGCCCGCGGCCCGCGCAGCACCCGCGAGACCGTCGCCTCCGGCGTCGTGGAGCACCGTGTGCGGTCCTTCCCCGTGCTCGTCGGCGGAACCGGCCTGCGGTTCTGCCCGCCGGCCGGACTGGTCCGCGCCGCCACCCGGATCCTGCGCGACGTCCGGCCCGACGTCGTGCACGTGCAGAGCCACTTCCTCGTCGGCCGCGCCCTGGTGACCGCGGCGAACCGGCTCGGCGTCCCCGTCGTGGCGACGAACCACTTCATGCCCGAGAACCTCACCCACCACGTCCCGCTCGGCGACCGGGTCCAGCACGCGCTGCACGAGTGGGCCTGGAACGACGCCGCCGGGGTCTTCCAGCGCGCCGACGTCGTCACCGCCCCGACCCCCTACGCGGCGGCCCTGGCCGAACGGGCGGGCATCCCCGGCCCCGTCCTGCCCATCTCGTGCGGGATGGACCTGCGCCGCTTCGCGCCCGACCCCTCCGGGGAACTGCGACGGGAGTTCCGGCTCCGGTACGGCGTACCCGACCGCCCGACCATCGGCTACGTCGGACGCCTCGCGCCGGAGAAGAACGTCGAGGAACTCGTCGAGGCGCTCGCGCTCGTCCGCCGCCTCCGACCCGAACTCGACGCGCAACTGCTGCTCGTCGGCGACGGCGCCCGCCGCGCCGGGTTGCTGCGCCGCGCCGCGGAACTCGGGGTGGCCGACCGGGTCGTCTCGACCGGTTTCGTCCCCGAGGCCGACCTGGCCGCCGCCTACCTGGCCTGCGACGTGTTCGCCAACGCCGGGACGGCGGAACTGCAGAGCCTCGTCGTCCTGGAGGCGATGGCCTCGGGACTGCCGGTCCTCGGGGTCGACGCCTGCGCCCTGCCGCACCTGGTGCGCGACGGCGACAACGGCTTCCTCTTCCCGCACGGCCGGCCCGCGGCCCTGGCGGCGCGCCTCGCGCTCGTGCTGGGCGACCCCGACCTCGCCGCCCGGATGGGTGCGCGCAGCCTGGCCATCGCGTCCGAGCACGACGAGCGGCGCACCCTCGCCCGCTTCGAGGAGCTCTACGCGCTGCGGCAGAGCACGACGACGCCCGTCGCGGAGCGGGCGGGTACCCGCGTGTAGCAGGATGGCCGGGTGCCACCGACGCCGAGCCGGCGCCCCTGGTGGCGCCGCACGCTGCGAACCCTCGCGGTCGCCTACGGCGTCCTCGCCACCCTCGCCCTGCTCGTCGTCCTCGCCTTCTCCGACGGGCACGCCGTGAGCTACGTGCTGGGGTTGTTCGCGACGTGGTGGCTGGTCCCCGCCCTCGTGTTCGTCCCCTTCGCGACCGCGTTCCGGTCGTGGCGGACGCTGGCCGCGGTCGTCGTCCCGGCGCTCGCCGCGGGCACGCTGTTCGGGCCCTACGCGCTGCACCGGCTGGACCCCCGCGACCCGGGCCCCGACCTGCGGGTCGCGACCTTCAACACCACGAACTGGCGCGGAGCCGCCGGGGTCACGGAACTCATGCGTCACGGCGGGGCGGACGTCGTGCTGCTGCAGGAGGTCGTCCCGTCCCAGCAGGCCCGCTACCGCGACCAGTGGCCGGAGTACGCCTACCGCAGCTACACCTCCACCACGGCGACCGGTGGTCGCAACGAGGGCGACGGGAACGCGGTCTGGTCGAAGTACCCCATCGTCTCGGTGGAGCCGGTGACCGGACTCCCCACCGGAGCACGCCCCGCGGACGTCGTCACCGTCGACGCCGACGGTCGCCGGATCGCGGTGATCTCCGTCCACCTCGCCTCCCCCTGCCTGTTCTGCAGTCCGGCGAAGGCCGCGCTGAACCCCGCGGGCGACACCGCGGACGCGGCGCGGGTCCGGGTCGCCGAGGCCCGTCGCTACGGTGACCTCGCGGAGTCCCTGCACGCCGCCGGGAACGCCGTCGTGCTGGCGGGGGACCTGAACTCCGCGGAGTTCAACGAACCGTTGCGGGTGCTGCGCTCCCACGGCCTGACCGACGTCCACCGCGCCGTCGGGACGCAACCGGGGCTGACCCGGGGTGCCTCCCCCGGTTTCGCCCGGGTCGACGTGGTGCTGGTGGCCGGACTCGAACCCGTCGACGACCACGAACGCGACCCCGGGGGGAGCACCCACTCCCCCGTCGTCGCGGACCTCGCCTGGCCCTCCTGAAAAGCCGTCGCGCCGGCCCCTGCGGCGGTCCTACCGTGCTGGCGTGCCGAGCGACGCAGCCCACGTCCCGCCCGACCTGCAGCACGCGTTGCAGGTCCTCGTCGAGGGCAGCGCGGAACTGCTCGGGGACGACTTCGTCGGGGCCTACCTGCACGGTTCGTTCGCCCTCGGCGACGCCGACGAGCACAGCGACGCGGACTGGCTGGTCGTCACCCGCTCCCCCGACGTCCCGGTGGCGGAGTTGCAGGAGTTCCACCGCCGCTTCCACGACCGGCCCGAGCCCTGGTTCCGCGGGACGGAGGGTTCCCACGTCCCCGCCGCGTCGTTGCGCCGACCGTCGGAGGAACCCTGGTGGTTCGTGGACCACCAGGACAGCGCGGCGCTGGAACTCTCCCCGCACTGCAACACCCTCGTCGTGCGCTGGGTCCTGCGCGAGCACGGGATCACCCTGGCCGGGCCACCGGCGGCCGACCTGGTCGACCCCGTCGACCCGGACGCGTTGCGGGCGGAGTCGCTCGCCCGGTTCCCCCGGTTCTTCGACGACCTGGAATCGTGGATGGACTGGCGGAGCATCGAGTGGGGTCAGCGGACGGCGGTCGAGACCCTCTCCCGGATGCTCGCCACCGTCCGCACCGGCCGCGTCCTGTCGAAACCGGCCGCCCTGCGCTGGGCGCGGGACGTTCTCGACGACCGGTGGGGGCCGCTGCTCACCGACGCCCTCGAGGGGCGCACCCGGGGTTTCGACGTCCACACCGCCCCCGCCCCGGAACTCGTCGCCGCCACCCGGGAGTTCGCCGACCACACCGCCTCGCTCGCCCGGCTGGAGAGGACCGTCCCGTGACCGGTGACCTGTGGGGCGAGGACGTCGCCCGCGGCTACGACGAGGACTCCTCCTGGATGTTCTCCCCGGAACTCCTCGGCCCGACCTGCGACGTGCTCGTCGACCTCGCCGACGGTCGGCGCGCGCTGGAGTTCGCCATCGGCACCGGCCGGGTCGGGATCCCGCTGGCCGGGCGCGGGGTTCCCGTCGCCGGGATCGAGATGTCACCCGCGATGGCGGCACGGTTGCGGGAGAAGATGGTCCCCGGTTCGGCGGCGGCGGGGATCGACCTGGTGATGGGCGACATGTCGAGCGCCCGGGTCGAGGGCGAGTTCGGTCTGGTCTACCTCGTGTTCAACACGATCACCAACCTGCTGGAGCAGGACGAACAGGTCGAGTGCTTCCGCAACGCCGCCCGCCACCTCGCACCCGGCGGGTACTTCCTCGTCGAGGTCGCGGTGCCGGAACTGCAGCGGCTCCCTCCGGGCGAGACCGCCCGTCCCTTCCACGTCGGTCGTGAGCACCTGGGTTTCGACACCTTCGACCTCGTCGAGCAGCGCCTCACGTCCCACCACTACCGGTTCACCGAGGACGGCCGGGTGAGCCGGTTCGAGTCCCACCACCGCTACGCCTGGCCCGCCGAGTACGACCTGATGGCCCGGATCGCCGGGCTGGAACGGTTCGCGCGGTGGTCCGGGTGGGACCGCGCGGAGTTCACCGCCGCGAGCACGTCGCACGTGTCGGTGTGGCGCAAGCCGTAGCCACCCCGGGTGGGACACCCATCGGTGTCACCACGTGGAGTGAGGGGTGGGTGCGACGAACGGGGCGCCCCGGCGACGAGATCGTCACCCCCATCCCTCACTCCACGTGGTGGCCCCGGTGGGTGCGACGAGTCGTCTCACGAGTAGCCCGAACGGCGAACGCGGCCAGGAAGGCCGCCGGCCAGAAGGCGACGCCGTGCCAGGCCCCGACGAGCACCGACACCACCGTGACCACCCACGCACCGATCGCCACGTTCCTGGCCAGGCGTCGACTCCCCCGGGCCAGAGCCTGGTCGACCGCCACGGCCACGTGGGTCCGGGACCGCGTGTCCATGGTGGTGCGCTGCCGACGGGGGAAGCGCAGACGTTGCACGAGCGCCACCAGGAACCCCGTGGTCAGCAGCGCGCAGAACGAGGTGAAGGTCACCGCGAACACCCGGTTCGGGGAATCGAGCGACACCAGAGCCATGAAGAGCGTGAACAGCACGAACGCGAACGACAGGGTGACCAGGACGCTGGTGCTCCACGACGCCAACCCTGACAGGACCCTCGGTGGGCGACGGATGGTGGCCGGCTCACCGGGCAGGTCGACCGACACCGTCGACGGAGCAAGGGTGTCCAGGAGTTCGAGGGCGGTCCGCCCCTGGGCCCAGTCCGCAGGGTCGAAGGAGAGCACCATCGCGTCGTTGCCGACGATCTCCCGCCGGCCGTCCGGGTGGCGCAACACCGCAGCGCAGTCCGTCCACGCGACGGTCAGGTGCACGGCGGGCGCTGGTTCGAGGGTCACCCCACGCGGCCCGATGATCAGGCGCAGTCCTCCTTCGCGGTGGCGGGCGCCGACGAACACCTGCCCCTGGACGACCCCGGTGGACAACGACGGGACGGGCGTCAGGCCGACCGGGCCCTCCACCCCGTCCGGCACCTGCAGCAGCGCCGTGCCCATCAGCTCGCGCAACGCCGTGTGCACGTGCTCGGGGCGCACGGCGGCGGCACGGGGCTCGCTCGTCGCCGCCCGCGTGAACTCACCCGGCTCCTGCTGGGCGCTCAGGAGCCAGGACCGAGCCGTCGCGTCCAGGCTCCGCACCACGGCGGACTCGTCCGCGGCGTCTCCCGCGTCGGCGGGTTCCACCCAGCCACGCTTCCACGACTCCAGGTCGGAGTCGGACATCACGTCGGCGCACGTGTCGCGCACGACGTCTTGAACGGCGTGCACGACCTCACGCTGGCGGTCCCAGGAGGTCTGGGCGGAGAGTCCGAGTTCGAGACGACCCGGACCCGTCGACCGCACCGAGGCGTCGACGTCGTAGACGCTGCCGTCCTCCGCGCGCAGGCGCTGACGCAACGCGCGGTGCAGCCGCCACCAGGCGGCCCACGTGGCCGGCTCGTCCGGACCCACGGCGGTGAACGCGACGACAGCCGGGCGGCCGGTGAACCAGGCAGCCCGCCGGCCCGGTAGCTCGCTCGGTGACGGAACGGGCAGACGCTCACCCCGGGACAACGTCGACCAGGAGGTCTGCGGTTCTGCGCCGTGGACCCACAGCACTGCGTTGTCCGCGGTGAAGACCCGTCGGGCCCAGGCGCTCACCTGCTGCGGGTCCGCCGCCAACAGGCCCACCTCGTCGGTGGACAGCAGGCCCCAGCCCCGCAGCCCGTGCCGGACCCGGCGCAACTCGTCCCAGACGCTGGGTCCACCGCGGTGGGCCTCGAGCTCGAGGACGTCGATCTCGTGGGCGAGGCCGTGGACCGGCAGGTCCCGCAGCTCGGCGCTGAGGACGCGGAAGTGCTCGGCGACCTCGTCCTGGGTCCCCCGCACGTCGAAGGACGTGAACAGGGCCTCCACGGAGGCGTTGCTCGGGTAGGCGGGCAGGCCGAGACGGGTGTGGGCGAGGTGCTCGACGAGGTGCGTGGTGCCCCGTGTCACGAAGGTCTCGTCGACCACACCCACCCGGAACGTCAGGCGAGCCGTGGTCGGTCCCTCCCGGGGCACCCACAGCACCCGGGTTCCGTCCTCGAGACGGCCCGCGCGGGCTGCCGGTGCGGTCGAACCGCCCGTGATCCACTCCACGCCGATGAGATCGACCGGTGAGGCGGCCGACTTGATCGCCTTCCGGCACCCGGCGCCGGGTCAGGCGGGTGCGGCGTCGCTGTCCTCGTCGTCGGGGACGCGGCACCAGCGTTCGACGAGGAGGCCGGCGGCCAACAGCAGCACCGAGACCACGATGTCCGCGCCGGCGCTCAGGAGTTCGGAGCGGCGGGCCGCGATGTCGGCGGTGGGCAGGTAGTGCACGAACCAGCCCGCGAACATCCCCGTCAGCAGCGCCCCCGCGACGGAGGCGGCCTTGGCCAGGGCAGCGGTCCGGGCGGCGCGCAGGGCGTCGATGCGGCGGGACTTGTCCCCGTTCACCCACTGCCGCACGGGCCAGCCGACCCCGAACACGGCGACGGCGAGCAGGCCGATGGTCAGCGTCGTGCGCCACATCAGGTCGGGTTCACTGTGGCCGCCGGCGATCCAGATCTGCAGCCCGGACCAGGCGATGACCCCGGCGATGACGGCGAGCCCGACGAGCAGCCCCGGACGCGACGGCCTCACGAGATCGCCTGCAGCAGGGTCTCGACGCGGCCGCCGTGCGGGCCGGGGAGTTCGGCGTCGGGGTCGAGTTCGAGCCACGGTCCCAGGACGAAGGTGCGCTCGTGGGCCCGGGGGTGCGGCAGGACGAGACCGTGCTCGGTCAGGACCAGACCGTCGCAGGTCACCACGTCGACGTCGATGGGACGGGGGCCGTCGGGGACCTTCGTGCTGCGGTCCAGCCCGACCTCCGCCTCGACGGCGTGGCAGGCGCGCAGCAGCGCGTGCGGGTCGAGGCTCGTGCTGACCAGCGCGACGGCGTTGAGGAAGTCGGGCTGGTCCCGGACGGTCCCGACCGGGGCGGACTCGACGAACGTGGACACCGCGTCGACGGTGATCCCCTCCACCGCGCCCAACGCCTCGAGCGCCGCGTGCAGGTTCGCCGCGCGGTGACCGGTGTTCGCGCCCAGCGACAGGACGGCGTTCACGAGCGGGTCCGCCGGACCACGAGTTCGACGTCGTCGAAGGAGGCCGGGATCGGCGCCTGCGGCTTGTGGACCACGACGTCGACGGCCGCGATCCGCGGGGACCGGGCCAACGCAGCCGTGGCGATCCGCCCGGCGAGGGTCTCGACGAGCAGGACGGGTTCACCGGTGAGGATCGTGACGAGCTCCCCGGCCAGCGCGCCGTAGTCGACGGTGGCGCTCAGGTCGTCGCCGGCGGCGGCCTCGCGGGTGTCGAGGTGCAGGGCGACGTCGAGGCCGAAGGGCTGCCCCTGGGCGCGTTCGAAGTCCAGGACGCCGTGGTGGCCGATGGCGCGCAGCCCGCGCAGCACGATCCGGTCCAGCACCCGGCCCTGGGCGTCGAGCACGGGCCCGGCGGCGTCGAGGGAGGTCACGACGCACCCACCGGGGTCCGGGCGGCGTCCCAGGCCCGCGCGACGCGGACCGCCGCGACCGAGGGGGCCACGTCGTGCACCCGCACGCCCCAGATCCCTTGCGCCGCGGCGAGGGCGGTGACGGCGGCGGTCGCGGTGTCGCGGGCCGCCGGCGGCGGGACGACCCCGTCCGGACCGGTCAGCAGCGCACCCAGGAAGCGTTTGCGGGAGGCCCCCACGAGCAGGGGGAAGCCCAGCGCGGCGAGCTGGTCGAGCCCGGCGAGCAGGGCCCAGTCGTGCTCGGCGACCTTGGCGAACCCGAGACCGGGGTCGAGCACGATCCGCTCCGGTGCGATCCCGGCCGCGGTCACCGCGTCGAGTCGTCCCCGCAGCTCGGCGGAGACCTCGGCCACGACGTCGTCGTAGACGGCGCGCGAGGTCATGACGTCGGAGAAGCCCCGCCAGTGCGAGAGGACGTAGACGCAGCCGAGCTCGGCGACGGTGGCCGCCATCTCCGGATCGGCCAGACCGCCCGAGACGTCGTTCACGACGACCGCCCCCGCGGCGACCGCGGCCCGGGCCACCTCCGCGCGCATGGTGTCGACGCTCACCGGGACCCCGGCGCCGACCAGCCCGTGGACGACGGGGAGCACCCGGCGCAGTTCCTCGGCCACCTCGACGCGCACGGCACCGGGCCGGGTCGACTCACCGCCGACGTCGACGAGCGCCGCGCCCGCCGCGTGCAGGGCGGTCCCCTGCGCGACCGCCACCTCGTGGGCGAGGAAGTGCCCGCCGTCGGAGAAGGAGTCGGGGGTGACGTTGAGGACCCCCACGACCCGGGTCGGTCCGGGCACCAGCAGTGGGTTCACCGGTGCCCCGCCACGATCAGGCTCATGGCCTCGGCCCGGGTGGCCGCGTTGCGCAGCGAACCGCGCACGGCCGAGGTGATGGTCTTGGCCCCCGGTTTGCGGACCCCGCGGTAGGTCATGCAGGAGTGCTCGGCCTCGACGACGACGATCACCCCTCGCGGGTGCAGCCTGTCGACGAGGGCGTCGGCGACCTGGGTGGTGAGGCGTTCCTGCAGCTGCGGCCGGCGGGCGAAGACGTCCACCAACCGGGCCAGCTTCGAGAGGCCGGTCACCCGGCCGTGCTCCCCCGGGATGTAGCCGACGTGGGCCACGCCGTGGAAGGGGAGCAGGTGGTGCTCGCAGGTGGACTGGACCTCGATGTCCTTCACCAGGACGAGTTCGTCGTGCTCGAGGCCGAAGTCGGTGGCGAGGACCTCGGCCGGGTCCTGGTGCAACCCGGCGAAGAGTTCGAGCGAGGCGCGGGCCACGCGGGCGGGGGTCTCACGCAGGCCCTCGCGGTCCGGGTCCTCCCCGATGGCGAGGAGGAACTCCCGGACCGCGGCCTCGGCACGCGGGCCGTCGTACGTGCCCGGCGCGTGAGCGTCCGGTGTGGGCGCTCCCGTGCTCACGGCTGCTCGTGCGTCCCGTTCTGGTAACCGTTCACCGGCGTCTGGAACCCACCGACGTGACCGTTGAGACCGGGCGAGGCGACCGGCGGGATGTCGGACACGTGACGGCGTTCCGAGGACAGCCAGACCGGCCGCTGCGGACGCTTCACGACGGGGGCGAAGATCTCGGCCAGCTCGGCCTGGTTCAGCGTCTCCTTGTCCAGCAGCGCGACGACCAGGTCGTCGAGGACCTGACGGTGCTCGACCAGGACCTCCCACGCCTCGTCGTGCGCGGACTCGATGAGGCGGCGGACCTCCTCGTCGACGATCCCGGCGACACCCTCGGAGTAGTCGCGCTCGTGACCCATGTCGCGACCGAGGAAGACCTCGCCGCCGCTGGACCCGAGCTTGATCGCCCCGACGCGTTCGCTCATGCCGTACTGGGTGACCATCTTGCGGGCCATGCCGGTGGCCTTCTCGATGTCGTTGCTCGCCCCGGTCGTCGGGTCGTGGAAGACGAGTTCCTCCGCGACCCGGCCGCCGAGGGCGTAGGCCAGCTGGTCGAGGATCTCGTTGCGCGAGGTCGAGTACTTGTCCTCGGTCGGCAGGACCATCGTGTAACCCAGCGCCCGGCCGCGCGGCAGGATCGTCACCTTCGTGACCGGGTCGGTGTTGGCCATGGCCGCGGCCACCAGGGCGTGCCCGCCCTCGTGGTAGGCGGTGACCCGCAGTTCCTTCTTGTTCATCCGGCGGGTGCGCTTCTGCGGGCCGGCCATGACGCGGTCGATCGCCTCGTCCAGCGCGGAGTTGTCGATGACCTTCGCGTCGGCGCGGGCCGTGAGCAGCGCGGCCTCGTTGAGGACGTTGGCCAGGTCGGCGCCGGAGAAGCCCGGGGTCCGGCGGGCGACGGCCAGCAGGTCGATGTCCGGGGACAGCGGCTTGCCCTTGCCGTGGACCTGCAGGATCTGGTGACGGCCCTCCATGTCGGGAGCCTCCACCGCGATCTGGCGGTCGAAGCGGCCCGGGCGCAGCAGCGCCGGGTCGAGGATGTCGGGACGGTTCGTCGCGGCGATGAGGATGACGTTCGTCTTGACGTCGAAGCCGTCCATCTCGACGAGGAGCTGGTTCAGCGTCTGCTCGCGCTCGTCGTGCCCGCCGCCCATGCCGGCGCCGCGGTGACGGCCCACGGCGTCGATCTCGTCGACGAAGATGATCGCGGGCGCGTTGGTCTTGGCCTGCTCGAAGAGGTCGCGGACGCGGCTGGCGCCGACACCCACGAACATCTCGACGAAGTCCGAACCGGAGATCGAGTAGAACGGCACCCCGGCCTCACCGGCGACGGCGCGGGCGAGCAGCGTCTTGCCGGTCCCGGGCGGGCCGTAGAGCAGGACGCCCTTGGGGATCTTCGCGCCGACGGCCAGGAACTTGGCGGAGTCCTGGAGGAACTCCTTGATCTCGTGCAGTTCCTCGACGGCCTCGTCGGCCCCGGCGACGTCCGCGAACGTCGTCTTCGGGGTGTCCTTGGACATCATCTTGGCCTTGGACTTGCCGAACTGCATGACCTTGCTGCCGCCGCCCTGCATCTGCGAGATGAGGAACCAGAAGAGGAGCAGCATCAGGACGATGGGCCCGACCGTGAACAGCAGGGACTGCAGGATGCCCGTGCGGGGCACCTCGTCGGTCACGCCGTCGGTGGGCGGGTTGGTGTTCAGCGCCTCGATGAGAGAGCCACCGCGCTGGGAGATGTAGTACGAACGAACGGCGCTGGCGCCCTGCTCGGTGACCCCGGACTTGAGCTTGAGGTCGATGCGCTGAGAGCCGTCGGTGAGCGTGGCGCTCTTGACCTTGCCCTCTTCGATCAGCGTGATCGCGCGGGTCGTGGAGACCTCGGCGGTGCCGCTGGACGCGAAGAAGGAGGCGCCGATGGCCACCACGGCGATCGCGACGACGATCCACAGCCACGGGCCGCGGACGATGCGCTTGAGTTGGTTGGGCATCAGTGGAGGGGTCGCCCCCTGTCCCTCCTGCTCGTTCTAGCCTGTCGTTCGACGGTACACCGGGCGAACGACACGCCGCCGCGGGTCCTGTCTGCGCAGGTCCTTCGCTGGTCGAACGGGCGGGAGCGCCGGGCTGTTCCGGCCAGGACGCCCCGATCCGCTGTGGGCGAACTCCGGGCGCGCAGCACCCCGGTCAGGACACGAGCACGTGCAGCCACTGGACGACCGAGACCACCTCCTCCGGCACGTCGAACGGCTGTCCGTGGCCACTCGCGACGAGCCGGTGGTCGAGGAGACGGGCGCGACCTGGTCGACGTGCGTGGCGGGGGGAACCCGCAGCACGGGCCGGCCGTCCTCACCGCCCGCCGTCCCCACGCCCACCTCCGGCGGACCGCTGGACACGGTGTTCCGGGGTGGAGGTCACGACGACGACGCCAGGCGAGCCACTCCCCCGGGGCGAGGGGGAAACCGGTCGGGACAATGGCTTTACAGGTGTTGAGCGACGGGGTAGCTTTACGGATGTAAACACGTCGCGGGGAGCTAGTCAGGCCCACCGGACCACCTCACCGGAGGTCGCCATGACCACCAGCGCTCCCGCCCTGCACGCACCCCGCCTCGACACCCGTCGACCCGCCACGACCCTGGTGCAGTCGTGGCTGCGGTTGTGGAACGGCGACCTCACCCTCGCCACCGCGATCGTCGCCCCGGACTTCCGGCTCCACGCGGCGATGCTGGACGGCGGCGACGGCGGGGCCGTCGACTCGCCCCAGGCCCTCGTGGGCTGGATCGGGTCCACGCGAGCGGCCGTCCCGGACCTCGCCTTCTCGATCGAGGTCGGCCCGATCGTCGACGGCCCCTCGATCGCGGTGCGCTGGCGCGCCCGGGGCTCCTACGCCGGGGGCGTACCGGGCGCCCAGGCCCCCGTCGGCACCGTCGTCGACTTCACCGGTACCGACGTCCTGCGCACCGAGGACGGCCGCATCGCCGAGTACTGGGTGAACTCCGACACCCTCCTGCTGCTCACCCAGCTGCAGGTCCGCGCGTGAACCCCGCGACCGGCTCCGACGCACGACCCCCGCGGCTCCCCCTCGAGCCGGGACCGGCCCGGCGCCGTCGGCGGCCCGCGTACCTGGCGCCGACCAACGCCGTCGTGAAGACCCTGTCCCGGTGGCGGGTGAGCACCGGGGTGATCAAGGTCCTGACGGTGCCGGGTCGCACCAGCGGCAAACCCCGGTCCACACCGGTCTCTCCCCTGAGCCTGGACGGACGTCGTTTCATCCTCGCCCCGACGCCCGAGGGCGACTGGGCTCGCAACGCCCGCGCGGCCGGCCGCGGAACCCTCACCGACGGCCCGCGGAGCGAGCAGGTGCTCCTGCGCGAGCTGGACCGCACCGGGGAAGCCGACCTGCGGCGGCGCCTGATGACCTCCTTCCCGGCCGCCGTCCCCGACGGCGTGCGCCTGTTCAAGGCCCTCGACCTCGTCACCAGCGCCGACCCCGCGCAGTTCGCCGCCGCCGCCGACCTCGTCACCGCCTTCGAGGTCCTGCCCGCACCCGGCACCTGACCCCGCACCGTCCAGTCCCCACACCCAACCCTCCCGAGGAGAACCACCGTGAACAGTCCCCAGGACGCCGTCGCACCGACCACCACCGCACCTGCCCCCACGCGAGCGACCGAGATCGTGCTGCCGGGCGTCGTCGAACCCTCCGGACTGCAGGTCCGCGTCCGCGACCTGCCCGCCCCCGGGCGCGGCGAGGTGATGGTCGAGGTCGAGGCCAGCGGCGTCTCCTTCGCCGAGCGGTCCATGCGACGGGGCCGCTACCCGGGTCAGCCCGCGTTCCCCTTCGTGCCCGGCTACGACCTCGTCGGCACGGTGACCGCGGTCGGACCGGACGCGGACGCCGCGCTGACCGGGACCCGCGTCGCCGCGATGACGAAGACCGGCGGCTGGGCCAGTCACGTCCTGCTGCCGGCGGCCGACCTCGTCCCCGTGCGTGCGGACCTCGACCCCGCCGAGGCGGAGACCGTCGTCGTCAACGGCGTGACCGCCTGGCAGATGCTGCACCGCTCGGCCCGCGTCCGGCGAGGTCAGACGGTCCTGGTCCACGGCGCCAGCGGCGGCGTCGGCACCGTCCTGGTCCAGCTCGCCGTCCACGCCGGGGTCCGCGTCATCGCCACCGCCGGCCCGCGCCACCACGAGGCCCTGCGCGCCCTGGGCGCCGAACCCCTCGACTACGACACCCCCGACCTCGAGGCCGCGGTGCGCCGGCTGGTCCCCCGCGGGGTCGACGCCGCCTTCGACCACCTCGGCGGGGAGAGCCTGACCCGCTCGTGGCGCCTGCTCGCCCCGCGGGGCACGCTGGTCAGCTACGCCATCGCCGCGAAGATCGACGCTCCCGGCTCCCTGTGGATCCCCTTCCTGGCCGCTCTGGCCCGGGTGCTCGTGTGGCAGGTCCTGCCCAACGGCAAGCGCGCCTCCTTCTACGACCTGTGGTCCGGACACCGCCTGCGCCCCAGCGCCTTCCGGGCCCGCACCCGACAGGACATGACCGCCGTGCTGGACCTGCTCGCCGCCGGGGTCGTGACCGCGCAGATCGGCGCCCGCCTGCCGCTGACCTCGGCCGCCGAGGCGATGGAGCTGGCCGAGTCGCACACCGTCCGCGGCAAGATCGTGCTCGTCCCCTGAGACCCTGACCCCGACCGAGGTGGCAGCGGCAGAACCCGCTCGCCACGACCGCCCACGTGGAACGAGCCATGACCACCACTCCCCGGACGACCGCCGCCACCGCCCCGGCCCGCCCCGGTGCGCGTGAGCGCAACCCGCGCGGCCAGGGGGGACGCCTCCGCGACGACATCCTGACCGCCGCCACCGACCTGCTCGACGAGTCCGGCACCGAGGAGTCGGTGACGCTGCGCGCCGTCGCCCGCCGGGCCGGCATCAGCGCCCCCGCCATCTACGGGCACTTCGCCGACCGGCAGACGATCCTGCTCGCCGTCGTGCAGGGCGCCTTCACCGAACTCCACGACCGTCTTCGCGCCGCCGCCGATACCGGGGACGACGGGAGCGAGGACGACCCCGTCGCCCGCCTGCACCGGGTCTGCGCGGCCTACCTCGACTTCGCCGCCACCCGGCCGCAGCGCTACCGGGTGATGTTCGGCGGCCTGTGGAACACCCAGCGGGCGCTGGCGGAGGAGAACGTCACCGCCGGCGACCTCACCGACCTCGGCCGGGACGCCCTCGAGGTCCTGGCCACCGCCCTGCAGGACTGCGTCGCCGCCGGACGCTCCCGCAGCGACGACCCCCGCGGGGACGCCGTCGCCCTGTGGCTGGGCCTGCACGGCCTGGCCCACCAGCGCGTCGTCACCGCCGCCTTCCCCTGGCCCGCGGACATCGTCGACCGCCTCGTGGTCCCGCTGGCGCACCTGGTCCCCGCGGCGGACGGCGACCGGTAGCACCGGGTTCTCAGCCGGCGGGGTCGTCCCGGACGGGCCGGTCCAGGAACCCGGTGACGATGTCCCGGAGCTGGCCGACGACCTCCGCGACGAGGTCGAGCTCGGCCGGGGAGCGGTCGGCCATCGCCGTGCGGAACGCCTCGTGGAGGGGCTCGTAGAAGGCGTCGGTCCGGTCGTGGATCTGGGCGGTCGCGTGCAGGGTGACGATGCGGCGGTCCCTGTGCTCCCGGGTGCGCACGACGTCCCCCGCCTCCTCCAGGCGGTTGAGCAGTGCCGAGGTCGCTGCGGGGCTCAGCCCGATCCGTTCGGCGAGGCGGGCCGGCGAGAGCGGTCGGCCACGATCCTCGGCGACGAGGATCTCGACCACCGCCGCCGCGGCGGTGGCGTGCATCTCCTGACTGCGGGCGAAGAGGCGCCCGAACTCCTTCTGCGCGAACGACAACGAGTTCAGGGCGTCGAGCACCCGCTCACGCCCGCGCGCCAGCTCGTCCCCGTCGTCCATCGAACTGCTCCATCCCAGGGTCGCCTGGCGTGGAATCTACCCAGACACTTCTTTCCGCGCTGATATGGTTCCAGCATGGAACTATTCGGGAACACCATCCTCGTCACCGGCGGTGGCTCGGGCATCGGCCGCGTCCTCGCCGAAGCCCTCCACGACCTGGGCAACACCGTGATCGTCGCCGGTCGGCGGGAGGACGCCCTCCGTGACGTCGCGAGATCGCGACCCGGCATCGACACCGCCGTCCTCGACGTCTCCGACCCGGCGAGCATCCGCTCCGCCGCGGCTTCGGTGGTCCGGCGCCATCCCGGGCTCAACGTCCTGATCAACAACGCCGGCACGTCCGGCACCGACGACCCCTCCGCCCCGCTGGACGACGAGCAGGCCGTCCGGATCGTGGAGACGAACCTGCTCGGCAGCCTCCGCGTCAGCAGCGCGCTGGTGGAGCACCTGAAGGCCCAGCCCAGCGCGACGATCGTCTACACGACCTCGACGCTCGCCTTCGTGCCGCTGGCACGGTGCGCGGTCTACGCCGCGACGAAGGCGGCCCTGCACTCCTACGTCCTCTCGCAGCGGTTCGTGCTGCGCGGGACGAGCGTGCGGGTCCAGGAGGTCCTGCCGCCCTGGGTCAACACCGGCCCCGCCGACGCGGAGGGTTTCGAGAGTGCGGTCCACGTGGACGACTTCGTCCGCGATGCCCTCGCCCAGCTGGGCGAGGGGCGTGACGAGGTCGTCGTCGACGCGGCCGCGGCTTCCCGCCGCAACGCCGGGCCCGACGAGCAGGAGTTCGTCACGGAACTCAACACCGCCCTGCTCGCCCACTTCCCGGCCTGACGGCCGGAGCGCCGCACGTCACGGTCGGGCGTCCAGGGAGCGGCGCAGGACTTGCGCCCAGGCCCGGGGTCGGTCGAGGTGGACGTCGTGGCCGGTGCCCGGCACGACGACGTGGCGGACGCCCGGGCGGGCGGCGAGCATCTGCTCCACCTCCGTGGTGTCCAGGTAGCTGCGCTCGGCCTGGACGAGCAGGGTCGACGCCTGCACCTGCCGCCACTCCGCCCAGCGCGCGGTCCCGGCCACGGCCGCGATGACGGCCTGCACCACGTCGGGGTCGAAGCGGGGCCAGAACCCGCCGTCGCGTTCCTCGAGGTCCTCCGCCCACGCCCTGGCGGTCGCCGTCCCGCCGAGGTGCTCGACCGCCGCCCGTCGGGACGGGAACGGCACCGGCCAGGACGCGAACCAGCTCCCCAGCTGCGCCGACGTGTCCACCGCCCCGCCGCCGACCCCGCCCTCGAGCAGCACCAGGTGCCGGACGAGGTGCGGGTGCCAGGCGGCCAGCAGCAGAGCGGTGTGGGCGCCCGCGGACTGGCCCACGACCGCGACGGGAGCACCACCCGTCGCGGCGATCAGCGCGACGACGTCCTCCACGTGGGCACGGCGGGAGGTGTCGGCCGGACGGCGGGTGCTGCCGCCGTGGCCGCGCTGGTCCAGGGCGAGGACGCGGTAGGCGTCGCTGAGCACGCCCGCCGTGGCGGCGAGCTCACCGGCACTGCCGGCCAGGCCGTGCAGCAGGACCACGACCGGGCCGGCACCGCCCGAGTCGAGGTACGACAGCGTCACGTCCTCGCGGTGGACCTGCCTCCGCTCCACCGTCGCGACCTAGCCCAACCGGTCGCGCAACTCGTCGTCGCTGGGCTCGACCAGGTAGGAGCCGTCCGGCCAGACGATGGTCGGGATGCGCCGCGCCCCGTCCTGCAACCGCCGGACCAGTTCGGTCGCGGCCGCATCGGCCTCGACGTCCACGTAGCGGTGAGCCACGCCCTCCGCCTCCAGCAGCGTCCGACTGCGCCGCACGTCCGGGCACCACCCGGCGCCGTAGACCACCAGCTCACTCGCCTCACCACCGGCCGCACGGGTCTCGACGGGTTCCACGGAAACCTCCCCAGGATCGATCGGTCCGCACCAGTGTCGCCGAGCGGACGGACGAAACTCCCCGCCGGGGTGCACGTCCTGTCCTACGAGACGTCTGAGCAGTGGAAGAGCAGACGACGTCGCCGGACGCCCCACGACGGCGTCGGGCACAGGGCCGGACGGTCCGCTCGACCTCCGGGCCCTGTTCGAACAGCACTTCCACCCCACCGTCCGCCTCGCGAGGCTGCTCGGGGCGGACGACCCCGAGTGAGAGCGTCTGCAGCACCGCTTCACCGCGGACCGCCGTCGTCGGCGCCGGATCCGGTTCCACCTCATCAACGCACGAGCGTCCCCGCAGCGTCGACGAGCGTCCGGGCCCGGCGCAGCGCCGCGGTGCAGTTGGTCGACGAGACGTTGCTCAGCCCGTAGTGCCCCGCTGGAGCCAGCGCCCTGCGCTGGACCTTGAGGTCCAGCACCTCACGCAGGGCCTTCGCCAGGGCTGCGTCCCCGGTGACCTCCTGCAGCAGGCCGATGGCCTGCCGGTGGTCCTGGCCCCGGGATCGGACGCCGGCGGCGTGGCAGCAGATCGCGTCGGCGGCGGCGATGGCGGCGAGCACCGCGTTGCCGGTGGCGACGGTCGCGGCCTCCGCCAGGTCTTCGGACTGCACGAGCTCGGCCGCCTCCAGGTACAGCTGCGCCTGCCGCAACCGGGTCCGGGCGTCCGCCGCCGTGCACGCGGCGGTCCGCGTCACCCGGCCGCTCACGCGCGCGTCCCGGCGCCGAGCAGCTCGCGCAAGCCGGGGCCGTGCAGGACACGGCCGTCCGTACGCAGGCTCGCGATGAGGGGCTGACCTTCACCGACCGCCTCTGCCAGCTCCGAACGGCTGACCTGCAGGAACTGCACGGGGTTGCCGGTCAGGGCTTCGAGCCCCTCACCCAGGTGGTGCGCCTGCTCACCCCAGGGCCCGTCGTCGGCATCGACCGCGTCCTCGCGCAGGAGCAGGAGGTCCAGGTCGCTCGCGGGACCGGCCTCCCCGCGGGCCCAGGACCCGAAGAGGACGAGCGCAACGGGCGGCGGGCTCCACCGCCGCACCTGCTCGACCAGCCACTCCTCGACCACGCCGGGCGCGTTCAGCGCGGCCAGGACCGGGCCCGCGAGGACGTGGGCCCGGTTGAGCCGGTACTGGACCGCCGAGCCGGCGTCCTCAGCGGACACGAGACCGTGCTCGACCAGGCGGTGCAAGCAGGACCGGGTCCGTGCGTAGGAACGGCCCGCGACCCGGGCGACGACGGCGCCGCTCAGCGGGCGGTGCGTCAGGGCGAGCGCCCGGAGGACGTCCGCGTCGACCGTGGGGGCGATCGTCCGGAGCGGGTTCGACAGGTCCACACCGGCAACCTATCGCTATAGCGATAGCGCTATCGCCATAGCGATAGGAACTAGCTGTAGACGTGGGGCGCGAGCGTCGCGACGCAGTCGAGGTTGCGGTACTTGTCCGCGAAGTCGAGGCCGTAGCCGACGACGAACTCGTTGGGGATGTCGTAGCCCACGTAGGCGACGTCGACCTCGACCTTGGCGGCGTCGGGCTTGCGCAGCAGCGCGCACACCTTCACCGAGGCGGGGCCGCGCGAGGACAGGTTCGCCAGCAGCCAGGACAACGTCAGACCGGAGTCGATGATGTCCTCGACGACGAGGACGTGACGGCCGGAGATGTCGGTGTCGAGGTCCTTGAGGATCCGCACGACGCCGGAGCTCTTGGTGCCGGAGCCGTAGGAGCTGACGGCCATGAAGTCCATCGAGAGCGGGACGTTCATGGCGCGGGACAGGTCGGCCATGACCATGACGGCGCCCTTGAGGACGCCGACGAGCAGGACGTCCTTGTCGGCGTAGTCCCGGTCGAGTTCGGCGGCGAGCTCGGTGACCCTCGTGGCCACCTGCTCCTTGGTCAGGAGCACGTGCTCGAGGTCGGTCCCGGCGGTCGCGGCGTCCACGCGGATCTCCTGTGGTTGTTCAGCGGTGGGGGGTGAGCACGAGCCTGCCACACGCGCGGACACCGCTCGCACCACCCGGCAGGTGGACGGCCCCCTGCCCGTGCCAGTCCAGGAGCAGCGCCTCGAGGGCGTCGACGTGCGCGGCGGTGAGGGCGCCCGCCGGGCAGCCGACCGCGAGCGCCGCGGTGCGCAACCAGCGGCGGCGCAGCGCCGGCAGGGCCCCGACCAGGTCGGTGACGGCGGCGGAACCGTCGGTGAACGGCGAGGAGTCGGCGGCGAGGGCGTCGAGGGCGTCCGCGTCGTCCCGGGCCGCGCGGGCGGTCCGGGCCAGGGCCTGGGCGACGCCCGGCCCGAGCCGGTCCTCGAGGACGGGGAGGACGTCGTGGCGCACCCGGGAACGGGTGAAGGCGGGGTCGGCGTTGGCCGGGTCCTCCCACGGCTGCAGGCCCTCGTCGTGGCAGGCCTGGCGCACGAGGGCGCGGGTGAGCCCGAGCAACGGCCGGCGGAAGATCCCCCGAACGGCGGGCATCCCGGCGAGGCTGCGGGTCCCGGAGCCGCGGGCGAGGCCGAGCAGGACGGTCTCGGCCTGGTCGTCGAGGGTGTGGGCGAGGAGGACGGCGACGGCTCCGAGCTCGTCGGCGGTGCGGGTGAGGGCGTCGTAGCGCGCGGTCCGGGCCGCGGCCTCGGGGCCACCCGCCGCCGCGACGTCGACCCGGACGGCGGCGACGGGGTCCAGCCCGAGGCGACGTCCCTGGGCCTGGACGTCACGCGCCACCGCGGCCGAGGCCGGGTGCAACCCGTGGTCGACGGTGACGAGCCCGGCGGAGCGCGCCTCGAAGGCCGTGGCCGCGGCGAGCGCGAGGGAGTCGGCGCCCCCCGAGCAGGCGACCAGCACCAGCCCGGCGGGCACCGCGCGCAGGTCCCGGCGCACGGCGACCCGCACCGCTGCGACCGCGGGAGTGGGCCCGCTCAGCCGTGCACCCGCGTGACCCACGCGGCGGGGTCGCCGATCTCGGCGGGCAGCGGGAGGTGCTCGGGGCCGGTCCAGACGACGTTCAGCCCGTCCCAGCCGACGCGCGCGACGACGCCGCGGACGAACCTGGCCCCGTCGGCGTACTGGCGGGACTTCGCGTCCAGGCCGAGCATCCGGCGCACGACCTGGTCGAAGGACCCGCCGCCCTTGCGGCGCTTGGTGAACCGGGACCGGATCTGGGCGACGGAGGGCACGACCTGCGGGCCGACGTCGTCCATCACGACGTCGGCGTGCCCTTCGAGCAGCGACATGACGGCGACGAGGCGGGCGACCCGTTCGCGCTGGCCGGGCGTCTGGAGCAGGTCGGCGAGGCCGACGCCGCTGCCTTCGCCCGTGCCGCGCAGGACGTCGGGCAGGGACTGCAGGACGCCGCTGAGCCGCTCCCCCATGTCCCGCGGCTGGGCGAGGAGGTCGGCGGAGAGCTCGCGAGCCTCGGTGGTGACCCAGCGGCGCAGCCAGGGGTGGGCGCCGAACTGCAGCCGGTGCGCCTCCTCGTGCAGGCAGACCCAGCGGCGGAAGTCGTGGGGGTCGACCTGCAGGTCGCGTTCGACCTGGACGACGTTCGGGGCGACGAGCAGCAGCCGGCCGGGCTGCTCGTCGTCGATGCCGGCGAAGACGTCGAACTGGCCCAGCACCCGGCTGGAGAGGAAGGACAGCAGGCTGCCGAGCTCGGCGCCCGTGGTGCGGCGTCCGACGGCGGTGGCGGCGCGGTCGACGGCGGCGGCGGGCCGCCCACCTCCCGGCCGGACGGGGACGACCACGGGCCCGAGCAGCGAGCGGAAGGCGTCGACGTTGGCGCGGGCCCACGAGGCGCGGTCGACGACGAGCGCGGGCGGCATCGGTTCGGGGGAGGTCAGGTGCGCGGTCCGCGCGACCGGTCCGGCGGCCTCGGCGGCCGCGAGCCGCAGTTCGGCGACGACGTCGTCGATCTCGCCGCGGCCGAGCCGGGGGCCGGGACGGACGAGCCGGGCCGCGACCTGGGCCGCGAGGTCGAAGTCGACCAGGTCGACGACGGCGCGACCACCGGACTCGTCCTCCCCGGGACCTGCCGGGCTCCCGCCGCCCTCTGCTCCGTCGGTTCCGGAGTCCGCCCGTGCACGCATGCACGCACCGTACGCGGCGGGTCCGACGTCCGTGATGGGACGTCCGTGATCAGAGCTCCGCCGCTACCGGCAGCCGCAGGCGAGGAGGGCCGTGGCGAAGCGGTCCTGGGCGCGGCGCGCCGAGACCGAGCCGCCCGGGGCCACGCTGTCGGACATCACGGCGAAGGCCAGCAGCCGGCCGTCGGTGTCGCGGACGTAGCCGGCGAGGCTGCTGACCCCGGTGAGCGTGCCGGTCTTGGCCCGGACGACCCCGGCAGCGGCGGCCGAGTCGGGGTCGTCGTAGCGGTCGAGCAACGTCCCGCTCACGCCCGCGACGGGCAGACCCGCTGCGACGGAACCGAGTTCGGGGTGCTTCCCGGCGGCGACGAGGACCAGCACGTCGGTCACGACGCGGGCCGGGATGCGGGTGTCGCGCCCCAGGCCGCTGCCGCCCTGCAACGCCGTGCCGCTGACGTCGAGGCCCAGCGCGGCGATCTGGTCGACGACGGCGCGGGACGCGTCGTCGAAAGTCCCCTGCCGGTCCGTGGCCAGGGCGACGCGGCGGGCGAGGACCTCGGCGAGGGTGTTGTCGCTGGTCGTGAGCATGAACTCGACCTGCTCGGCCGTGGTGGCCGAACGCACGCTCGCGATCGTCGCCGCGCCGGGCACCGCGGAGGCGCGCACGACGCCGCCGCCCGGGTCCAGGACCCGGACGCCGTGCGCGGCGAGGGCGGCGGCGAAGGTGCGGGCCGCGGCGAGCGCGGGGTCGGGGTCGCGGGGGGCCGTCTCCCCCGCGGCGAGGCGGCCCTCGTCGACGGCGAGCGGGGCGATGGGCGCGACGAACCCGGCGGCTACGTCGCCGCTGCCCCAGCCGGGTGAGGTCGTGGGACCGGAGAAGGCGGAGTCGTCGAGGCGGACGGCGACGGCGGTGCGGCCCGCGGCGAGCAGCTTCGTCGCGGTGGCGGCGGCGAGGTCGTCGAGGCCGGCGTGCCCGTCGACGGCGTCGGGGTTCCCCGCGCCGGCGCCGAGCAGGACGTCGCCGCCGGCGAGCAGGACGACCTCGTCGGGGGTCGCCCCGTCGACGACGGTGGTGGCCGCCCGGGAGGTGGGCCCGAGGGCGCGCAGGGCGGCGACGGCGGTGAGGACCTTCGTCACCGAGGCGGGGGTGCGGGGCACGTCGACGCCGTCGGAGAGCAGGTCGTCGCCGGTGAGGGCGTCCCGGACGCTGGCGGAGACGTCGGCCCCGAGGGCGGGGTCGCCGAGGAACGGGGCGAGGTCACCGCCGAGGACGGCGGGGTCCGGGCG
>NZ_CEEDMJ010000021.1:0-99653 GCF_979255925.1 Kineococcus sp. AC630
CCCGCAACCTCCTCCGCGGCCTCCCCGCCCGGGTCCTGCCCGCACCCCGCCGGGCCCCCTCGGTGCTCGCCGGCCGGGTCGGCGACCCGAACGGCGTCGCCCAGGGCCAGGAGGTCCCGCTCAAGCTGCTCGTGACGCTGGCGCTGCTGTCCGCGATCGGGCCGTTCGCCGTCGACATGTACCTGCCGACGTTCCCCGACCTCGCGGGCGACCTGTCCACCAGCGCGGCGCGGGTCCAGCTGACGCTCACCACCTTCATGCTCGGCATGGCCGCCGGGCAGCTCGTGCTCGGTCCGCTCTCCGACCGGCTCGGCCGTCGGAGGCTGCTGCTGGCCGGCTCGGCCGTCACGTTCCTCGCCGGGATCGTCTGCGCCCTGACGCCCTCCATCGGTGTCCTCGTGCTCGCCCGCCTCGTCCAGGGGTTGGCGGGAGCGGCCGGGCTCGTCATCGGCCGCGCCGTCGTCGCCGACCTCGCCACCGGGCGCACCGCCGCCCGCGCGTTCTCGACCCTCGGCGTCATCGGAGGCGTCGCCCCCGTGGTCGCGCCCCTGCTCGGAGGGCTCATCGCAGGCCACGGTGGCTGGCGCGGGATCTTCGGGGTCACCGCCCTCGCCGCGCTGGCGATGGTGGTCGCCGCGTACTTCCTCGTGCCCGAGACCCTCCCCCGCGAGCGCCGCCACGCCGGCGGGGTCCGCGACGTCGTGGTCACCGCCAAGGCCGTGCTGTCGCGCCGCGGCTACGTCGGCTACGTCGGGACCCTCGTCCTGGTCTTCGGGACGGTCTTCTCCTACGTGTCCGCCTCGCCGTTCGTCCTGCAGAACGTCGTCGGGCTCTCCACCGGGACCTACTCGCTGGTGTTCGCGACCAACGCCCTCGGCATCGCCGCGGGCGGCGCCGTCTCGACCCGCCTGCTGCGTCGCCACGGCCCGTCCCAGATCCTGGCCGCCGGCGTGCTGATCCAGGTCGTCTGCGCCGCGGGGTTGTTCACGACCGTGCTCGCCTTCCACGCCTGGACGCCGGCCGTGCTCGTGCTGCTGTGGTTCACCGTGTTCAGCTGCGGTCTGGTCTTCGGCAACGCCACGGCGCTCGCGGCCGACGAGGTGCGCTTCGCCTCCGGCACCGGGTCGGCGCTGCAGGGTGCGTTGCAGTTCACCATCGGTGCGCTGGTCTCCCCCGTGGTCGGGCTGGCCGGGGAGCACTCCGCGGTCCCGATGGTCACGACGATGCTCGGCTGCACCGGCGCCGCGGCGCTGATGCTGTTCCTCGTCGCGAAGCCGGCCCGACGGGCCCACGTCGACGCCTAGCGCGTCTCGAACCCCTCGACGCCCTCGGCGGGTCCCCAGTGGTCGATGACCCGGGTGACCCGCCCGGGGCGTTCGTGCGTCGAGGGGTCGGCGCGCAGCCGGGACAGCAGCGACTTCAGGGCCGGACGATCACCCTCCGCGAGGACCTCG
The DNA here is from genome assembly GCF_979255925.1 of Kineococcus sp. AC630. Classification (NCBI taxonomy): domain Bacteria; kingdom Bacillati; phylum Actinomycetota; class Actinomycetes; order Kineosporiales; family Kineosporiaceae; genus Kineococcus; species Kineococcus sp. AC630. Next base: position 1,455 of record NZ_CEEDMJ010000021.1, read on the forward strand.
ACCCGTCCGTCCGGGGTGTTCGTCGCGGATCCGCTCAGCCCGAGTTCGCCGGCCTGGCGCTGCACCCACCACCGGAACCCGACGCCCTGGACGGAACCGGTCACCAGGGCTGTGAGTCGCTCCACCCCGTCACCGTACGACGCCACCTACGACGATCCGGCCGCTCAGGCGGCCGGGTCCTGCTCACCGCGCGACTGCTCCTTGGCGGGCTCGTCGTTCTCGTGCTGGCGCTGGTGCTGCACGGGCATCGCCCGGGTGAGCATCTCGGCGAGCCGCCAGGCCTCGGAGCGGTTCAGGTGCAGACCCATCTCCCGGTGGCTGCCGAGGCCGGAGTAGATGGCGACGCCGGCGAGGTTCGGTTCGGAGCCGTCGTCCTCGATGACGCTCAGGCAGAGCCAGGGCTTGATCCCGGGCCGGAAGTGCGCGAGCCGCATCGGCGGGACGTCGCGTTCCCCGATCAGGTAGGGCACGAGCATCCGCACGTAGGAGAGGTCGTAGACCTCGGCGCGCCCGTCGGCGCGCAGGATGACGTCGTTGCCCTTGATGCTCACGGACTCTGCCGCGGTCGCTCCCAGCTGCACCGGTCCAGTCCAGTGCATGCCGTGCGTGAACGCACCCCGAGCGGTGTCCCGATCTCGAACCGCGAGACGTGGAAGCCGGCGGTGGAGGGGTTCACGCGTAGGTCGTACCGCCGGAGACGCCGAAGAACTCCTCCATCGTCGTGACCCCCTTCGCCGCCATCTGAGCGACGAGGTCGGTCCCCACCCAGCGCCAGTGCCAGGGTTCGGGCGCGTAGCCGGTGACGTCGGTCTTGTCGTCGGGGTAGCGCCGGAGGAAGCCGAACCGGCCGGCGTTGGCGACGAGCCAGTCGTACTCGGGCGTCTGACCGAAGCAGTTCTCCAGGAGGCACCCGGGCCGGCTGCTGCCGCTGAAGTCGACGGCGAGGCCGGTCTGGTGCTCGCTGTAGCCGGGGCGGGCGGAGACGCTCTCGGCGCTCTCCACGCCGTCGCGGGCGACCGCGTTGTCGTGGACGTCCTGCTGGTGGGCTAGTGAGCGGAACCCGCTGGTCACCCCGAGGGACACCGTGGCCGACGTCGCCGCCGCCAGCAGCGCCCCCAGGTCGGCGGCGATCGTGCTCGCGACCTCCTTGCCGCCGACGACGGCGGTCTCCGGGGCGTAGTCGTGCGGGGCGATCGGGTGCTGCTTGTTCACGATGACCCACGGGCTGCCGGCCTCGGTGAGGGAGTGCGCGGGCGGGGTCGCGGGCGGGGCGGGCTGCGCGGCCGCGTCGTGGACGGCGGGGTCCCCGCCGGCCACTCCCACGGCGCCGGGTGAGTCGTCGGCTCCCCCGGCCCGCGCCGCGACGACCCCGATGCTCGTCCCGGCGGCGACGACCCCCACGAGCAGCGTCCGACGGGCCACGACGGCGCGGTGGCTGTAGCGACGCCGGCCGTCGGGCAGGACGTCGGGCGCGAAGGGGGACCGCCCGCTGCCTCGAGTCATGGGGCGATCCTTCCAGCCGTCACGGGCACGGCCCGGCACGGCGCGCGGGTGATCACGCCGTACCGGGCCGTTCGTCACGCTCTGCTTCTCAGGCGGTCACCGTGTGCTCACCGGCCGTGAGTTCCTGCTCGGTCCCGTTCGGCAGCCGCAGCAGTGCGGTCGTCCCGGCCGGCACCGTGACGTCGACGGTGAGCCCGCTCGGCTCGTCGCGCCAGTGGACCGCGAGACGGCCGTGCGGGGTCTCCAGCGCACCCCGCGCCCACGTGAGGCCACCGCCGGGCTGCGGGGCGATGAGCGAGCGGGCGTAGCCGGGCTCCAGCGGGGACAGACCCGCCACCACCCGGTGCATCCAGTCGGCCACGGCCCCCAGGGCGTAGTGGTTGAAGCTCGTCATCTGCCCCGGGTTGATCGTCCCGTCGGGCAGCATCGAGTCCCAGCGTTCCCAGACCGTCGTCGCCCCCATGGTCACCGGGTAGAGCCAGGACGGGCAGCCCTCCTCCAGCAGCAGCCGGTAGGCCTCCTCCAGGTGGCCGGTCGAGGTGAGGGCGTCGGTCACGTAGGGGGTTCCCGCGAACCCCGTGGAGACGCGGTAGCCGGCCTTGGCCACGACCTCGGCGAGCCGGTCGCCCGCCTTCGCCCGCACGTCGCCCTCGAGCAGCCCGAAGTCGATGGCCAGGGCGTAGACCGTGGCGCAGTCGGACCGGACCCGGCCGTCGGCCTCGACGTAGTGCTCGGTGAACGCGGTGCGCAGGCGGTCGGCCAGCGCGCCGAACTCCGCCACGTCCGCCGGCTTCCCGAGGACCTCCGCGATCCGGGCGAGCGTCCGGGCGCTGCGGTGGGCGGCGGCCGTCGACACCACGCCCTTGTCCGCCTTGGCCGCGGCCGGGTCGTCCGGCGGTGCGTCCGGGTCCAGCCAGTCGGCGAACTGGAACCCGGTGTCCCAGAGGTCGGTCGGGGACAGCAAGGACTCCACGCGGCGCACGTGGGCGACCGCGGCGGGGTAGGCCTCGGCCAGCGCCGCCTCGTCGCCGTAGGCCTGGTAGAGCGACCACGGCAGCCAGACCGCGACGTCGGACCAGAACGACGTCGAGTCGGGCGTGCCCCGCACCTCCTTGATGGGCGACCACTTCAGCACGTCCGGGACGACGTAGGGCGTGATGCCGTGGTTGTGGGCCTGCTCGGCGTCGAGGTCGCGCAACCAGTCCTGCAGGAACGTCGACACGTCGAAGAGGTAGGCGGCGCTGGGGCCGAACACCGCGAGGTCGCCGGTCCAGCCGAGCCGTTCGTCGCGCTGCGGGCAGTCGGTGGGGACGTCGAGGAAGTTCCCCTTCTGGCCCCAGACGACGTTGCGGTGGAGCTGGTTGACGAGTTCGTGGGAGCACTCGAACTCGCCCGTGCGGCGCAGTTCGGAGTGCACGACGACGGCTTCGAGGTCGGTCACGTCGAGGACCCCGGGCCAGCCCCCGACCTCGGCGTAGCGGAACCCGTGGAACGTGAACGTGGGTTCGAAGGTGTCGCGCCCGCCGGAGAGGACGAACCGGTCGGTCGCTTCGGCGGTGCGCAGCGGACGCACGCCGAGCTCGCCGTGCTCGAGGACCTCGGCGTGCCGGACGGTGATGGTCGAACCCGCCTCGCCCTGCACCGTGAAGCGCAACCAGCCGACGAGGTTCTGGCCGAAGTCGACGAGGGTCTGCCCGCTCGGCGACGTCGTCACCGCGACGGGTCGGACCACTTCCTGGCGACGCACGGGGGGCCCGAGGTGCTCGGTGAGGCGCCCGGTGTCGAACTCCGCGACGTGCACCCCGCTCCACCCGTCGGCGGGGCCGTCGAGCGCGGCCCAGCGGGGTTCCCGCAACCGGGCGTCGATCGTCTGACCGTCGTAGATCTGATCGGCCAGCACCGCCGAAGACCGCGCCTGCCAGTCGGCGCCGGTCGCGACGACCTGTTCGTGGCCGTCCGCGAAGGTGACCTCGAGCTGCGCGAAACCGCCGACGTCCTTCGAGTACAGCCCGCTCCTGCCGCTCCACGCGAGGCGCCCGACGGCCCATCCGTTGCCCAGCGCCAGGCCGAGGACGTGGTCCCCCGCGGTGAGGCGCGACGTCACGTCGTGGCTGACGTAGCGCAACCGCCACTCGTAGCTGCTCCAGCCCGGGGTGAGGACGTCCTCGCCCACGGGTTCACCGTCGAGCTGGGGTTCCACCACCCCGAGGGCACTGACGTGCAGGACGGCCGAGGTCACCTCCCCGTGGCCCTCGTCGAGGGTGAAGCGCGTGCGCAACAACGGAGCCTGGTCGACCTCGTCGGCGACGATCATCGCCGCCTGCCAGCGTGGGGTCATGGGGGTGCTTCCTCCTGCGGTGCGACGGTGGGGCCGGGTTCAGCCCTTGACGGCGCCGGACGTCATGCCGGCGACGATCTGACGGTTGAAGAACAGGTACATGAGCAACGGCGGGATGGTGATGAGCAGGATGTCCATGAACAGCAGGTTGTAGGAGTTCAGGTTCTGGCTCTGGAAGTTGAACAAGGTCAGCTGGACCGTCGCGTTGTCGTCACCGGGCGCGAAGTACAGCGGGTTGGTGAAGTCGTTGAAGATGTTCACCGACTGCACGACGATGATCGTCACCGTGACCGGTCGCAGCAGCGGCAGGATCACCCGGAAGAACAAACGGAAGGGACCCGCACCGTCGAGGATCGCGGCCTCGTCGAGCTCGCGGGGAACCGTACCCAGGAAGGCCCGGAACAGCAGGATCGTGAACGAGAGCCCGTAGGCGATCTCCACGAAGATCAGGCCCGGCATCCCGCCGAACAACCCCAGCTTCTGCAGCACCCAGATCGTCGGGACGATGGCCGGCGGCATGATGAGCCCGGCCAGCACGAGGAAGCTCACCACCGAGGTCAGCCGGCTCTTGCGGCGCTGCAGCACGAAGGCGACCATCGCCCCCAGGATCACGAGGGCGGTCACCGAGACGACGGTGAGGACCGTGGAGTTGATGAACGCGATGACCAGGATGTAGTCGCGCGTCTGGAGGACCGTCGTGAAGTTCTGCACGAGGTCGAAGTTCCGTGGCCAGGCCAGCGCGAACTCCCCGGCCTGCTGGGCGTCCATCACAGCCGTGAGGACGATGAACGCGAACGGCACGAGGAAGACGACGACACTGGCCACGATGGCCACCCCGCCGAGCCCGTAGCGGGCCAGGGTCCGGTTCACAGGTCCACCTCACGCTTCGCCATGAACCGGGTCAACGGGATCACGATCGCGGTGACCGCGATGAACAGGATCACGTTGCCCGCCGTCGAGAGGCCGTAGAAACCGGCCTGGTACTGCTTGTAGATCACCGACGCGATCACGTCGGAGGTGAAACCCGGACCGCCCTTCGTCATGGCCCAGATCAGGTCGAAGGACCGCAGGCCGCCGATGAGCGAGAGCGTCACGACGGTGGACGTCGCGGGCCAGGACAACGGCAGGACGATGTTGCGGAACGACGCCCACGGCCCGGCCCCGTCGACCTTCGCCGCCTCACGGTACTCGTTGGGGATCGAGACGATCCCGGCCATGTAGATGACCGTGGCGAGCCCGACGCCCTTCCAGACGTCCACGAGCGCGACGGAGAACAGGGCGAGCGAGGGGTTCGTCAACCAGCCCGGCCCGTCGAGGCCGACCATCCCCAGGACGTGGTTGATGACGCCCTTGCTGGGGTGCATCAGGACCTGGAAGGTGATGCCGACCCCGACCGTCGACACCAGCACCGGGAAGAACACGACCGAGCGGAGGTATCCGCGGCCGACGATCTGCGACGTCAGCAACAACCCCAGGGCCATCCCCAGCACGACCTTCGCGCCCGAGGTGATGACCGCGTAGACCAGGGTGTTCACGAAGCCCTTCGTCAGCGCGGGTTCGGAGAAGAACTGCCGGAAGTTGTCGAACCCGATGAACTCACTGGTGAAGATCGTCCACCGGGTGAGGCTGAAGTAGAACGACAGCAACGTGGGGATGAGGAAGAGCAGGCCGTAGACGACGGCCGCCGGCAGGTAGAACCAGTTCGGGTAGAAGCTGCGTCGACGCCCACCACGACGCTCGCCGCGGGGGGCGTGGACGCGCGCCTTCGGCGAGTCCGTGCTGACGGTCGTCGACACGTCCGTCACCAGCCCGCGAGGCCGAGTTGCTGGGCCTGCTTCTCGACGTCCTGGTCGTACAGCTTCGCGGCGTCGGCGGCCGAGCTGATGCCCGAGCCCACCTGCACGCAGAGCTGCTCCAGGTTCGGCCCCTTGACCGGGGACAGGAACTCCAGCGCCGGGGACTGCTTGTCGGCGTCGAAGTAGGCCTGGACGTCCTTGGTCACCTGGGGAACGTCCGCCGGCAACGTGCAACCCTCGACCAGGTACGGACCGGTGGGCGGGCTGGCGGAAGTCTGCGCCTCGCAACCGGCCGGGCTGGCCACGAAGGCCAGGAACTTCTTCGCGGCGCTCAGCTGGTCCCCCTTCGTCGTGGCCGGGATGTAGACGGCGTTCGGGAACCAGGCCGTGAGCCCGTTCGCCGCGGCGTCGGTCCCCGGCAGCGCGAAGAAGCCGATGTCGTTCACCTTGTCCGGCGACGCCGCGGCGAGGGTCGTGATGTTGCTGGAGAGGATCGGGTACATCGCCCCCGTGCCGTCGGCGAGCATCCGCATGCCGTCCGGCACCTTGGCGGAGGCGTAGTCGGGGTTCTCGTACCCCTTCTCGTAGACCTCCTGCAGGTGCTGGAACCCCGCCTCCGCCACCGGGTCGGTGGCGTACTTGGCCTTGTTCGCCGTGTAGTCGGCGGCCCAGTTCGGCTTCGCCGCGGCAACGTTGTGGAAGTCGCCGAGCACGAAGAGCTGCGCCGTCCAGGTCTCGCCGTAGGTCTGGACGACCGGCGTGATGCCGGCGGCCTTGATCTTGTCGCTGACGCTGAGGAACTCGGCCCAGGTGGTCGGGACGCTCAGACCGAGCTGCTCGAAGACCTTCTTGTTGTACATGACCCCGCCACCGAAGGCGGTTCCGTAGGGGACCCCGTAGACGTCGTTGCCCACCGACACCTGCGGTGTGAACGCCTCGTCGACCTTCGCCACCGAGGCGTCGCCCGTGAGCTTCGCCAGGTTCTTCTCCGGTGCGATCTGCTGGAACAGCGAGCCGGAGTTGTAGTCGAAGACGTCGGGCATGCTGCCGGTCTGCAACCGGGTCTTGACGAGGTTGTCGCCCTCGGTCCCCGCCGGCTTGCCGTCGAGCTTGACGGTGATGTCGGGGTTCTCCTTCTCGAAGGCGGTCACGACGGCCTTCGCGGTGGCCTGCGCCGTCTCGTCGACCCCCGTGAGCCAGGTGATGGTCGTGCCTCCGGCGCTGTCGTCGGAGGTCGAGCCCAGGCTGCCCGCACTGCAGGCGGTCAGCGGCGCCAGGGTCAGGACGACGGCCAGGGCGAGGGCGCGACGCAACGGTCGGACGCGGTGTGGATCGTGTGTCATGGACGTCTCCTCTTCGAGACTGCAGCCGGCGGCAGTGCCGGCACTTCTCCGCCTGACACGATTCAAAGCGGCACCCAGAGTCTGGAGACCGAAGGCGCCAGGAGTCAAGCACCGGGCCGTCACATTCCCGGATCGTTTTCGCAGGTCAGGGCGGAATGCGCTTACCCGCCCGAGGGCGTGGACCAAGGCCCGAAACGTCGACCGCCTCGGCTGGCAGCGTGCGCGACGCACCTTGTGAAACGTGTCAAAGTCCCGCTATCGTGACCGGACCCCCGATGGAGTGGAGTCCCCATGAACGAGACACAGGTCCTCGCCGCCCTGCGCGAGCAGACGATCGAACTCCCCAGCTGGGCGTTCGGGAACTCCGGCACCCGCTTCAAGGTGTTCGGCACCCCCGGAACCCCCCGCGACCCCTTCGAGAAGCTCAGCGACGCCGCCCAGGTGCACCGCTACACGGGCATCGCCCCCCGCGTCTCCCTGCACATCCCCTGGGACCTCGTCGACGACTACGGCAAGCTCGCCGCCCACGCCGCCGACCTCGGCGTCACCATCGGCATGATCAACTCCAACCTCTTCCAGGACGACGAGTACAAGCTCGGCTCCCTGACCCACACCGACCCGAAGGTGCGCGCCAAGGCCGTCGCCCACCACGCGCAGTGCATCGACGTCATGCGCGCCACCGGGTCCAAGGAACTCAAGCTGTGGCTCCCGGACGGCACCAACTACCCCGGCCAGGACGACCTGCGGGACCGCCAGGACCGCCTCGCGGAGTCCCTGCAGCAGATCTACGCCCTCCTCGACGACGACCACCGCCTCGTCCTGGAGTACAAGTTCTTCGAACCCGCCTTCTACTCCACCGACGTCCCCGACTGGGGCACCTCGCTGCTGCACTGCCTCGCACTCGGCGAGAGGGCCAAGGTCGTCCTGGACACCGGGCACCACGCCCCCGGCACCAACATCGAGTTCATCGTCGTCCAGCTGCTGCGCCAGGGCCGCCTCGGCGCGTTCGACTTCAACTCCCGCTTCTACGCCGACGACGACCTCATGGCCGGCGCCGCGGACCCCTTCCAGCTGTTCCGGATCATGTACGAGATCGTCCGCTCCGACGCCCTGCGCCCGGACCCCGCCTGGGATCCCGCTGGTGCGGGCGTGAACTTCATGCTCGACCAGTGCCACAACGTCGAGGACAAGATCCCCGGCCAGATCCGTTCCGTCACCAACGTCCAGCAGGCCACCGCCAAGGCCCTGCTCGTCGACCGCGACGCGCTGCGCACCGCCCAGCAGGCCGGCGACGTCCTCGCCGCCAACGACGTGTTCATGGACGCGTACCACACCGACGTCCGCCCCCTCCTCGCCGGACTGCGCGAGGAGATGGGCCTGGACCCGGACCCGATGGCCGCGTTCAAGGCCTCGGGCTACCTCGCACGGATCGCCGCCGAACGCATCGGGGGCCAGCAGGCTGGATGGGGAGCATGAGTCCTGCAGGACGGACCACGGTCGAGGAACTGATCGCCCGCTCGAACACCCTGGGGGCCGACCCGCGGTTCACCAACTACGCCGGCGGGAACACCTCCGCCAAGGGCAGCGCCACCGACCCCGTCACCGGCACCGACGTGGAACTGCTGTGGGTCAAGGGATCCGGCGGTGACCTCGGAACGCTCACCGAGCAGGGCCTGGCCGTCCTGCGCCTGGACCGCGTCCGCGCTCTGAAGGACGTCTACCCCGGTCTGGACCGCGAGGACGAGATGGTCGCCGCGTTCGACTACTGCCTGCACGGCAAGGGCGGCGCCGCCCCGTCCATCGACACCGCGATGCACGCCCTGGTCGACGCCACTCACGTCGACCACCTCCACCCCGACGCCGGCATCGCCCTGGCCTGCGCCACCGACGGGGAGAAGCTGACCGAACAGGTCTACGGCGACAAGGTCGTCTGGGTCCCGTGGCGCCGTCCGGGGTTCCAGCTCGGCCTCGACATCGCCGCGATCAAGGACGCCAACCCCCAGGCGGTGGGCACGATCCTCGGCGGGCACGGCATCACCGCCTGGGGCGACACCTCGGCGGAAGCCGAGGCGAACTCCCGGTGGATCATCGAGACCGCTGAGGCGTTCCTGGCGCAGAACTCCCGCCCGCAACCCTTCGGCCCCGTGCTGGCCGGCCACGAGGCCCTGGAACCCGCAGTGCGCCGGGCCCGGGCCGCCGCCCTGGCGCCGGTGATCCGCGGGATCGCCTCCCGCGACAAGCCCCAGGTCGGTCACTTCAGCGACGCCGACGTGGTCCTGGACTTCCTCTCCCGCACCGAGCACCCCCGCCTGGCCGCGCTCGGCACGTCCTGCCCGGACCACTTCCTGCGCACCAAGGTGAAACCCCTTCTCCTCGACCTGCCCCCGACGACCGACCTCGAGACCACGATCGCGCGGTTGCAGGAACTGCACGAGGACTACCGGGCCGACTACCAGGCCTACTACGACCGCCACGCCGACGGTTCGAGCCCGGCGATCCGCGGCGCCGACCCGCTCGTCGTGCTCGTCCCCGGGGTCGGGATGTTCTCCTACGGCAAGGACGCCCAGACCGCCCGCGTCGCGGGCGAGTTCTACGTCAACGCCATCAACGTCATGCGGGGCGCCGAAGGGGTCTCCAGCTACGCCCCCATCGACGAGGCGGAGAAGTTCCGCATCGAGTACTGGGCCCTGGAGGAGGCCAAGCTCCAGCGGATGCCGAAGCCGAAACCCCTGGCCACCCGCATCGCCCTGGTCACCGGTGCCGCCTCCGGCATCGGGAAGGCCATCGCCACCCGCCTGGCCACCGAGGGCGCCTGCGTCGTCATCGCCGACCTGGACCTGGCCACAGCCCGGGCCGCGGCAGCCGAGCTGGGATCGTCCGACGTCGCGGTCGGGGTCGCGGCCGACGTCTCCGACCCCGACGCCGTGAAGGCCGCGGTCGATCAGGCCGTCCTGGCCTTCGGCGGTCTCGACCTCGTCGTGAACAACGCCGGGTTGTCGATCTCGAAGCCGTTGCTGGAGACCACCGAGAAGGACTGGGACCTGCAGCACGCCGTCATGGCCAAAGGTTCCTTCCTGGTCGCCCAGGCCGCGGCCCGCGTCCTCATCGCCCAGGGCCTCGGCGGTGACATCGTCTACATCGCCTCCAAGAACTCCGTCTTCGCCGGCCCGAACAACATCGCCTACTCCGCGGTGAAGGCCGACCAGGCCCACCAGGTCCGCCTCCTCGCCGCGGAACTCGGTGAGCACGGCATCAAGGTCAACGGGGTGAACCCCGACGGGGTCGTCCGCGGGTCGGGCATCTTCGCCGGCGGGTGGGGCGCCTCGCGGGCCAAGACCTACGGCATCGAGGAGGAGGACCTCGGGAAGTTCTACGCCCAGCGCACCCTGCTCAAGCGCGAGGTCCTGCCCGAGCACGTGGCCAACGCGGTGTTCGTCCTCACCGCCGGCGAACTCAGCCACACGACCGGTCTGCACGTCCCCGTCGACGCCGGCGTCGCCGCCGCGTTCCTCCGATAGGAGCCCGAACGATGTCCGTCCACATCGCGGTGGACCTCGGCGCCTCGAGCGGCCGGGTGATGCTCGGCACGGCCGCACCCGGCGTGCTCCACCTGGAAGAGCTGCACCGCTTTCCCAACGGCCCGATCCCGGTCAACGGCGGGCTGGTCACCGACGCCGTCGGCCTGTGGCAGCAGGTCCTCGTCGGTCTGCGCGCCGTCGCCCGCACGAACCCCGGGGCGAGCACCGTGGCCGTCGACACCTGGGCCGTCGACTACGGCCTGCTGGCCCCCGACGGGACGCTGCTGGGGACCCCCCGGCACTACCGCGACCCCCGGACCGAGGGGGTCGCCGAGCGTGTCCTGGCCCGGGTTCCCGGGGCGGAGCTCTACCGGCGCAACGGTCTGCAGCACCTGCCGTTCACGACGATCTACCAGCTGATCGCCGAGGCGGACGGGCCGCTGCTGGGCGCGGCGTCCGACGCGTTGCTGCTCCCGGACCTCTTCGGGTTCTGGCTGTCCGGCGTCCGCGGTGCGGAGGCCACCAACGTCTCGACGACGGGCCTGGCCGACGTCGCGACCGGACGCTGGGCCGACGACCTCGTGGACCTCGCCGGGCTCGCGCGGACGCTGCTGCCGCCCGTGCACGACCCGGGAACCGTCCTGGGAACCCTGCGTTCCGACGTGCTCGACGCCACGGGACTGGACCCCGGAACCCGCCTCGTGGCGGTCGGTTCGCACGACACGGCCTCGGCCGTGGTCGCCGTCCCGGCCGCGGACGACGACTTCGCCTACATCGCGTGCGGGACGTGGGGCCTGGTCGGCGTCGAACTAGGACACCCCGTCGTCTCGGCGGAGTCGTTCGCGGCGAACTTCACCAACGAACGCGGCGTGGACGACCGGATCCGCTACCTGCGCAACGTCATGGGCCTGTGGGTCCTGCAGCAGTGCGTCGCCGAGTGGTCCGCGCGGGACCGGGTCGACCTGAGCGAGCTCCTCGCCGCCGCGGCGGAGGTCCCGCCGGGCGGACCGGTGATCGACATCGACGACGCCCGCTTCCTGGCCCCCGGGCCGATGGTCGAACGGGTCGCCGCGGCGGTGGCGGAGTCCGGGCGCCGTCCCCCGGTGGACCCCGCCGAGGTCGTGCGCTGCGTGCTGGAGAGCCTGGCTGACGCGTTCGCCCGCACCGTCGCCGACGCGGTCCGGTTGTCCGGCCACCCCGTGCGCGTCGTCCACCTCGTCGGCGGGGGGGCCCGCAACGCCCTGCTCTGCCGCCTCACCGCGAACGCCTGCGGACTGCCGGTCGTCGCGGGGCCCGTGGAGGCCACCGCCCTGGGCAACGTCCTGGTCCAGGCCCGCGCGGCCGGGGACCTGTCCGGGTCCCTGGAGGCGCTGCGGTCCCTGGTGCGCCAGACTGCCGACCTCACCACCTACGTCCCGGATCGCACCACCGCAGGAGTGTCGTGAAACGTCAGGTCCCCAACGCCCGCGAGATCCTGGAGCTGGTGCAGTTCAAGAAGCCGGAACTCGACGGCCGCAAACGCCGCCTCGAGTCCGCGCTCACCATCGAGGACCTGCGTCACATCGCCAAGCGCCGGACCCCGCGCGCCGCCTTCGACTACACCGACGGTTCCGCCGAGGGCGAGATCTCCCTCGCCCGCGCCCGCCAGGCGTTCTCCGACGTGGAGTTCCACCCCTCGATCCTGCACGACGTCTCCACGGTCGACACCTCCACCACGATCTTCGGCGGCCCCTCGGCCCTGCCCTTCGGCATCGCCCCCACCGGCTTCACCCGTCTCATGCAGACCGAGGGCGAGACCGCCGGAGCCGGCGCCGCCGGGGCGGCCGGCATCCCCTTCACCCTCTCCACCCTGGGCACCACCTCCATCGAGCACGTGAAGGCCGCCAACCCCACGGGCCGCAACTGGTTCCAGCTCTACGTCATGCGCCAGCGCGAGATCTCCTACGGCCTCGTCGAACGCGCCGCGAAGGCCGGTTTCGACACCCTGATGTTCACCGTCGACACCCCCATCGCCGGAGCCCGCCTGCGCGACAAGCGCAACGGCTTCTCCATCCCGCCCCAGCTCACCGCCTCCACCATCCTCGACACGATGACCCGGCCCTGGTGGTGGTTCGACTTCCTCACCACCACCAAGCTCGAGTTCGCCTCCCTCACCGAGACCGGCGGCACCGTGGGGGAACTCCTCGACTACGCGATGGACCCCTCCATCGACTACGGCGACCTCGAGACCATCCGCGGCATGTGGCCCGGGAAGCTCGTCATCAAGGGCGTCCAGAACGTGGCGGACGCCAAGAAGCTCGTCGACCTCGGCGTGGACGGGATCATCCTGTCCAACCACGGAGGCCGCCAGCTCGACCGCGCCCCCATCCCCTTCCACCTCCTGCCCGAGGTGGTCCGCGAGGTCGGCCACCACACCGAGGTCGTCATCGACACCGGCATCATGAACGGAGCCGACGTCGTCGCCTCCCTCGCGATGGGTGCGAAGTTCACCCTCGTCGGGCGTGCCTACCTCTACGGCCTCATGGCCGGTGGACGTCAGGGCGTCGACCGCGCGATCCAGATCCTCACCGAGCAGGTCGTGCGGACGATGAAGCTCCTCGAGGTCGCCGACGTCTCCGAGCTCGGACCCCAGCACGTCACCCAGCTGGAGCGACTCGTTCCCCGCGCCCGCCCGTGAGGGTCGCCGCGTGGGCGTCGACCACGGCCTGGAGCAGTCCCGGGAAGCGGTCGTCCAGGTCGGCGCGGCGCAGGGTGTTGAGGATGGCCGTTCCGCGGTAGCGCTGGTCGATGACGCCGGCCTCCCGCAGGACCCGGAAGTGGTGCGTCGAGGTCGACCTGGTCACGGGGAGGTCGAACGCGATGCAGGCCTGGTCGTCGTGCCCCCCGGCCAGCTGCGCCACGATGCGCCGCCGGACGGGGTCGGCCAGGGCCGCCAGCACGGCGTCGAGGGAGAACCGCTCCTTCTCGGGGTGCTCCAGGGTCCGCACTCTCGCTCCTCTCCGTTCCGCAGGTGGGTGCTACGGTCTTCGTCGTACTACGACAACCATCGTACGACGCCGGGGACCCCGTCCGGCTGGAGGAGGTTCCCGTGAAGGTGTTCCAGATCGGTGCCGCCGGCGGCGTCGGACGTCGACTCAGCGCCCTGCTCGTCGCCCGGGGCGTCGAGGTCAGCGGGATGCACCGCGCCGGGGCGCAGGCCGCGACCATCGCCGAGCAGGGTGCGACCCCCGTCGCCGGTGACCTCGTCGCCGACAGCGTGGACGAGCTCGCCGCGAAGCTGGCCGGGCACGACGCCGTGGTGTTCAGCGCCGGGGCCCACGGGACGGGCCGGGACCAGACGAGCGCCATCGACGGCGAGGGAGTGGTCAAGGCCGCCGCGGCCGCCGCGCAGGCTGGGGTGTCCCGGTTCCTGCTGGTCTCGGTGTTCCCCGAGGCCGGGCGCGGGGGCGATCTCGGTGAGGGGTTCGAGCACTACGTGCGGGTCAAGAAGGACGCCGACGCGCACCTCGCCGCCACCGACCTCGACTGGCTGATCGTGCGCCCCGGGACCCTGGTGGACTCCCCCGGGACGGGCACGGTCGCCGCGCGGGCAGCCCTGGCGTACGGGGACGTGCCGCGCGACGACGTGGCCGCGTTCCTCGACGCGGCCCTGGCCGAACCCCGGCTGAACCGCTCCGTGGTGGAACTCACCGCCGGTCCCACCCCGGTCGCCGACGCCGTCGCCGCGCTGATCCCCCGGGCCGCTCGTCGGTGATCGCCTCGTCGGTGGCCGGAGCGGTCCTCTTCCCGCCCGACCTCGCCGTCCCGACCCTCCTGCTGCTCCTCCTGGCCGCCTTCGCGGCGGGCTGGGTGGACGCCGTGGTCGGCGGCGGGGGCCTCCTGCAACTCCCGGCCCTGCTGCTCGTCCCCGGTCTCGCCCCCGTCCAGGCCCTGGCCACGAACAAGCTCGGCTCGATCTTCGGGACCTCCACCAGCGCCCTGACGTACTACCGGCGGGCCCGGCCCGACCTGCGGACGGCCCTGCCGATGGCGGCGGTCGCCCTCGTGGGCAGTTTCGGCGGTGCCTCGATCGCCGCGGCCCTACCGGTCGCGGTGTTCAAACCCGTCATCGTCGTCGCCCTGGTCACCGTCGCGACCATCACCCTGCTGCGGCCGGCCCTGGGCGGGACGACGTCGCTGCGCTTCTCCGGGCACGCGCACTACCGCGCCGCCGTCGCGGTGGGCCTGGCCATCGGGGTGTACGACGGCGTCCTGGGTCCGGGGACGGGGACGTTCCTGGTCATCGCGATGGTCAGCCTCCTCGGCTACGACTTCCTGCAGGCCAGCGCCAAGGCGAAGATCGTGAACTTCGCCACCAACCTCGGCGCCCTGCTCTTCTTCGTCCCGCACGGATCGGTCGTCTGGGGACTGGCTCTGCTCCTGGGCGCGGCCAACGTGGGCGGCAGCTACCTCGGCTCACGGATGGCCATCGCCAGCGGCACCCGTTTCATCCGCACCGTCTTCCTGGTGGTGGTCGCGGCGCTCATCGTGAAGGTGGGCCACGACGTGTGGGTCGAGAACCTCCGCCCCCTCCTCGACTGAACCGCCGCCGCCACCCTCACGGGGTGAGGCGGTGCAGGTCGCGGGGGAACAGGGTCGTGCGCCGGACGTCGTTCGCTCACGTCGAGGGAGGACCCGGCTCCAGCGCGCGCAGCAGCAACCGGTGCAACGTCGCCTGGTCACGGTCGGACAACCCGCCGAACGACTCCTCGAGGACCTCGTCGAGCAGGGCACCCCCCGCCGCCCGCACCTGCTCGCCCGCGGCGGTGAGGCGGTGCCGGACCGCCCGGCCGGGCCCTTCGACCCGCTCCAGGAGTTCGCGCTCGATCATGCGCCGGGCCAGCTCGCCCATCGACTGGTCGGTCTGGAAGGTGAGGACCGCGAGCCGGTGCAGCGAGGCCTCGGGTTCGGCGTCGAGGTGTCGCAGCACGTCCCACTGGACGAGGGAGACCCCGAGCGTGGCCAACTGCCGGTTCGCGTCCCGGTGGTGGCGCCACTGCAGCCGTTTGACGGCCAGCCCGACGTCCTGCAGCGAAGGTTCCACGTCCTCAGGGTAGCGGATCCAAGGAACCTGACCTAAGGTTCCTTACATACCGCTCATCGACGTCCCCCTCGACACCACCACCGTGCCCGTGACCTGCACCGACCAGGGCCGCGGTCGTCCCGTCCTGCTGCTGCACGGCGGCGGCGGTCCCCTCACCGTCAGCGCCTGGGCGCACCGGCTGGCCGCCACCGCGGACGTCCGGGTGATCGTCCCCACCCACCCGGGGTTCGAGGGAACACCCCGCCCGGAGGCCCTGAGTTCGCCCCGGGACCTCGCCCGGCTCTACGCCGGCCTGCTGGAGTCCCTCGACCTGCACGACGTCACGGTCGTCGGCAACTCGCTCGGCGGCTGGATCGCGGCGGAACTCGGGCTGCTCGACACCACCCGGGTCGGTCGTCAGGTCCTGGTGGACGCCGTCGGGATCGAGGTCCCCGGCCACCCCGTCGCCGACTTCTTCGCCCTCACCCCGCAGCAGGTCGCCGAGCGCAGCTACGCCGACCCCGCGACGTTCGGCCTCGACCCCGCCACGCTCCCCGCCGAGCGGCTCGCGGCGATGGCGGGCAACCGCGCCACCCTGCAGGTCTACGGCGGTACGGCGATGACCGACCCGACCCTCGCCGGCCGGCTGGCGGGCACCGCCCGGCCGAGCCTCGTCGTCTGGGGCGAGGCGGACCGCATCGGGGACCCCGACTACGGCCGCGCCTACGCCGCGGCGCTCCCCGGGGCCGGGTTCGTCCTGCTCCCCGGGACGGGCCACCTCCCGCAGATCGAGACCCCGGACGTCCTCGTCGACGTCGTCCGGGGGTTCCTTCAGGAGACCCCGAGGGCTTCCTTCAGCGGGTCGATGGCGAAGTAGACGAGGAACAGCACCGCGACGACCCACAGCACCGGGTGCACCAGCCGGGCCTTGCCCTTGGCCACCTTGAGCACCACGAAGGCGATGAACCCGGCCCCGATGCCGGCGCTGATGGAGTAGGTGAAGGGCATCAGGACGATCGTCAGGAACGCCGGCAGGGCGATCTCCAGGTCCGACCAGTCGATGCCCTTGACCTGGGTCATCATGAGGAAACCCACGACGACGAGCGCGGGGGTCGCCGCCTCGTAGGGGACGATCGACACCACGGGGGCCAGGAACGTCGCCAGCAGGAACGCCACCCCGGTGACCACGCTCGCGAGGCCCGTGCGCGCGCCCTCACCGACCCCCGTCGCCGATTCGATGAAGCTCGTGTTGCTGGAGACCCCGCCCGCACCACCGGCGGCCGCGGCGATCGAGTCGACGACGAGGATCCGGCGCATCCGCGGCGGGTTCCCGTCCGCGTCCAGCAGGTCCCCCTCGGCCCCGATGGCGACGACGGTCCCCATGGTGTCGAAGAAGTCGGCGAGCAGGAGCGTGAAGACCAGCAGCAGGACGCTGACCACGCCGATGACCCGGAACGAGCCCAGCAGCGAGAACTGCCCGAGCGTCGAGAAGTCCGGGGTGGAGATCCACCGGTCGGGCAGCTCCGGGACGTTCAGCCCCCACGCCCGCGCGTTCACGACGGAACCGTCGGCGCCGGTGCGCGGCCCGAGCTTCGCCACGCCCTCCACGACGACCGCGAGGACGGTCGCCACGACGATCCCGGCGAGGATCGCACCCCGGACGCCGCGGACCATCAGGACGATCGTCAGCAGGAGCCCGACGACGAACACCAAGGTCGGCCAGCCGGCCAGGAACCCGCCGATGCCGAGTTCCAGGGGGGTGCCGCTGCCGGCCCGGACGAAGCCGGAGTCGACGAGCCCGACGATCGTGATGAACAACCCGATCCCCACGCTGATGGCGATCTTCAGCTGCGCCGGGACCGCCCGGAACACCGCCTCCCGCAGACCCGTGAGCACCAGGACGAGGATCACCAGGCCCTCGATGACCACGAGCCCCATGGCGTCGGCCCAGGTCATCCTCGGCAGGCTGGCCACGCCGAAGGCCAGGAACGCGTTCAGGCCCAGCCCGGTCGCCAGCGCGAGCGGGTAGTTCGCGACCGCACCCATCAGCAGGGTCACGACCCCGGCCACGAGGGCCGTCCCCGCGGCGACGGCGGCCAGGTCGGGACTGCTGCCACCGCCCAGGAAGCCCCCGGTCCCGTCCGGCTGCGTCCCGATGATCAGCGGGTTCAGGACGATGATGTAGGCCATCGTGAAGAAGGTCGCGAGACCACCGCGGACCTCGCGTCCGACGGTGGAGCCCCGGGCGCTGATCTCGAACCAGCGGTCGAGGGCGGACGGGACAGGGGCGTGCGACATGCGGGACCTCGGGGTCGACGGGGCGGAACCCGGGCGATCCTGCCAGAGCTCAGTGCACCGGGGCGACCGGCGAGATCACCAGCGCCCGGACCGGGGCGTGGACCCCGGCCCAGGTCGAGGACAGCGACTCGTGCAGGACGGCGCTCGCCGCCCCGAGGGCCCCGGCCTGCTCCCCCGCCTCCCCCAGCCGCACGCCGACCGGGTGGACCTCGCGCGTCATGGCCGCACCCAGCCGGGCCGCCAGGGCGACCCGCAGCCGCTCACCCGTTCGGCGCAACCCTGCGCCGCCGAGGACGACCTCGCTCACGTCGAGGACGTTCACCACCCCGAGCACCACCCGCGCGATGTCGTCGGCCGCCGCGTCGAGCACCTCCGCGGCGACGGTGTCCCCCGCGCCCGCCCGGGTGCCCAGCACGTCGTGGTCGTCCAGGACGGTCCGCTCGGCGAGGCGCAACCCGGCCGCCCGCGCCGCCCGGGGGCCGACCCGCTCCACGTAGCGGCGCACCACGGCGGCCGGTGCGGCGACGGCCTCGAGGCAGCCGACGGAGCCGCAGGGACACGGCGGGCCGGCCGGGTCGGCGACGACGTGGCCGATCTCGCCCGCGTTGCCGGACTCCCCGTGCAGCACCTCGTCGCGCAGCACCAGCCCACCGCCGATGCCCGCCCCGACGTGGACGTAGAGGAAGCTGCGCCCCGTGCGGCGCGAACGCCACAGGTCCCCGACCGCGGCGGCGGTCGCGTCGTTCTCCACCAGGACGGGCAACCCGGTGGCCCGCAGGAGCAGGTCCGCGATGGCGACCCCGCGCCACCCCGGGAGGTTGATCGCCGAACTGCGCACCGGTCCGGCGAAGTCCAGGGGCCCGGGGACGGCGACACCGACCCCGCGGACCCCCACCGCACCGGTGGTGTCGATCAGCCGGCGGACGAGACCGGCCGCGTGGGCCACCACGAGTTCCACGGGGGCCTCCGGATCGGGCAGGGGTTCGCGGTCGACCCCGACCACCACCCCGGACAGGTCCAGCAGCACGGCGTCGACGTGCTCGCGCTCGAACTGGACGCCGACGGCCAGCGCGGCCCCCGGACGCACCGACAGGGCCGTGCGCGGCTTGCCCGCACCGCGCACCGCCCCCGGACCCGTACCGGGGCGCAGCAGGGCCACCCCCTCCTGGACGAGACCGCGCTCCACCAGGCGCCGGACGATGTTCGAGACCGTCTGCAGCGTCAGCCCGCTCGCGCCGGCCAGGTCCGTGCGGGACGTGCCGGGGTGGCGCCGGATGCCGTCGAGCACCACCGCCTGGTTGTAGTCGCCCACCCAGGGCAGGTTCGTGCCACGTCGCACCACGCCTCCTCGCGCTCGGCGACCCCCTTGGGATCGTTCCCAGAATCATGCGTCCGATCCGTTGACACGGTCAATCCACTGGATTTACTTTCCTGACACGGAACGGCGCACCGGAGCTCCACCGGCCGGCGCGCACCACATCGGACACCGCCACGAGGGAGTGGATCGTGCGTCGTCGCAACTTCCTGACAGCTACCGGCCTGGGCGCCGGCACCCTGCTCGGAACCGCAGCCTGTGGTGGCGGTTCCCAGTCCGGAGACGACTCCGGGGGCAAGGGGATCAAGGTCGCCTACCAGCAGTGGGGCTCGGGCACGGTGATGAAGGACTACCTCACCGGCGTCAAGGCCGCCTACGAGAAGGCGAACGCGGGCAAGACCATGGACCTGCAGCCCATCGTCGCCTCCGAGAACGACTACTACACGAAGCTCCAGCTGATGATGCGCTCGCCGCGCACGTCGCCCGACATCGTGTACGAGGACACCTTCCTCATCAACTCCGACATCACCGCCGGGTACCTGCAGCCGCTGGACAGCTACCTGGACGAGTGGGAGGAGTGGGACCAGTTCCAGGACGTCGCCAAGGGGGCCGCGAAGGCCGCCGACGGCAAGACCTACGGGGTGCCGGACGGCACCGACACCCGTGCGCTCTGGTACAACAAGAAGCTCTTCGCGCAGGCCGGCCTGCCCGAGACCTGGACACCGGGCAGCTGGGACGACATCCTCACCGCCGCCCGCCAGATCAAGGCGAAACTGCCGAACGTCACGCCGATCAACGTCTACGCCGGCAAGGCCGCCGGTGAGGCCGCGTCGATGCAGGGTTTCGAGATGATCTTCTACGGGACCGGTTCGACGCTCTACGACGCGGACAAGGACAAGTGGAACGTGGGGAGCTCGGAGTTCAAGGACTCCCTCACCTTCCTCAAGACCCTCTTCGACGAGAAGCTCGCCCCGGACCCCACGATCGCCCTCGACGCCCAGGTCGGCACCCGGGTCCAGGAGGAGTTCCTGCCCGGCAGCACGCTGGCCATCGACCTCGACGGGTCGTGGGTCTCCAGCACCTGGCTGGACACCGGCGGCGCGCCGTGGAAGGAGTGGAGCGAGACCATGGGCCAGGCCCCGATGCCGACGCGGGACGGTTCGGGCGAGGGCAGCATCAGCATGTCCGGTGGCTGGACCTGGGCCATGACCAAGAACGCGTCCAACCCCGAGGACGCCTGGAAGGTCATCTCGACGCTCACGTCGTTCGAGAACAACCTCAAGTACAACATCAACTCCGCGGCCGTCGCCGTGCGCAAGGACGTCGCGGCCGACGCCGACTACACCGGTTCCAACCCCACGCTGGAGTTCTTCTCCAGCCTGGTCCCGGTCACGCAGTACCGCCCGCAGAACACCGACTACCCCCGGGTGTCCAACGAGATCCAGGTCGCGATGGAAGCCGTCGTCACCGGCCAGGCCAGCGTCGAGGACGCCGCCAAGGCGTACGACGAGGCGGTCAAGGGGATCGTCGGCGAGGACAAGACCGCGACGCTCTGAGCGTCGTCCCGAGCAGGAAGGAGGTCCCGTGGCCACCATCACCCGTCCGAACCCGGGAACACCCGGAGGGCCTGAACTCCGGCGCAGGACCCACCCGATCTCGGTGGACATCGCTCGGGCCCTCCCCCTGACGCCGGCGGTCCTGCTGCTGCTGGTGTTCCTGGCCGGCCCGATCCTGTGGTGCATCTACGCCGCGTTCACCAACACGGCGCTCACCGGCGCAGGATCGGGCAACACCCAGTTCGTCGGCCTGGACAACTTCCGGGCCGCGTTCAGCAGTGACACGTTCCGCAACTCCGTCGTGCTGACCCTGGTCTTCACGTTCCTGTCGGCCGTCGTGGGGCAGAACCTCCTCGGTCTCGGTCTCGCGCTGCTGCAGAAGCGGTCCGCGAAGGCGGTCCGCACCCTGGTGGGCATCACCGTCATCGGCGCCTGGGTCATCCCCGAGGTCGTCGCCGGGTACGTCTGGTACGCGTTCCTCGCCAAGGACGGAACCCTCAACGAGATCCTCGCGACGCTGGGGCTGGGCCAGAACTGGCTCTACACCCTGCCGATCATCGCGGTCTCCCTGGCCAACGTCTGGCGCGGGACGGCGTTCTCGATGCTCGTCTACAACGCCGCCCTCTCCGAGATCCCCCAGGAGATCGAGGAGGCCGCCGAGATGGACGGGGCGACCGGTTGGCGGCGTCTCCGCTGGGTCACGGTCCCGATGATCAAGCGCACCGTGACGACGAACCTCATGCTCATCACGTTGCAGACGCTGTCCGTGTTCGGCCTCATCTACACGATGACCCGAGGCGGTCCCGGCACCAAGAGCCAGACCCTGCCGCTCTACATGTACGAGCAGGCCTTCTCCTTCAGTCAGATCGGCTACGGCACCGCCATCGCGCTCGTCCTGCTCGCGGTCGGCGGCGTCTTCTCCATCATCTACATGCGCCTGCTGCGCGAGGACTGACGCCCATGACCACCGAAACCCCCACCCCTGCGCTCAGCACCACCAAGCTCACGGTCGGCTCGAGCAAACCCGTCGGGCCCCGGACCCGGGTCGCCGTCGGCGTCATCAACCTCGTCACGGCCGTCCTCGGGATCACGTTCCTGGTCCCCCTGCTGTGGGTCGTCTTCGCCGCGTTCAACTCCCAGGCCGGCCTCAAGCTGGAGTGGCCGGGGTCGAACTTCAGCCTCGACAACTTCCGGGCCATCCTCACCCCGGAGACGACCTACCGGCCGATGTGGAACGGGCTGGTCCTCTGCGTGGGCTCGACGGTCATCGCGATCGCGGTGGCGACGCTCGCCGCCTACCCGCTGTCGCGGTTCAACACCCGCTACAAGCGCCCGTTCCTGCTGACCATCCTGTTCTCGACCGGTCTGCCGATCACGGCCATCATGGTTCCGGTCTACGGCCTGTTCGTGCAGCTCAACCTCATCGACACCATCAGCGGGACGGTCGCGTTCATGGCGACGACCGCGCTGCCGATGTCGATCTTCCTCATGAAGAACTTCATGGACGGCGTCCCGCTCACCCTCGAGGAAGCCGCCTGGACCGACGGCGCGAACTCGATGCAGACGCTGCGCCACATCGTGCTGCCGTTGATGTGGCCGGGGATGTCGGTCGTGACGATCTTCACGTTCATCGGCATGTGGGGGAACTTTTTCATCCCCTTCATCCTGCTGCTCTCCCCCGACCGGCTGCCGGCCTCGGTGAGCATCTTCACCTTCTTCGGCCAGTACGGGTCGGTCCAGTGGGGTCAGCTCGCGGCCTACTCGATCCTCTACACGCTGCCGGTCGTCATCCTGTACGTGCTGCTCTCCCGCCGTCTCGGCGGGGCGTTCAACTTCGGTGGCGCGCTCAAGGGCTGAACCCACGACGGAGCCCCCGCACCTCTCGGTGCGGGGGCTTCCGCCTGTCCGGGCCAGGTCACCCGACGGGCACCTCACCCGCCGGCGGTGGACGTCCAGGCGAGGAGGTGCGGGGTCGCCTGGGACAGCGAACCCACGACGACGTGCGCGGCCGCCAGGTCCGCCGCCGGGTGCGACGTCGTCACTGCGACGACCCGCATCCCGGCGGCGCGTCCCGCGTCGATCCCGGCCGGGGCATCCTCCACGACGAGGCAGTCCCCCGGCGCGACGCCGAGGAGCTGCGCCGCCAGCAGGTACCCCTCGGGGTCGGGTTTGCCCACGTGCACGGCGGACCCGTCGACGAGCACCGACGGGACGGGCAGGGCGCCCGCCCGCAACCGCGCCCGCACCGTCCCGGCGACGCCGGAGGTCACGATCGCCCAACTCTCGGCCGGGAGCGCAGCCAGCAGCGGCGCGGCGTCGGGGAACACCGGGAAGGCCCCGGGCAGTTCCTCGACGAACTCCCGCAGCCGGGTGTGCTCGGCCCCCGGGTCGAGCTGCGGGGCGACGGCGGCGATGGTGTCGACCGGACGACGGGCGTGGGTCGCGGCGTGCACGAGGGCGGGATCGAGACCGTGCAGCGCGGACCAGCGGTCCCAGACGCTGCGGTAGCCCGCGTGGGAGTCCACCAGGACGCCGTCGGCGTCGAAGAGGACCGCCCGGGCGGGGCTCACCAGTGCGCTGTGCGCGGCACCGGCTGGCACCCGGGGCAGGAGAACGACGACCGGTTCATGAACGCGTCACGACGCACCAGCGACCCGCACCGCGGGCACGGCCGTCCCAGCTGCCCGTAGACGGCCAGCGACCGGTCGAAGTACCCGCTCGCGCCGTTCACGTTGACGTACAACGAGTCGAAGCTCGTCCCGCCCGCGTCCAGCGCTGCACTCATCACCTCGCGCAACCCCGCCAGCAGCGCGGCGGCCTGGGGCCGGGTGATGGACCGGGTCGGCCGGGCGTAGTGCAGCTTCGCGCGCCACAGCGACTCGTCGGCGTAGATGTTGCCCACCCCCGAGACGAGGGTCTGGTCCAGCAGAGCCCGCTTCAACCCGGTCGTCTTCTCCCGCAGGCGCTGGGCGAAGAGGGCGTCGTCGAAGGCGGGATCGAGGGGATCGCGGGCGATGTGCGCGACCGGAGCGGGCAGGAACCTCGACCACGAGGCGTCGGAGGACTCCCCCAGCCCGCCCAGACCACCGTCGGGCGTCCCCACCAGCGGCACGACGGCGACCCCGCCGAACGTCCGCTGGTCGACGAAGCGCAGTTCCTCGCCGTCGTCGTCGAAGGTCCACACGGCGCGGAGGTGCTTCTCCGGCGGCGCGTCGGCGGCTTCGACGAGCAGCTGACCGCTCATCCCGAGGTGCACGACCATCGCCTCCTCGGCGTGACCGTCGGCGTCGGCGAGCGGCAACCAGAGGAACTTCCCGCGGCGCACGGCGTCGGCGACGACGAGGCCGTTGGTGCGGGCGGCGGCGTCCTCCGGCCCGGCGACGTGGCGACGGATCGCGCGAGCGTTCAGGAACCTCGTGGTCGAGACCGTCCGTCCGAGCACCCAACGGGCCACTCCACGACGAACGACCTCGACCTCGGGGAGTTCGGGCACGAGATCAGTGCGCGGCGCGTTGCGCGGCCGCGGCCGTGGCCTCGCGCAACGCCTCGACGGCGGCCGAGGCCGCCTTCTGCTCGGCTTCCTTCTTGCTGCGTCCCTCACCGTGCCCCAGCGCGGTGCCCCCCACCACCGCGTCGGCGGTGAAGTTCTTCGCGTGGTCGGGGCCGGAGTCGGTGATGGCGTAGGACGGCACCCCGAGGCCCTCGGCCGCGGTGAGTTCCTGCAACGCCGTCTTCCAGTCCGTCCCGGCCCCGAGACGTTCGGAGGACTCCATGAGCGGCGAGGTCAGGCGCAGGACGAAGTCCTGGGCGCCGTCCATCCCGACCGAGAGGAACGCCGCCCCGATGACGGCCTCCATGGTGTCGGCCAGGATCGAGTTCTTGTCCCGGCCGCCGGTGCCGAGCTCGCCCTTGCCGAGACGCACGTGATCGCCGAGGTCGAGCCCGCGGGCGATGTCCGCGAGGGCGCGGGAGTTCACGACAGCGGCCCGCAGCTTGGCGAGCCGGCCCTCGGAGACGTCCGCGT
The DNA here is from genome assembly GCF_979255925.1 of Kineococcus sp. AC630. Classification (NCBI taxonomy): domain Bacteria; kingdom Bacillati; phylum Actinomycetota; class Actinomycetes; order Kineosporiales; family Kineosporiaceae; genus Kineococcus; species Kineococcus sp. AC630. The sequence goes on from NZ_CEEDMJ010000021.1 coordinate 26,208, forward strand.
AGCGGGTGTAGAGCTCGTGGGTGACCACGAGCCCGAGCACCGAGTCCCCGAGGAACTCGAGGCGCTCGTTGGTCGGCAACCCACCCTTCTCGTACGCGTACGAGCGGTGGGTCAGCGCGAGTTCCAGGAGGTCGGCGTCGATCTCCACGCCCAGAGCAGCAGTCAGCCGGGCGGCGTCACCGACGCCGCCCGGCGTGACTGCGGGCGCCTGCTGAGCGGTCAGCTCAGAGGTCCTTGACCTTGCGGCCCTTGTACTCCAGGTACAGCGGGGTGCCGGCGGAGTCGGTGACGACCCGGGCGGTGTGCGGACGCGAGTACGCGACCTGGCCACGCACGTTGCTGCGGACCAGCGTCTCTTCGGTCGCCTTCCACTGCGAACGGCGGGCGCGGGTGTTGCTGCGGGACATCTTCCGCTTCGGGACTGCCACGATCAGCTCTTCTCTCTGGTTCCGGACGGGGAGTCGTCACTGCTCTCGAGCAGGGACTGCAAAGCGGCCCACCGGGGGTCCGCCGGTTCTTCGGTGAGCGGCGCCTGCTCGGAGACACCGATCTCGTAGTCCTGCTGGCAGGGGCCGTCGCACACGGGCTGGAACGGCAGTTCCAGCACGATCGCGTCACGGACCGCGGGTTCGAGGTCGACGAGCTCGCCCTGGGCGACCTCACGGATCTCGTCCTCGTCGTCCGCCAGCTCCAGCGGCTTCTTGCCGGGGTAGGCGAACAGCTCCTGCACCGTGACCTCGAGGTCCTGCGTCACCTCGGCGAGGCAACGACCGCACTCCCCGACGGCGGTGCCACGGACGGTGCCCGAGACGAGCACACCCTCCATGACGGCTTCCAGCCGCAGGTCGAGCTCGAGGTCGGCTCCCTCGGGGACACCGATGACGGCGATCCCGAGTTCGGCCGGTGCCGGGACGGTGCGCTGCAAGGTGCGCATCGTGCCGGGCCGACGGCCCAGGTCGTGCGTGGACAGCACGAGCGGAGCGTTCGGGTCCAGCTGACCTTCGTGCACCTTCTGCTTGCTCACGTCCACACCTCCGCTGGAACTCGATCGACACACCACAAGACCCCGTCGCTGGTGGCAGAACCACACGCGCCGAGGCCGCCCCCAAGGGTAACCGAGGGTGTGCCCTGCGACCCAATCGTGCTCAGGACGACGCGCTCTCGTCCTCGGAGGTCTCCGGCGACGTCGCGGTGGCCCCCTCGGGGACCTCGTCCTCGCCCCCGCGGACCTTCAGCCGGTCACGCCCACGGTGGGCCTGCTGCTTGAGCCGGTCCAGCTCCTCCTCGAAGTCGGAGAGCTTGCGGTCGACCCACGCGTCGGCGTCGACCCGCAGGCGCTTGGCCTCGTCGCGGGCGGACAGGACGATGTGGTCGGCGCGTTCGCGCGAGGCCTTCGTGACGGCTTGCGCGTCGACGAGCTCCTCGGCCCGCTCACGGGCCTCGGCGAGCACCTGGTCGGCGTCGGACCGGGCGGCCGCGAGGACCTCGTCGCGCTGGGCCAGCACGTCACCGGCCTGCTGGACCTCGGCCGGCAGCAGCCGGCGCACCTCCGAGACCAGGGCGAGCAGCTGCTCGCGGTCGACCATCACCGACGACGACAGCGGGACCCCGCGCGCCCCCGACACGAGCGCGGCGAGCTCACCGAGCTTCTCGTGCACCTCCACAGCCACAGCCTTTCCGTTGCTTCTCAGCGTTCTCGGGGACGTCGTCCTCAGGGACGTCCCGGGTCCGCATTCTCCCCCAGCCGGGCGACCAACGCGGTGCGCACCGCCGCAGGCACCAGACCGGAGACGTCGCCGCCGTAGCGGGCGACCTCCTTGACCAGCGAGCTCGACACGTGCTGGACGCGCGGGTCCCCCACCAGGAACACCGTCTCCACGTCGGCCAGGTGCCGGTTCATCAGCGCCATCGGCAGCTCGTAGGCGTAGTCGCCGCCGCCGCGCAGGCCCTTCACCACGACCGGGGCGCCGAGACGGCGGCAGTGGTCGACGAGGAGCCCGTCGGCGAACTCCTCGACGAGCACGCGCTCGGCCCGCGGGTCGCCGGTCTCCTCCAGCGCGGCCCGCACGAGCTCCACCCGCTCCGGACCGCTGAACAGGCCCCGCTTGGAGGGGTTCACCGCGACACCGGCGTAGACGGTGTCGAACATCCCCGCCGCCCGCAGCAGGACGTCCACGTGCCCCAGGGTCACGGGGTCGAAACTGCCCGGGCAGACGCAACGGCTCACGGGACCCGACGCTAACAGCGCGCCGTCCACACGCTGGTCTCCCCGTACTTGCGCTGCCGCACGTCGCTGAACTCCTCCGGCCAGACCGGCTCGGCGGTGCGTGAGGACCGCTCGACCACGATCGTCGCCGCGGGTGCCAGCAGGGGCACGAGAGCGCCGAGCACGGTCGCCACGTCGTTCGACTCGACGGCGTAGGGCGGGTCGAGGAACACCAGGTCCCAGCCGCCCTCGAGCGCGGCGCCGGCCGAGGCGAGGAACCTCTCCACCCGCTCGGCCACCACGGTGACCCCGGGCAGCCCGACCGCCGCGACGTTGGCCCGCGCGGTCTGGGCGGCCGCCCGCGCGGCCTCGACGAGGACGACCCGCGTCGCACCGCGACTGGCCGCCTCCAGCCCGAGCGCCCCGGAGCCGGCGTAGAGGTCGAGCACCCGGGCACCCTCGAGGACGTCGGCGGCGTCGAGGGCCGAGAACACCGCCTCGCGGACCCGGTCGCTGGTCGGGCGGGTCGTCTCCCCCGGCGGGACCTTCAGCCGTCGTCCGCCGGCGGTCCCGGCGATGAGCCGGGTCACGAGGACCCGCTCACGAGATCTTCCGCGCACGGTGCGCGGCGTAGGCCCAGCCGATGCCGAACGCGGCCAGGGTCGCCGCGAGCTGGCCCAGCAGCAGCCAGTCGAAGGCGGCCCGCGAGAGCACGGCCAGCAGCACCGGCACGCTGACCAGGACCGCGAGGTCGGGACCGGTCGTCGTCGCGGCGGCCGCCCCGGGCGGCAACCCGCCCATCGCGGTGGAGATCACCGGGCCGGACAGGTCCGGGTCCGGCCGGACGGCGCCCCGCAGCCCCGCGGCGGCGAACCCGGGCCCGGCGAGGGCCCCCAGCAGCGCCCAGGACCACCACGCCGTGCCCTGCGTCTCCCCGTGCAGCAGACCGGAGGTGGTGACGGCCAGCGGTACGGCGACCGCCCCCCACACCGCCATCAGCGCGGCGACGGGGATCCACCGGGCGAGGGCGATGTTCGTCGCCGAGATCGGCAGCGTGCGCGCGGCCGCCGGAGCCAGCGCGAGCCCGCGGGCCGGTTCGGACAGCGTCGTCGCCGCGGCGTACCCCGCGATCCAGATGAGCAGCGCCGCGACCGCGCGGTGCGCGGAGGTCCCCGCGGCCAGCACGAACGGCACGAGCGCGAGCACGCCGGCGGTCACCAACCGGCGGGGCTGGCGACGCAGCAGGACGAGGTCGGCGGCGATGACGGCCCGGACCGGACCCGTGACGCGCTCGAACCGGGCCCGGCGGCGCACCCGGCCACCGGAGTCCGCCGAGAGGGCGCGACCCATCTCGCGGATGTCGAACTGCAGGACCGAGGACGTCAGGCGTTCCAGCCGGGACGCACCGCGCCGCAGCGACGGCGAGGGGATCTCTCCCACCGACGACCACGCCGGGCGGCCGACCAGGACGAGGGCGACCAGCGCACCCACGCCGACGACGACCGCCGGGACGACGACCGTCCGCGGGTGCACCGCGTCCACCGAGATGCCCACCACGGCCGAGGCCGCCAGGGCCAGGACGAGCCCGACGCCGATCCCGTCGAGGACCCGCCCCACCCGCAGCAGCGCCTCGACCCCGGCGCCCACGGCCGGTCGCACGACGAGGGCGTAGCCCGCCGCGGCGACGCCCGCCCCGACGGCGAACCCGCCGAGGAGCCCACCGGTGACGGTGCTGCCGCTGAGGTCGCCCGCCACCCCGAAGGCCACCGAGGAGCTCCACGCCGTGAACAGCCCGCCCGCGAGCGCCGTGCCCAGGGCCCGGTTGCGCACGACGGGTCGCAGCAGGTCGGCGCGCGGCACGGGCAGCGGGGTCCACCAGGTGGTGGGGGCGGTGGCGAGGCTGACGGGCCCGAGGCGGCACCAGGCGGCGAGGCCGAAGGCGATGACGCTGCAGGACAGGCCGACCGAGAGCAGGACGGCGGAGGTCTGGGGCAGCCAGCCCGGCCCGTCGCCGCTGGTGGCCAGGCCGCTGCGGAGGGCGTTGCGCAGTCCTCCGCTGCCCCCGAGCAGCAGCAGGAACGCGATGCCGACCTGCAGGACGACGGTGTAGGTGTCGGTGAAGGTGGCCCGCAGACCGCGGGCGGCCTTGGAGGGGGCGGCCTCGTCGAGGAGTTCGCGGCGGGTCGGGTAGGGCTGGTCGGCGAGCGGCCCGACGAGCTCCGGCCAGGGTTCGACCTCGGGTTCGACGTCCGTCATCGCACGGGTTCGCTGACGATCCGCGCGGCCTCGTCGGCGTCCACGACGCGGCACGCCGGAGCGACGTCGGGGTCGTCGATGACGACGGCGCGGGTCGCGAGCGCCCGGAGCAGGACGACGTCGTGGGTGGCGAGGACGAGGGCGGTCCCGGCGTCGCGTTCGGCGACGAGCCGTTCCGCGAGCGCCTCGCGCCCGGTGGGGTCGAGGCGCTGCTCGGGTTCGTCGAGCAGCAGGACGGAGCGGGGGCGGACGAGGGCGGCGGCGAGGAGCAGTCGTCGCTTCTGCCCGCTGGAGAGCGACCCGGGGAGCTGGTCGGCGGCGCCGGTGAGGCGTTGCGCCTCGAGTTCGGCGTCGACGACGGCGACGACGTCGCGGACCCCGTGCCCGCGGGCGACGAGCTCGAGGTGCTCGGCCACGGAGAGTTCCGCGAACCAGGCGTCCTCGTCGAAGACGGAGGCGACCTCGCGGCGGAACTGCGCGGAGCGTTCGTCGACGGCCTGCCCCCGCAGGGTCACCTTGCCGCTCAACGGCTTCAGCAGACCGGCGACGGCGCGCAGGACGGTGGACTTGCCGGCACCGTTGGCCCCGACGAGGCAGAGCGCCTCGCCCGCGGCGACGTCGACGGTGACGGGGGCGCACACGGGTTCGCCGTAGCCGACCCGCAGTCCCTCCAGGGCCAGGACGACCTGGCGGGCGGGACGGGGCTTCTTCTTGCTCACACGCGCTCCAGGAAGGCTTCGGTGTCCCCGCTGACCCGGGCCGCGACGGCCGCGGCGAGGGGGCGGGCTCGGGACAGGTCGGGGTCGGCGGCCACGAGGGTCACCGCGGCGGCGCGGGCGTGCGCGATGAGGTCGGCGTCGCGCAGGACCCCGAGCAGCTGCAGGGAGCTGCGCTCCCCGGACTGCGCGGCGCCCAGGACGTCGCCCTCGCGGCGCTGCTCGAGGTCGAGGCGGGCCAGTTCGAACCCGTCGCGGGTGCGGGCGAGGGCGGCGAGGCGTTGTCCGGCCGGGGACGCCTCGGAGGCGCCGGAGAGCAACAGGCAGGTGCCGGGCAACCCGCCGCGGCCGATGCGCCCGCGCAGCTGGTGCAACTGGGAGATGCCGAAGCGGTCCGCGTCGACGACGACCATGACGCTGGCGTTGGGCACGTCCACCCCGACCTCGACGACGGTCGTGGCGACGACGACGTCGAGCTCGCCGCCGGAGAACCGGCTCATGACGTCGTCCTTCTCGCCCGGGGTGAGCCGGCCGTGCAGGACCTCGGTGCGCAGGCCCGCGGTCGCGGGGTGGTTGCGGACGATCTCGACGACCTGGCTGACGGCGGCCGCGGGCCGGGGTTTCGGCCGGCCCGGCCTGCCCCCTGGGGTCGAGCGCTGACCCCGGGGTTCGTCCTCGGGCGGTGGTTCCTCGAACTCCCCGGGCTCTCCCGGTTCCGGCGGGGTCCCGTCCTCGCCCCCCTCGTCGTCGGTGTCGATGCGGGCGCAGACGACGTAGGACTGGCGCCCGAGGGCGGCCTCCTCGGCGATCCGCTGCCAGGTCCGGTCGATCCAGGCGGGCTTGTCCTGCGGGACCACGACGGTCTGCACGTCGGCCCGGCCGGGCGGGAGTTCGGTGAGCACCGAGGTCTCGAGGTCGCCGAACAGCGTCATGGCCACGGTCCGCGGGATGGGAGTGGCGGTCATGACCAGCAGGTGCGGGACGCCGTTGCCCTTGGCCCGCAGCGCGTCGCGCTGCTCGACGCCGAAGCGGTGCTGCTCGTCGACGACCACGAGCCCGAGGTCGGCGAACTGGACGTGCTCCTGCAGCAGGGCGTGGGTCCCGATGACGATCCCGGCCTCCCCGCTCGCGGCGGCGAGCAGCGTCTCGCGGCGGGCCGCCGCGCCCATCGAGCCGGTGAGCAGGACCACCCTGGTGGCCCGGGGGTCCGCGTCGAAGGTCCCGGCCCCGGCGAGGTCGCCCAGCATCGCGGTGACGCTCCGCAGGTGCTGCGCCGCGAGCACCTCCGTCGGGGCCAGCAGCGCGGCCTGTCCCCCGCCGTCGACGACGGCGAGCATCGCGCGCAGCGCGACGAGGGTCTTGCCGGAGCCGACGTCACCCTGCAGCAGCCGCTGCATGGGGTGGGGTTTCGCGAGGTCGACCGCGAGCTCCTCGCCCACGAGGCGCTGGGAGCCGGTGAGCGGGAAGGGCAGCCGCTCGTCGAAGGCGGCGGCGATCCCGTCCGGGGAGGCCGTGCGGGCGATGGCCCGCTGGTGGGCGGTGGAGGCCCGGCGCAGGGCCAGCGCCGTCTGCAGGACGAAGGCCTCCTCGTAGCGCAGCCGGTGCCGGCCGGCCTCGAGCTCGGCCTCGTCGCGGGGGGCGTGCACGGCCCGCAGCGCGGCGACGGGGTCGAGCAGGTCCGCGTCGGCGACGACCTCGGGCGGCAGGAACTCCGGGAGCTGGCCGTCGAGGCCGTCCAGGACCTGGGTGACGCACTGGCGGATCAGCCAGTTGGGGGCCGTCTTCGACGCCGGGTACAGCGGGATCGGACGGGCCACGGTGCCCGCGCCCTCGGCGGGGTCCTCGAGCACCTCGTAGTCGGGGTGGGAGAGCTGCCACACCTCCTGGAACTTCCCGACCTTGCCCGAGGCGAGGACGAGGCGGCCAGGGACGAGGTCGTCCTTCTGGTGCTGGAACTGCCCGGCGAACTTCGCGAAGAACGTCATGGTCAGGGTGTCGCGGCCGTCGCCCAGGGTGACGACCAGGCGCACGCCGTCCCGGGCGCGCATGCGCTGCGGGTCCCCGTAGTGGGTGACCTGGGCCAGGATCGTCGCGTTCTCGCCCTCGACGAGGTCGCGGATGGGGGTCAGCGAGCCGCGGTCGGCGTAGCGGCGCGGCAGGTGCCACAGCAGGTCCCGCACGGTCTCCAGCCCGAGGCCCTCGGACAGGAACTTGGCGGGGTTGGCCTTCTTGCTGTTGCCCTTCCCCCGCGGCAGCCGGCTGGACAGGGGTGCGTCCAGGTCGTCCACGCGGGCAGGTTACCGCCCGCTCCACCCCCCGTTGACGGCACCGACCGGCGGCGCGTCCACGACCCGGTCGCGTCCGGCCCGCTTGGCGGTGTACAGCGCGGCGTCGGCCCGGGCGACGAGGTCCTCGGCGCTCTCCCCGACCTCCGCCCGGGCGATCCCGGCGCTGATCGAGAGCCGGTGGGAACGGTCGCCGGGGACGCTGGAGGCCGCCACCGCCCGGTGGAAGCGGTCGGCGACGGCCCGCAGGTCCCGCTCGGCACCGGCGTCCGGCCCGGAGTCGGGTCCGGAGCGGACCAGGACGACGGCGAACTCGTCCCCGCCGAGGCGCGCGACGACGTCCTCGGCCCGGCAGACCGCCCGCAGCTCGCCGGCCACGATCCGCAGGACGGCGTCGCCCGTGGGGTGACCGTGGGTGTCGTTGACCGCCTTGAAGGAGTCGACGTCCACGAGCAGCAACCCGTCGACGGTTCCCGCCTGGACGTGCGCGGCGAGCGCGCTGTCGTAGGCGCGGCGGGAGGTCAGCCCGGTGAGGGCGTCCTCGGCGGCCTGGGCGCGCAACGTCGCGGTCAGGCGCTCCTGGCGTTCCCCGGCCGTGGTGAGCAGCGCGGTGATCAGGCAGAACGTGACGAGGTGGGCCGGGCTGTCGCGGAAGATCCCGACGGTTCCCTCCTCGACGCCCATGAGGACGACGTCGGCGGCCACGGCCTGCGCGGTGAGCAACCAGGCGGCGAGGGGGCGCAGGTGGAAGGCCGCGAACATCGCGGGCCAGCCCAGGTAGATCTGCCCCCCGAAGGAGGCGTCGTCGGTCCACAGGTCGAGCACCAGGACCATCAGCCCGGCCAGGCCCGCGAGCGCTGCCGGGGCCCAGCCGGGGGCTCGCCGAGGGGCCACGGCGAGGAACAGCCCGCAGCACACGACGACGACGGCGAAGGTCCCCGTCACCACCCAGCCGCCCGGCCGGGTGCCCATCGTCTCGGGCGAGACGATGCCGTTGAGGATGGTGTAGAGGCTCGCCGCGGTGGTCATCACGCCGACGGCCCGGGCCGCCGGGACGTGGTCCCGGGCCGTCCACCAGGCGTGCCGGGGCGCGCCGGGGCGCGCGCGGACCGTCGGGTCGCTCGCGGTCCGGCGCTGCTGCGAGGCTCGGGACACGGTGGTGGATCGACGCGTGGGGTCCTCCTCTGTAGCGGCCGAGCGGGCGACGCGGGGCCGGTCGAAGGGTCCGGTTTCTCGCATCCGCGGGTCTCGGCTATCGTGTTCGTCGGTGTCCGGAAGTCCGGACATCGTGCGCCCCGTCGGGACGCACCACATTTCGTTCGACTTCAGGAGTTCCCCGTGGCTGCCACCTGTGACGTCTGCGCCAAGGGCCCTGGCTTCGGCAAGAGCGTCTCGCACTCGCACCGGCGGACCAACCGCATGTGGCTCCCGAACATCCAGCGGGTTCGGGCCACTGTGAACGGTTCCCCCAAGCGCCTCAACGTGTGCACCTCCTGCCTGAAGGCGGGCAAGGTCACGCGCTGACCACCTTGCACTGATCGACCCTGCGGGGCCGGTTCCCCTCGGGGACCGGCCCCGCGGTGCGTTCCGGTCCGCTCGGAGGGTCGGAGCACCCGGTCAGCGCGCGAAGTGGTCCCAGCCGGTCCCCCGCCCGCCCCAGCGCGCCCCGTCGACGAGGACGGGGTGCTCGCCGCGGGCGAGGACGCGCCCGACGGCGACGAAGGGTTCCGGCAGCTCGACGCCGGCGGGGAAGCAGCCGAGCAGGGCGTGGTCCTCGCCTCCGGTCAGGACGAACTCCTCAGCCCGGTCACCGGCCGTGCGGACGAGGTCGGCGATCCAGGGCGCGGCCCCGGAGGTCGTGGCCAGGTCCAGCGTGACCCCGCTGGCGGCGGCGATCCGGCCCGCGTCGCGCAGCAACCCGTCGCTGACGTCCATCAGCGCGCTCGCCCCGGCACGCTGCGCCGCGGGGCCGGCGGCGACCGGGGGGACGGGTCGGCGGTGCGCGCTCAGGAGGTCCTCGGGGCCGTCGAGTCGACCGCGCAGCAACAGGTCCAGCCCCGCCGCGGACCGGCCGAGCACCCCTGCCACCGCGACGACGTCGCCCTCGCGGGCCCCCGAGCGCAGCACCGGGTCGGCCCCGCCGAGGTCGCCGAGGGCCGTCACCGAGACGAAGACCTCCGACGCGGCGGAGAGGTCCCCACCGACGACGACGGCGTCGAAGGCGGCGCAGGCCGCAGCCACCCCGCGGGCGAAGTCCTCCACCCAGGCCACCTCGAGGTCGGTGGGCAGGCCGAGGGTGATGAGCAGCCCGGTGCAGACCGCGCCCATCGCGGCGACGTCGGCGACGTTCTGCGCGACGGCCTTCCAGCCGACGTCGGCGCCGGTGGACCAGTCGCGCCGGAAGTCGCGGAACTCCACGAGGACGTCGGTGGTGGCCACGACCCGGGCGTCGGGGGCCACGACGAGGGCCGCGTCGTCACCGGGGCCGAGCAGCGCCCGCGTCGGCAGCAGCGGGATCACCCGTGCCAGCAGTGCCGTCTCGTCCAGTTCCCCGACCAGCACCGTGACCACTGGGGCACACTACGGGGCGATGTCCGAGCCAGGTCCCGTCGCCACCCCGCCCCGCCACCGCCCGCGTCCCCTGGTCGTCGCGCTGGTCGTCGTCCTCGTCGTCGCCGCAGCCGTCTGGGCCTACCTCGCGAACTCCCGGGGGGTGCAGGCGGCCCCGGAGGCCTCCGATCCTGCGTGCTCGACGTTGCTGGGGGCGCTCCCGCAGACGCTGGGGACCCTCGGGCGGACGCAGCAGGGGGCGCAGGGCGTCACGTCCTGGGGCGGCGACCAGATCGTCCTGCGGTGCGGCGCGCTGGTCCTGGGTCCGACGACGAAGGCGTGCATCCCCGTCGGCCCCGACGCCGGTCCGAGCGTGGACTGGGTGCAGGACGCGGCCAACGACCGCGCCGTCCGCTTCCTGACCTACGGTCGGACCCCTGCCGTCGAGGTGACGATCCGCTTCAGCTCGACCCTGACCAGCGACCAGGCGCCCTCTCAGCTCGTCGACCTGGCCGACGCCGTCTCCGCGATCCCGCAGACCCGCACCTGCCTCTGAACCGGGCTCACCCTCGTCCCCGGGCCGCCCGGGCGCGGGCCTTGATCGCCACGATGACGTCCGTCTTGGCGTCGGCGTAGGCGTTCGTGTCGTCCCACCGCCCGCTCATCAGGGCCCGCTTGGTGCTCTCGTAGAGGGAGCGGTCGCCCGCGTCGGAGCGCAGGTGGTCGCGCAGCAGGAGGTAGTCGGCCACGGCGGGGTCGTCGCGCTGGAGGACGTGCACGTGGACGTCGCGGGCCGGCGTGCGCACGAGGCGGTGCCCGGGTTCGCGCACCCGCAGGACGTACCCGGCGGCGAGCAGGCCGTCGAGGTAGTCCTCCTCGGCGGTGATGTCGTCCACCGCGACGACGATGTCGACGACGGGTTTCGCCGCCAGCCCGGGGACCGACGTGGAACCGATGTGCTCGACCTCGACGTCCACCCCCGCGAGGGCGTCCCGGATCCGCCGCTCGTGCTCGCGGTAGGCCTGCGCCCACCGTTCGTCGTGCTCGTGCAGCTGGAGGTCGAGGGCTTCGACACCGCCCACCAGCTCGACGGTCGTGACGTCCGCCCGACGCCGCTCGCTGTTCTCGTCCACCACCGCACCGTACGGGCGACGCGCCGGGCTCAGCCGTGCTGGTAGCCCGTCGCGTCGCGTCGGCTGCGGGCGTGCCAGCGGGCCGCCACGACGTTGACCCCGACGACGACCGACCACAGCGGCGGCACGCGCCGCAACGCGCGCCGGTGGGCCCGCATGACCGCCACCGCGACGGGGGCGACGGCCAGCGCGGCCCGGTGGCGGCGCACACCGAGGGCGTCGGCCAGTTCCTCGCCCTGCATCCGGCGCGACACGGTGTGCACGAGCTGCCCGGCCGCCCACAGCGGTACGCCGCCGAGGTCGTGCAGGGCCTGGGCGATCGCGCCGAGGCCCACTTCGGTCAGCCGTCGCGAGTCCTCGCTGGGCGCTCCGGTGACGGCCGCCAGCCGTCGCTCCAGCCGCGCCGCGCCGACCCCGTCGGACACGCCGCGCAACAACCCGGGATCGGCTCCGTCACCGACGCCCAGCAGTCGTCCGAGGTGACGCCAGAACCGGTACAGCGTGCGCTGCTCCTCGTCCGTGAGGTCCATGCCGATCGTCGCCGCGGCCTCGATGGTCACCAGGGTGAAGTCCAGCCACGTCCGGGCCAGGTCGACCTGGTGCAGCGGGAGGACGTCGGCCTCGGGGCGGGCCCGGGCCAGCCCGTTGCGGATGCGGGCGTGCAGCAGCCGCACCTCGGCCGTGGCGACGTAGCCGGGCGCGCCGCGGCGCAAGCCGCCGGGGAGCATGCAGAGGTTGATCCAGTGGGCGGTGTCGAGCATCCGCCGGTAGGTGCGTTCGACGAGTTCACCCGTGCTCACGAGCAGCGCCGCGGGTTCCGGGGGTGCGTAGGAGCGGATCAGCGCCCCGGCGCCGAGGTCGTAGATGTGGGCCGGGAACGGGATCGTGAAGTAGGGCCGGCTGCCCCGTTCGAGGAGCCCGTCGTCGACGGCGGCGCACGCGGCCTCCAGTTCGCCCAGCAGCGCCGCGATCGCCGGGTGCGGGTCGCGCAGGGCGCGGAGCCCGAAGCGCAGGCCCAGGTCCACCTGGGCTCGCAGCGACGGGTCCGCCGTGAGGGCGGCGGCCGCGGCCTCGGCCAGCGGGTCACCCACCCGCAGGGCGGCGGCGACCTCCGGGTCCGGGGCGGGGCGGGGGATCGCCGAGGCACCGACAGCTCCCGCGAGGAGGTTCCGCACCGGGGAGCCGGGGCCGGCAGCGTTCACCCCGACATGGTGCCCCGGCTTCGCCGACGTGGCCCGACGGGTCCCCCCGACGTGACCAGGAACTCACCCGAACGTCACCCGGGCGGGGCCGTGGGCTCACCTTCACCGGCGGGGGCGAACAGGTTGTCGCTCACGGCCACCCACTCCTCGTCCCCGGCCGCGTCGGCCGGGTCGAGACCCTCCGGGACCAGGAGCCCCGTGGCGCTCGTCGCGCCGGAGGTCGTGCTGACCGCGAGACCGGACCGCTGGAACTCCTCGGCGTCCGTGCAGGAGGACCCCAGGACCTGCGTCGCCCGCAGGGACTGCACGAGGCAGATCCGCTCACCGTCCAGACCCACCCAGTACTCGGCCACCTGCGTCCCCCCGAGGTAGCGGGTCGAGTCCGCGGCGATGCCGTCCACACCGGTGCGCAACTGGTCCGTCGGCGTCTGGTCCTGGGCCAGGGCGGGCACCGAGTCGGCGAAGGACGGACCCCCGCACCCGCTCAGCGCGAGGGCGGCCGTCAACACCAGGAGGCCCCGCCGTCGCGTCGTCACCGCAACCCGGTGGGCCGCTTCAACGCCAGCTGCAGCAACCGGTGCACGAGTTCGGGGTAGTCGACGCCGGTGGCCGCCCACATCCGCGGGTACATCGAGAACGGGGTGAACCCGGGCATCGTGTTGATCTCGTTGACGACGATCCCGTCCGCGCCCCGGGTCGGGTCGACGAACAGGTCGACGCGGGCCAGCCCTTCGGCCCCCATGGCCTCGAAGACCCGCGCCGCGGTCGAGCGCACGGCCGCCACGACGTCGTCGGGCAGGTCGGCGGGGCACGTCAGCCGGACGTTGCCGGAGTCGAGGTACTTCGCCTCGAAGTCGTAGAAGTCGTGACCGCCCACGATCTCGATCTCGCCGGGCAGGCTGGTGAGGGGTTCCCCGCCGTCGAGGTCCTCGAGAACTCCGCACTCGATCTCGCGGCCGACCAGCGCGGCCTCGACGACGACCTTCGGGTCGTGGGAGATCGCTTCCGCCACAGCGGCTTCCAGGCCGTCGGGCGAAGTGACGCGGGTGATCCCGATGCTCGACCCCGCGCGCGCGGGTTTCACGAAGACGGGGTAGCCCAGCGCCTCGACCTCCGCGACGACGGCGGCGCGGTCGGTGTTCCAGCGGCGCGCGCGGAAGGAGGTCCACGGCCCGACGGGCAACCCCTGACCCGCGAGCAGCAGCTTCATGACCTGCTTGTCCATCCCCGCCGCCGAGGCCAGGACCCCCGACCCCACGTAGCGGGTGTCGGAGAGTTCCAGCAGGCCCTGCAGGGTGCCGTCCTCACCGAAGGGGCCGTGCAGCAGGGGCAGCACGACGTCGACGGCACCGAACTCGGTGACGTCACCGTTCTCGAAGCGCTGCAACGCGTTGGAGTCGACGTCGGAGGACAGCGAGACGGGGGCGCCGGCGGCCGGCACCTCGGGCAGCTTCCCGTCCTCCAGGCTGAACCGGGAGGGGTCCTCGACCAGGACCCACCGTCCGCCGGTGGTGATCCCGATCGGGACGACGTCGTAGACGTCGCGGTCGAGAGCTGCGAGCACGCCCGCCGCGGTGACGCAGCTGATGGCGTGCTCGGAGGACCGACCGCCGAAGACGACGGCGACGCGGGGTTTGTGCTGGCTGCTCATCGGCGCCGACCCTACCCGCGGTGTGGTTGTCTTCGGGCGTGCCCGACAACGTGTCCTCCACCACCCCCCTCTCCCCCGCCACCACGACACCGCTGTCGCCCGCGACGCTGGCCGTCGTGGCGGGTCGTCCGCCGCGCGGGCTCGACAGCGAGCTCAACACCCCGGTGTCGTTGTCCGCGACGTTCGTCGGGGGCGGCTCGCTGGGCCAGGCCTCGCTCGGCTACGGCCGGTTCGCGAACCCCACCTGGGTCGCCCTGGAGACCGCGATCGGTGAGCTGGAGGGTGGCCGCGCACTGGTCTTCGCCTCCGGCATGGCGGCGGTGTCCGCCGCGGTCCACCTGGTCCCCGCCGACGGGACGGTCCTCGTGCCCCACGGCGCCTACAACGGCACCCACTCCCTCACCGGCCTGCTGGCCGCGCAGGGACGGATCACGGTGCGCCCCGTGGACATCACCGACCTCGACGAGGTCCGCGCGGCCCTGGCGGCCACCGCGGGCCCGACGCTGCTGTGGCTGGAGTCCCCGACGAACCCGCTGCTCGAGGTCGCGGACATCGCCGCGCTCGCCGCGCTGGGCCACGAGCACGGCGCGGTCGTCGCCGTCGACAACACCTTCGCCACCCCGCTGCTGCAGCAGCCGCTCGAGCTCGGCGCCGACGTCGTCGTGCACTCGGTGACGAAGTTCCTCTCCGGGCACTCCGACGTGGTCCTGGGCGCGGTCGTCGCCCGCGACGAGGCGACGCTGGCGGCGCTCTCGTCCCACCGCACCTTCCACGGGGCCATCGCGGGCCCGCTGGAGACCTTCCTGGCCCTGCGCGGCATCCGGACCCTCCCGCTGCGCCTGGAGCGCTCCCAGGCCTCCGCGGCCGACCTCGCGCGGCGCCTGCTCGCCCACCCGGCCGTGACGCGGGTCCGCCACCCCTCCCTGCCGCAGGACCCCGGTCACGCACTCGCCGCCAGCCAGATGTCCGGGTTCGGCGCCCTGGTGGCCATCGAGGTCGTGGGCGGTGCCGCGGGGGCGGACGCCGTCGTCGACGCCGTCGCACTGTGGGTCCCGGCGACGAGCCTGGGCGGGGTCGAGTCCCTGATCGAGCGCCGCCGCCGGCACGGCAACGAGCCGGCCGTCGTGCCCGAGGACCTGCTGCGCCTCTCCGTCGGCGTGGAGGACGTCGAGGACCTGTGGCGCGACCTCTCCCAGGCCCTGGACGCCGCGCTCGCCCACCGGGGAACCATCTGAGGGACACGCGCGTCGCAGGAACGGGAACACCCGGGGCCTGTGTCACGCTGACCACAGCGGTGACACGCCCGGGATCCCGGGGAGCGCAAGCTTTATCTCATCTATGAGATACGGTGCGGACATGGCAGTCTCCACCGAGCAGATGACGTCGAGCAGCGACCACCTGTCGCAGATCGGCGCCCTCATCCGCGACGCCCGCAAGCACCGAGGCCTCACGCAGGTCCAGCTCGCGGAACGCCTGGGCACGTCCCAGAGCGCCGTCCACCGCATGGAACAGGGGCAGCAGAACGTCTCGATCGACATGCTCCAACGCGTCGGTCACGCCCTCCAGGACGACATCGTCTCCATCGGGCGTCCCGGGCCGACGCACCTGCGCGTGCACGGCGGCGTGAAGCTGTCGGGCAGCATCGCGGTGAAGTCCAGCAAGAACGCCGGCGTCGCCCTGCTGTGCGCGGCGCTGCTGAACAAGGGCCGCACCACGTTGCGCGGGGTCGCCCGGATCCTCGAGATCCACCGCATCCTCGACGTGCTCGCCAGCATCGGCGTGAAGTACGAGTGGATCAACGAGGCCGACCTCGTCCTGGACGTGCCCGACACCCTCGACCTCGAGGCGATGGACGGCGAGACCGCCCGCCGCACCCGCAGCATCATCATGATGCTCGGGCCGTTGCTGCACCGCTACGACGAGTTCGCGCTCCCCTACGCCGGTGGGTGCGACCTCGGGACCCGCACGGTCGAGCCGCACATGGTCGCGTTGCGCCCCTTCGGGTTGTCCATCACGGCGACGACCGGTTTCTACCACGCGACGGCCGACCACAGCGTCTCCCCGCAGCGTCCGATCGTGCTGACCGAACGCGGCGACACCGTGACCGAGAACGCCCTCATGGCGGCGGCCCGCGTCGAGGGGATCACCACGATCCGCAACGCGAGCCCGAACTACATGGTCCAGGACCTCTGCTTCTTCCTGGAGCAGCTCGGGGTCCGCATCGACGGGATCGGCACCACGACGCTCGTCGTGCACGGCGTCAAGGACATCTCCGTCGACGTCGACTACGCCCCCTCCGAGGACCCGGTCGAGGCGATGAGCCTGCTGACCGCGGCGATCATCACGCACTCCGAGCTCACGGTCACCCGGGCGCCGATCGAGTTCCTCGAGATCGAGCTCGCGATCCTCTCCGAGATGGGCCTGAAGTACGACCTGACGCCGGAGTACACCGCGGCCAACGGGCGCACCCGCCTGGTCGACATCACGGTCTTCCCCTCGGAGCTCAAGGCGCCGATCGACAAGATCCACCCGATGCCGTTCCCGGGCCTGAACATCGACAACCTGCCGTTCTTCGCCGTCATCGCGGCGAGCGCGGAGGGTTCGACGACGGTCCACGACTGGGTCTACGACAACCGGGCGATCTACCTCACCGAGCTCAACCGCCTCGGCGCGCGGGTGAAGCTGCTCGACCCGCACCGGGTCCTCGTCGAGGGCCCGACCCGCTGGTCCGGCGCCGAGGTGCTCTGCCCGCCGGCCCTGCGTCCCGCCGTGGTCGTCCTGCTGGCCATGCTGGCGGCGAAGGGGACCTCGGTGCTGCGCAACGTGGACATCATCGCCCGCGGCTACGAGCAGCTCGCAGAACGCCTGACGCCGTTGGGCGCGCAGATCGAGACCTTCCGCGACTGACCCCGCCACCACGCAGGAGGCCCCCGGACCCAGTGGGTCCGGGGGCCTCCTGCTGTCGCGGGTCAGGCCTTCTTGGCGACCCGACGGGTGGTGGTGGCGGTCTTGGCCGGAGCCGCCTTCTTGGCGGCGGCGGTGGTCGCGGTGCGGGTCGCCGGAGCGGCCTTCTTCGCGGCCGTGGTGGTGGTCCGGGCCGGGGCGGCCTTGACCGGAGCCGCCTTGCGGGCCACCGGAGCGGCCTTCTTGGTCGTGGTGGTGGTGGAGGTCGCGGCGGGCGCGACACCGCCCGCGGCCGCGCGCTCCTTCGCCGCGGCCTGGAAGGCGCGCAGCGCCTTGGTGTCGGAGACGACCTCCTTGAAGGCCGTGCCCGGGCGGAAGCGGGGCACCGAGGTCTTCTTGATCTTGACGGCCTCACCGGTGCGCGGGTTGCGACCGGTGCGGGCGTTGCGGGCCTGCTTCTCGAAGGTGCCGAAACCGCTGATCGCGACCTTGTCACCCTTGGCGACGGTCAGCGTGATGAGCTCGACGACCGCCTCGACGGCCGTGACGGCCTGCTTGCGACCGCCGAGGGTCACCTCGAGCGCGTCCACCATCTCTGCCTTGTTCACGGGGGCTCCTCCAGGGGGGTACGGGTCGTCCGTGGTTGGCCGAGCAGGAGCCCGACGAGGAAACGGTACGACCGACGATCACCTGAGTCCACCACAGGCCCGGCGGCGAGTCGTTGCGCCGCAGCACACCTCGACTCCCCGACGACCGCCCCGACTGTGCCGCAGGGCTTCCCACGGAGCCGGCGACGGGTCCGCCCGCACCGCAAGGGATTTCGTCGGAAGGGTTGCCGCGCAACGGGTCAGGACGCAGAACGACCCCGGTCCCACTGCGCCGCAGCGGGAGTCCGGGGTCGTCGGTGAGGGGATCAGACGGTCGGTGCGAGGGGGGTGGTGGTCGGCTTGAACGACGGCCGACGGCCTTCGAAGTCGGTGATGGCGTCGGCGTGGCGAAGGGTCAGGCTGATGTCGTCCAGGCCCTCCATGAGCCGCCAGCGCACGTACTCGTCGACCTCGAAGGGGGCGGTGAAGTCGTCGACCTGCACGATGCGCTCGACGAGGTCGACGGTCACCTCGGTTCCCGGGTGCGCCTCCAGCGCCTTCCAGATCAGGTCGATGTCGCTCTGCGCGACGACGGCCGCGAGCAACCCCTGCTTGCCGGAGTTCCCGCGGAAGATGTCGCCGAAGCGGGGCGCGAGGACGGCCTTGAACCCGTAGTCGCGCAACGCCCAGACGGCGTGCTCACGGCTGGACCCGGTGCCGAAGTCCTTGCCGGCCACGAGGACGGACCCGGCCCGGTAGGGCTCCTGGTTCAGCACGAAGCCCGGGTCGCCCCGCCAGGCGGCGAAGAGCGCGTCCTCGAAACCGGTCTTGGTGACCCGTTTGAGGTAGACGGCGGGGATGATCTGGTCGGTGTCGACGTCGGTGCGGCGCATCGGCACCCCGACACCGCGGTGGACGGAGAACTTCTCCATGGTGATCCCCTCTCAGAGCGCGGGTTCGAGGTCGGCGGGGGAACTGAGCGTCCCCCGCACGGCCGTGGCGGCGGCGACCAGAGGGCTGACCAGGTGGGTCCGCCCCCCCTTGCCCTGGCGGCCCTCGAAGTTGCGGTTGGACGTGGAGGCGCAGCGTTCGCCGGGGGCGAGCTGGTCGGGGTTCATGCCCAGGCACATCGAGCAACCCGCGAAGCGCCAGTCGGCACCGAACTCCTTGAAGACGGTGTCGATCCCCTCGGCCTCGGCCTGCAGGCGGACCTTCGCCGAGCCCGGGACGACCATCACGCGCACGGAGTCGGCCTTCGTGCGGCCCCGGACCACCTCCGCCGCGGCCCGCAGGTCCTCGATGCGGCTGTTGGTGCAGGAACCGATGAAGACGGTGTCGACGGCGATGTCGCGCATGGCGGTCCCGCCCTCGAGGCCCATGTACTCCAGCGCCCGTTCGACGCCCTGACGGACGCCGTCGTCGCCGATCTGCTCGGGGACGGGGACGGAGCCCGACAGCGGGACGCCCTGCCCGGGGTTGGTCCCCCAGGTCACGAACGGTTCCAGCAGGTTCCCGTCGAGGACCACCTCGGCGTCGAACTCCGCGTCGTCGTCGGTGCGCAGCGTGCGCCAGTACTCCACGGCCGCGTCCCAGTCCACGCCCCGCGGAGCGTGCGGACGCCCCTTCAGGTACTCGAAGGTGGTGTCGTCGGGGGCGACCATGCCGGCGCGGGCGCCGGCCTCGATCGACATGTTGCAGATGGTCATCCGGCCCTCCATGGAGAGGCTGCGGATGGCCTCACCGCGGTACTCCAGGACGTAGCCCTGTCCCCCGCCGGTCCCGATCTCCGCGATCACGGCCAGGATGACGTCCTTGGCCGTGGTGCCGGGCTTCAGCGTCCCGTTCACCGTGATCGCCATCGTGCGGAACGGTTTGAGCGGCAGGGTCTGCGTCGCGAGGACGTGCTCGACCTCGCTGGTGCCGATCCCCATGCCCAGCGAGCCGAAGGCGCCGTGGGTGGAGGTGTGGGAGTCACCGCAGACGACGGTCATGCCCGGCTGGGTCAGGCCCAGCTGCGGGCCGACGACGTGCACGATCCCCTGCTCGGCGTCACCGAGGGGGTGCAGCCGGACGCCGAACTCCTCGCAGTTGGAGCGCAGAGTCTGCAGCTGCTTGGCCGAGACCTTGTCCTCGAGCAGCGACAGCGGTCGGTCGATGTCGGCGGTGGGGGTGTTGTGGTCCTCGGTCGCGATGGTGAGGTCGAGACGGCGCACCGGACGCCCGGCCATCCGCAGTCCGTCGAAGGCCTGCGGACTGGTCACCTCGTGGACGAGGTGGAGGTCGATGTAGAGCAGGTCGGGTTCCCCGTCCTGCCCCTTGCGGACGACGTGGTCGTCCCAGACCTTCTCCGCCAGCGTGCGTGCCATGCTCCGCTCCCCTCACTTGCGTCTCACGTTTTGAGACGCCAGTATCGCTTCGTGGACAAGAGTAGCGGAGTCGGCGTGCTCGACAAGGCGGTGCTCGTGCTGGGCGCGCTCGAGGCCGGCCCGGCGAGCCTGGCGCAGCTGGTGTCGGTGACCGGTCTCTCCCGCCCCACGGCGCACCGCCTCGCCGTCGCCCTCGAGCACCACCGCCTCGTGGCGCGCGACCTGCAGGGCCGGTTCGTGCTGGGAGCCCGGCACGCCGAGCTCGCCGCCGCCGCCGGCGAGGACCGGCTGGTGGCCGTCGCGGGACCGCTGCTGAGCGCCCTGCGCGACGCCACGGGCGAGAGCGCGCAGCTCTACCGCCGCCACGGCGAGCACCGCATCTGCATCGCCGTCGCCGAACGGCTGCACGGTCTGCGCGACACCGTCCCGGTCGGCGCCTCCATGACGATGACCGCCGGGTCCGCGGCCCAGGTGCTGCTCGCCTGGGACGACCCGGAGCGGCTCTCGGTGGAGCTCATGGGCGCACGCTTCGACGCCAGCGCCCTCTCGGGCGTCCGGCGGCGCGGCTGGGCCCACTCCAGCGGTGAACGGGAGGCCGGGGTCGCCTCGGTCAGCGCGCCCGTGCGGGGGCCCTCCGGTCGCGTCCTGGCGGCCGTCTCGGTGTCCGGCCCCGCGGAGCGCTTCGGTCGCCACCCCGGTCGTCGTCACGCCGACGCGGTGCTCGCCACGGCCGCCGCCTTCGGCGCCGCCCTCGCGCCCCAGACCTGACCGGTTGCCGGGCAACGAAGAAGGCCCCCGGTCGATGACCGGGAGCCTTGATCTGTAGCCCCGACGGGATTCGAACCCGCGCTACCGCCGTGAGAGGGCGGCGTGCTAGGCCGCTACACAACGGGGCCCTAGCTCAGGAGTTCCGTTCCCGGAACCCGCCTCGGAGAGTCTACCTCCCGGAGCGGTGTGCTCCGGACTGTCGACGTCTGCGACAAGCGCTGGGGTACCAGGACTCGAACCTAGAATAGCTGTACCAGAAACAGCCGTGTTGCCAATTACACCATACCCCATGGTGACTGATCCGAGCGGCGAACCGCCCGAACGAGATGAACTCTAACGCGTCCGCGCCCTCCACCCCAAATCGGCTCCCCGCCGCGCGACCTGAGGCGCGACGGGGAGCCGACGAGATGGTCAGAGGGTCGCGCGCAGCCGCCGCAGCCGGGCCAGCGACGACTCGCGGCCGAGGATCTCCATCGACTCGAACAACGGCGGGGAGACCCGACGCCCCGTGACGGCCGTGCGCAACGGGGCGAAGGCGAACTTCGGCTTGATCCCCAGCCCGTCCACCACGGCCGCCCGCAACGCGGTCTCGAGCTCGGCGGTGCTCCACTGCGGCAACGCTTCCAGCGCGTCGAGCGAGGCTTCGAGCACGTCGGCGGCCTCCGGTCGCAGCGCCGTGGTCGCGTCCTCCTCCAGGACGACGTCCGCGTCCGCGACGAAGAGGAACCCGAGCATGCCGGGGGCCTGGCCGAGCAGGGTCATCCGCTCTTGCACGAGCGGGGCGGCCAGGGCGAGCCGCTCCAACTGCTCCGCGGACGGCTCGGCCGGCAGGACGCCGCCCGTCTGCAGGTAGGGGACCAACCGCTGCCGGAAGTCGTCGGGAGCCAGCAACCGCAGGTGCGCGGCGTTGATCGCCTCGGCCTTGGTCACGTCGAAGCGGGCGGGCGAGGCGTTGACGTCGGCGACGTCGAAGGCGGCCACCATCTCCTCGACGGAGAACACGTCCCGGTCGTCGGCGATGCCCCAGCCGAGCAGGGCGAGGTAGTTCAGCAACCCCTCGCGGACGAACCCCCGGTCCCGGTGGTGGAAGAGGTTCGACTCCGGGTCGCGCTTGGAGAGCTTCTTGTTCCCCTCCCCCATGACGTAGGGCATGTGCCCGAACAACGGGACGGCCTGCGAGACGCCGATGTCCACGAGCGCCTCGTGCAACGCGATCTGGCGCGGGGTGGAGGAGAGCAGGTCCTCCCCGCGCAGGACGTGGGTGATCCCCATCAGCGCGTCGTCGACGGGGTTCACCAGCGTGTAGAGCGGATCGCCGTTGGCGCGCACCAGGACCGGGTCGGGGAAGGACCCGGCCTTGAACTCGATCCGACCACGCACGACGTCGTCGAAGGAGTAGTCGCGCCCCTCGGGCAGCCGCAGCCGCAGGGTGGGCTCGCGCCCGTCGGCGCGGAACGCGGCGACCTGCTCCAGGGTCAGGTCGCGGTCGAAACCGTCGTAGCCCAGGACCTTCGGCCGGCCGGCGGCCTCGTGGCGGGCCTCGATCTCCTCGGCGGTCGAGAACGACTCGTAGAGGTGCCCGGCCGCGCGCAGCCGTGCGACGACGTCGTCGTAGATCGGGCGGCGCAGGCTCTGCCGGTACGGCTCGTGCGGACCACCGACGTCGATGCCCTCGTCCCAGTCCAGCCCCAGCCAGCT
This sequence comes from Kineococcus sp. AC630, assembly GCF_979255925.1. NCBI lineage: Bacteria > Bacillati > Actinomycetota > Actinomycetes > Kineosporiales > Kineosporiaceae > Kineococcus > Kineococcus sp. AC630. The sequence continues at coordinate 48,530 of NZ_CEEDMJ010000021.1, forward strand.
CAGCGCGTCGAGGATCTGCGCGTAGCTCTCCTCGCTGTCGCGGGCGGCGTCGGTGTCCTCGATGCGGAAGACGAGCTTCCCGCCGGTGTGGCGGGCGTGGGCCCAGTTGAACAGGGCCGTCCGGATGAGGCCGACGTGCGGCGTCCCCGTCGGCGAGGGGCAGAAGCGGACACGGACGGGCGAGGAGCCCGGGGCGGGAGGTGCGGCGATGTCAGTCATGGCGGCCCCAGCCTATTCGCCCGCGAGAGTGGTCGCAGAGCGTCACGGGTGGGCTGTTCGGGTGGCACGGACGAACACGCAGCGTCACACGTGTCAGCGTCGTGGAGACCGCCCCGCTCCCCCGCCGCCCCCTCCGGAGGATCCTCGTGACCCGCCCCTCGCTCCGCCTCGCCGCCGCCGCCCTCCTGCTGCCGCTCGCCGCCCTCACCGCCTGCGGTTCGGTGCAGGCCGCCGCCGGTCTGCCCGTGGAGACCGCGACCCCCGCGCGGACCGCCACCCCGACGCCCACCCCGACCGTCGCCGTCGAACCCGTCGCCAACGACCTCGCCCTCGGTTCCGCCCACCACGAGCTGCAGGCCGGCGGCATGACCGTGGCCGTCGACTACTGGTCGACGCTGGACATGGGCCAGTGGACCCCGCAGGCCGCCAAGCCGATCCAGCTCGCCGCGACCATCACCGGGCCGAACCTGGGCACCGCGAAGAAGCAGCAGAAGGCGTACGTCAGCGCCTTCACCGTGACCTCCTCCGCCGTCGCGGCCGACGGCACGGTGACCTCCCCGGTCAGCGTCCAGGACGTCTCGCGCCAGACCCCGGGTTACCTGGCGATGGCGCCCTACGCCTACTCGACGTCGTTCGTCATCCCGGCCGTGCCCGTCGGCACCCGCAGCGTGGAACTCCTGATCTCCTACGACGTGCTCGAGCAGAGCGCGCCCGGCGCGAGCGACTACTCCAAGCAGACCGCCAACGACACCATCACCGTGGCGATCGCTCCGGCAGTCACTCCTGGGGTCACTCCGGGGAGCTGAACGAGGTCGAGAGGACCCCCAGGCCCTCGATCTCCACCTCGACGCGCTGTCCGGCGCGCACCGGTCCGACCCCGGCCGGGGTCCCGGTCATGATCACGTCGCCGGGCAGCAGCGTCATCGCGGAGGACACGTGGGCGATGATCGCCGGGATGTCGTGGACCATCAGCGACGTCCGGCCGTCCTGGACGACCTCGCTCTGCCCGCCGGTGATGCGACGGGTCTCGATCCGCAGGTCGGAGGGGTCGAGGTCGGTCTCGATCCAGGGCCCCAGCGGGGTGAACCCGTCGGCACCCTTGGCCCGCCACCACTGCTTGTCGGGACCCTGCAGCGAGCGCGCGGTGATGTCGTTGGCGATGGTGTAGCCGAAGATCACCTCCTTGACCCGCTCCTTCGGGACGTCCTTGCAGATCCGGCGGATGACGATCGCCAGTTCGCCCTCGTAGTGCAGTTCCTCCCCGGCCCAGGCCGGGATCACCAGCGGGTCGCCCGGACCGGCCACCGAGGTGTTCGGCACGGTGAAGACCAGCGGTTCCTCAGGCACCTCGTTGCCGAGTTCCTCGGCGTGGGCGGCGTAGTTGCGCCCGATCCCGAGCACCTTCGAGCGGGGGATGACCGGCGCGAGCAACCGGGCGTCGGCCAGCGGGACGCGCTCCCCCGTCGGGCTCATCGGCGTGAAGAGCGGGTCGCCCGCGACGACGAGGATCTCCTCCTCGCCCGGAGCGCCCTCGACGACGCCGTAGCGCGGGTCGGAACCACTGGAGGAGAACCTGGCGATGCGCATGGCCTCACCCTAGTGACGTGGCGCGACCCCGCCGTCCGACGGGGTGCGAGGGGCCGCCGGGCGGCGGCCCCTCCCCTCAGACCAGTCTGCGCAGCCAGCCGTGGGTGTCCTCGGCCCGGCCGTACTGGATGTCGAGCAGCTTCTCGCGGATCGTCATCGTGACCTCGCCGGCGGAACCGGTCCCGTGCGAGAGTTCCCCGTCGGCCGACACGAGCTTGCCGACCGGGGTGACCGCAGCCGCTGTGCCGCAGGCGAACACCTCGGTGATCCGACCCGAGGCGACCCCCTCGCGCCACTCGTCGATGCTCACGCGGCGCTCGCTGACGTCGTGACCGAGGTCCTTGGCGAGGTCGATGATCGAGGCGCGGGTGATGCCCTCGAGGATGGTGCCGGTGAGTTCAGGGGTCACGATCGAACCGTCGTCGTGCACGAAGTACAGGTTCATCCCGCCGAGTTCCTCGACGTACTTCTGCTCGGCGGAGTCGAGGAAGCACACCTGGTCGCAGCCGTGCTCGCCCGCCTCCTCCTGCGCGGCGAGGCTGGCGGCGTAGTTCCCGCCGCACTTGGCCGAACCCGTGCCCCCCAGGGCGGCGCGGGAGTAGTTCTGCGACAGCCAGATCGAGACCGGCTTCACCCCGCCGGAGAAGTAGGCGCCGGCCGGGGAGGCGATGACGAGGAACTTCACCTCGTGCGCCGCGCGGACCCCGAGGAACGCCTCCGTGGCGACCATGAACGGACGCAGGTACAAGGAGGACTCCCCACCCGTGGGGACCCAGGCCTCGTCGGCCCGGACCAGCTGGGTGATGGCCTCGAGGAACGTCTCCTCGCCGATCTCGGGCAGCGCGAGGCGTCGCGCGGACCGCGCCATGCGCGCGGCGTTGGCCTCGGGACGGAAGGTCCAGACGCTGCCGTCGGCGTGGCGGTAGGCCTTGAGCCCCTCGAAGATCTCCTGCGCGTAGTGCAGCACCGCGGCGGCCGGGTCGAGTTGCAGCGGCCCGTAGGGGACGACGGCCGTGTCGTGCCAGCCCTCGCCCTTCGTCCAGGTGGCGATGGCCATGTGGTCGGTGAAGAACCTCCCGAACCCCGGCGCCCGGAGGATCTCCGCCCGACGCTCCGCCGCGACCGGGACGGCCGACGGCGTGACGGGGAACGTCAGCCGGGGGGCGGATCCGGTGGGGGTGGCGGTCGGCGTGGCGCTCATGCGCGGTCTCCTCGTGAGCTGACGGTGGTGGATCGACGGTACCCCGCGCTCAGGCGGTCGCGGCGGCGGCCAGCGCGTCGCCGACCTCCGCCGTGGAGCGCGTCCCGACCTCGCCGCTCGCGCGGGCGGCCAGGTCCGCGGTGACGGCCGCGTCGACGCGCGCCGCGGCCTCGTCCCGGCCGAGGTGGGAGAGCAGCAGCGAGACCGACAGCACGGCGGCCGTCGGGTCGGCGAGCTGACGGCCCGCGATGTCGGGGGCCGAACCGTGGACGGGTTCGAACATGCTGGGGGCGGTGCGGTCCGGGTTGACGTTGCCGGACGCGGCGAGGCCGATCCCGCCGGTCACGGCCGCGGCGAGGTCGGTGAGGATGTCGCCGAAGAGGTTGTCGGTGACGATCACGTCGAACCGCGACGGGTCGGTCACCATGAAGATCGTGGCCGCGTCGACGTGCAGGTAGTCGACGGCGACGTCGGGGAACTCCGTCCCGACCGCCTCGACGGTGCGACGCCACAGGTGCCCGGCGTGCACGAGGACGTTGTGCTTGTGCACCAGCGTGAGCTTGCGGCGCGGACGCGCCGCGGCGCGGGTGAAGGCGTCGCGCACGACGCGCTCGACGCCGAAGGCGGTGTTGACGCTCACCTCGGTGGCGATCTCCTGCGGCGTGCCGATCCGCAGCGCGCCACCGTTGCCGACGTAGGGCCCCTCGGTGCCCTCGCGGACGACGACGAAGTCGATGTCGCCCGGCTCACCCAGCGGGCTCGGCACCCCGGGGAACAGCTTGGACGGGCGCAGGTTGACGTAGTGGTCCAGCGCGAAGCGCAGCTTGAGCAGCAGCCCGCGCTCCAGGACCCCGCTGGGCACGCTGGGGTCGCCTACGGCGCCGAGCAGGATCGCGTCGTGACCGCGGATCTCCTCGAGGACGGTGTCGGGCAGCGTCTCCCCCGTGCGGTGGTACAGCCGGGCGCCGAGGTCGTACTCGGTGGTCGAGACCTTCTGGCCCGCCTGGTCCAGCACCGCGGAGAGCACCTTGAGGGCCTCGACGGTCACCTCCTGGCCGATGCCGTCGCCGGGGATGACCGCGAGTCGCAGGGTGTCCGTCATGGCGCGCAGGCTATCGGAGCCCGTCCGGGCACCATCCACCATGTGGGCGTCGCGTCCCGAGGGGTGAGACGGTGCGGGTCACGGGGACCCTCCCCCAGGTCGACACGGCCGTCGGCGCGGATCGCCCCGTGGTCTGACGCCACGCGGCCCGGGGCTGCCTAGGCTCGTCGGGTGCGTCAGCAGGACACCTCACGGAACGTCTTCGACCGCGTCGTGAACTGGACGCGGGCCAACAGCCTGCTCATCGACGCCCTCATCGCCCTCGTGATGGCGGGGACCTCCTGGCTGCTCAGCATCGCCGTCGGGGTCGCAGGAGGACTCCTGGGCGCGGTCATCAGCGCCGGCATGTGCCTGCCGCTGGCCGTCCGCCGGCGCTACCCCGAGGTCTCGGGCGTGCTCGTCGCGTTCTTCGGGATCTCGCAGCTGGTCCTGTCCGGCCCCGCCTACGGCAACCTCGCGGTCCTCGCCTCCGTCTACGCCATGGCCGCCTACGCCGCGCCGTGGGCGTCCCGCGGCGGGCTCGCCCTGGGGCTGGCCGGAGCCCTGGTCTGCGCGGTCCGGTTCTTCAGCGGCACCGGGATCGGCGCCGTCGTCCTGCTGAGCGCCTTCATCGGCTTCATGGTGCTGGCCAGCTGGTCGCTGGGGAGCCTGCGCCGTTCCCAGCGCCAGAACGAGGTGGCCCTCGTGGAGCGCGCGCGGCTGCTGGAGAACGAGCGGGACAACGAGTCCCGGCTGGCGGCGACCGCGGAACGCCAGCGCATCGCGCGCGAGATGCACGACGTCGTGGCGCACTCGTTGTCGGTGATCATCGCCCAGGCGGACGGCGGGCGCTACGCCGCCGACGCCGACCCGGGCATCGCGACGACGGTGCTCGAGACCATCTCGGGCACCGGACGCCAGGCCCTGGCCGACATGCGCAACCTCCTCGGCGTCCTGCGTCAGGGCCCCGGCGACGAACTCGCCCCGCAACCGGACGCGCGGATGATCCCGGAACTGGTCGAGCAGGTGCGCACCAGCGGCCTCGAGGTGGAGGCCGAGGTCCTCGGCCCCCCGCGGGAACTGCCGCCGGCGATCGGGCTGGCCGCCTACCGGATCGTCCAGGAGTCGCTGACCAACGTCCTCAAGCACGCCGGTCCGCGGGCCCGGACCCGGGTCGTCGTCCGCTGGGACGACGATGCCCTGCGCCTCGACGTCGAGGACGACGGACGCGGCGCGGCGTCCATGGTCCAGCCGAGTCCCGGCGGGCAGGGTCTGGTGGGGATGTCGGAGCGGGCCCGGCTGCACGGTGGGTCGGTGACGTCGGGGCCGCGCACCGGTGGGGGTTTCTCCGTGCGGGCGCGCCTTCCCTACAGTTCGTGACGTGAGCGATCCCACCGAACCGATCCGCGTCGTCCTCGTCGACGACCAGCAGCTGGTGCGCGCCGGGTTCCGGATGGTCATCGACTCCCAACCCGACCTGCACGTCGTGGGCGAGGCCTCCGACGGGGCCGACGCCGTGCGGGTCGTCACCTCCACCCCCTGCGACGTCGTGCTGATGGACGTGCGCATGCCCGGTCTCGACGGGATCGAGGCGACCCGGCGCATCACCTCGGCCATCACCTCGGCCAGCGCCTCGGCGGGTCCCACGGAGGGTCCGAAGGTCGTGGTGCTGACGACCTTCGACCTCGACGAGTACGTCGTCTCGGCGATCGGTGCGGGAGCGAGCGGCTTCCTGCTCAAGGACGCGCCGCCGGAGGAACTCCTGGCCGCGGTGCGCACGGTGCACTCCGGCGACGCGGTCATCGCGGCGAGTTCCACCCGACGGTTGCTTCAGCACGTGGGTCCGTTGTTGCGGGCCGGCGCGGCGACTCCCTCCGCTGCGCCGCAGGGGATCCCGACGGACCTGACCCCCCGGGAGCGGGAGGTGCTGGAGTGCATGGCCCACGGGTTGACCAACGGCGAGATCGCCCAGCGCTTCGTCGTCTCCGAGGCGACGGTGAAGACGCACGTCGGACGGGTGCTGGCCAAGACGCACTCGCGCGACCGGGTGCAGGCCGTCGTGCTGGCCTACGCCGCCGGGCTCGTCCAGCCCGGCGACGTGCTGCGCGACGCCCGGTAGCTCTTACGCCCGGGGACGCACCGCAGCGGCCGCGCGGATCGCGCGGTCGCGCGCCTGCTCGACGTCGGCCCCCCGGGCCAGCGCGACGCCCATCCGGCGACGGGTGAAGCTCTCCGGCTTGCCGAACCAGCGCAGGTCGCTGCCGGGCACGGCGAGCGCCTCGGCAGCCCCGTCGGCGGAGATCGCGACGGCGTCGACGCCGCCGTAGATCACGGCGCTGGCGCCGGTGGAGTGCCGTTCGACGTCGACGGGCAGTCCGAGGAGGGCCCGGGCGTGCAGGTCGAACTCGCTGAGGAACTGGGTGGCCAGGGTGACCATGCCGGTGTCGTGCGGGCGGGGGCTGACCTCGCTGAAGAGCACCTCGTCACCGCGGACGAAGAGTTCGACGCCGAACAGCCCGGTGCCGCCGAGGTCGGTGGTGACGGCGGCGGCGATCTCCTGCGCCCGGGCCAGGGCGGTCGGGGACACGGGGTGCGGCTGCCAGCTCTCGACGTAGTCGCCCCGTTCCTGGCGGTGCCCGACGGGGTCGCAGAACCGGGTGACGACCTCGCCGTCGGCGTCGAGGGAGCGGACGGTGAGGAGGGTGATCTCGTAGTCGAACTCGACGAAACCCTCGACGATGACGCGGGGTCGCTCCACGCGGGCGCCGGACCGGGCGTACTCCCACGCATGCTCGACGTCGGCGGCCGAACGCAGCGTGCTCTGTCCCTTGCCGGAACTGGACACGACGGGTTTCACGACGCACGGGAACCCGATCGGTCCGCCGGTGGCGGCGTGGAGTTCCTCGAGGGAGTCGCAGAACGCGTAGGGGCTCGTGGGCAGGCCCAGGGTCTCCGCCGCGAGGCGGCGGATCCCCTCGCGGTCCATGGTCAACCGGGCGGCCCGGGCGGTGGGGACGACCCGGAAACCCTCGGCCTCCAGCTCCACGAGGACGTCGGTGGCGATCGCCTCGATCTCGGGGACGATCACGTCCGGTCGCTCCGCCCGCAACAGGGCGCGCAGGGCGTCCGGGTCGCTCATCGCGATGGTGCGGGAGTGGTGGGCGACCTGCTGGGCCGGGGCGCCCTCGTAGCGGTCGACGGCGATCGTCTCGACCCCCAGGCGCTGCAGGGCGATGACGACCTCCTTGGCCAGCTCACCGGAGCCGAGCATCAGGACGCGCGTCGCGGACGGGGAGTTCGGGGTGCCGAGGGTGACCACGGCAGGAGCCTAGGGCCCGGCCGCGTCGGTCCCGTGCCCGAAGCGGCGGGAGCCCGTCAGACCACGGGATGACCTCAGGATCCACTCAGGGCCAGACGCTGCGCAGGGCCGCGATCCCTAGCGTCGAGGGTGTTCGAGAACCCCCGCGATCCTGGGAGAACCACCGTGTCCGAGTTCCACGACAGTTCCGCGGTCCGTGCCGTGGGTCTGCGCAAGACCTACGGCCGCGGTGACGCCGTCGTGCACGCCCTCGCCGGGGTGGACGTCGAGTTCACCCGGGGCGAGTTCACCGCGATCATGGGCCCCTCGGGTTCCGGCAAGTCCACCTTGATGCACTGCCTCGCAGGCCTCGACGTCGCCTCCGCGGGACAGGTGTTCCTCGGTGACACCGAACTCACCGCCCTGAAGGACGCCGAGCTCACCCGACTGCGACGGGACCGGATCGGTTTCGTGTTCCAGAGCTTCAACCTGCTGCCCGTCCTCGACGCCGAGGAGAACATGCTGCTGCCGCTGCGCCTGGCGGGCCGGGAGCCCGACGCGGCCTGGCGCGACGACGTCGTCCACCGCCTCGGGCTGACCGACCGGCTCCGGCACCGCCCGCACGAACTCTCCGGTGGGCAGCAGCAGCGCGTCGCCGTCGCCCGCGCGCTGCTCCCCCGGCCCGACGTCGTCTTCGCCGACGAACCCACCGGGAACCTCGACTCCCGCGCCGGCGCGGAGGTCCTCAGCCTGCTGCGCGGCAGCGTCCGCGAGGTCGGCCAGACCGTCGTGATGGTGACCCACGACCCGGTCGCGGCGAGCTACGCCGACCGCGTCGTCCTCATCGCCGACGGCGGCCTCGCGGGTGGGCTGACCAGCCCCACCCCGGACGACGTCATCGACGCCCTGCGCACCCTGGGGGTCTGAACCGTGCTCCGGGTGACCCTGGCCCAGTTGCGTGCGCACGGCGCACGCGTGCTCGCCTCCTGCCTCGCGATCGTCATCGCGGTGGGTTTCGTGGTGGCGACCCTGTCCCTGAACGCGACGGCGAAGGCCGCTGTCCTGCAGGGTGTCGGCGCGCAGTTCGTCGCCAGCGACGTCGTCGTGACCCCGAGCGACCCCTACGCCGAGGACCGACCGCTCACCGCCCTCGAACCCGTGGTGGCGGCCCTGCCGGGCGTCGCCGCGGTCGCGGCCGACCGGTCCACCTCCGTCGACGTGCGACTGCCCGACCGCACCGGCGCGACGTCGGCGCAGGCCCGCAGCCTCGGCAGCCCCGGGATGCTGCGGTGGCAGCACGTCAGCAGCGGCCGCCTGCCGCAGGACGCGGACGAGATCGCCGTCTCCGACCGCGTCGACGTCGCGCCCGGGACGCGGATCGCCCTCACGCACTACCCCGTGGGCGACGACGCCTCCGGGTCCCCGGAACCCGTCACGCAGCAGGTGACCGTCGTCGGGACCGTCGACCTCGCGGGCGACCCGCGCGCAGGCCTGGTGCCGACGGTCTTCGGCACCGACGAGGCGGTCACCGCGTGGGGCGCGGGGTCCCCGGACCGGCTGCGGGTGGCCGCCGCTCCGGGCACCGACCTCGCCGCCCTGCTCCGCAGCGTCGCCGCCGTCGCCCCTGCGTCGGTGGAGGTCACCACCGGCGACCAGGCCGCGCAGGACGTCGCCGACTCCTTCACCGGGGACGCGCAGAGCCTGACCAGCGTCCTGCTGGCCTTCGGGGCGATCGCCGTCCTCGTCGCCGGGCTCGTCATCGCGAACACGTTCGCGGTGCTGCTGGCCCAGCGGACCCGCGAGCTCGCCCTGCTCCGTTGCGTGGGTGCGGACCGCGGCCAGATCGGTCGCAGCGTGCTCGGGGAAGCGTTCGTCGTCGGGTTGCTCGCCTCGGTCGTCGGTGTGCTGGCCGGGTCCGGTCTCGCCCGGGCCGTGGCGGGGCTGGCGGGTCGCGTCGACTCCCCCGTCCCGTTGACCGACGTCGTCCTGCCCGCCTCCGCGGTCCTGGCGGGTCTCGTCCTCGGCACCGTGGTGACGGTCCTCGCCGCGCTCGCCCCGGCACGGGCCGCGACCCGGGTCGCCCCGCTGGCCGCGCTGCGGCCGCTGTCCACCGCTCCGGTGCGCTCCCGGGCCGGCGTCGTGCGCCTGGTGCTCGGTCTCGTGGTGACCGTCCCCGCCACCGCCGCCATGGTCGTCCTGGCCGCCGGTGGCCAGCTCCTCGGTGCCCTCGTCGCGGGAGCCCTCAGCTTCCTCGGGTTCCTGCTGCTGGCCCAGCACCTCGTACCGGCGCTCGTCGCCCTGGCGGGCAGGCCGTTCCGACGCCTGGGCGGGGTACCGGCCCGACTCGCCGCCGGGAACTCGATCCGCAACCCCCGCCGCACGGCCGCCACCGCCACCGCCCTGGTCATCGGGGTGACGCTGACGACGGCCATGGTCGTCGGGACCTCCTCGACGCGGGTCAGCGCCCTGCGCGCCATGGACGCCGGCTACCCGACCGACGTGGTCGCCACCGCCTCGCAGCCCTGGGGGCCCGACGTCGTGGCCGCGGTGCGCGGGGTCGACGGCGTCGCCGGTCTCGCGCTGGTCGAGAACCTGGACCTCACGACCGCGGACGGTTCGCTGAGCCTCACGGTCGACGCCGTCGACCCGGCCGCGGCGGGCGCCGTCGTGCGCTCGCAGCAGCGCTCACCCCTGCCCCGGGCCGGTCAGATCGTCCTCCCGGCCACCCTCGGTGCAGGTCTCTCCGACGGGGACGCGCTGGCCCTGCAGGTCCTCGACGACGCCGGCGAGCCGAGCGGCGCCGCCGTCCCGTTCACCGTCCGGATCGCCCCGGACAGCCAGTCCGCGGCGGTCATCACCCAGGCCGACGCGCAGCGGCTGCGGACCGACCTCGAGCCGACGGGCGCCTGGATCCGCTTGGCCGACGGGGACACCGGGGCCCAGGCCGCGGCGACGGACCGGATCTCGGAGGCCCTCGCCCAGGTCCTGCCCTCCAGCGACGTCCAGGGCATCGCGAGCCTGCGCAACTCCCTGGACCAGCTCCTCACGACGATGCTCCTCATCGTGACCGGGTTGCTGGCCGTGGCCGTCGTCATCGCCCTCATCGGGGTCGGCAACACGCTCGCCCTCTCCGTCGTCGAACGACGGCAGGAGTCGGGCCTGCTACGGGCCCTGGGGCTGACCCGGGGTCAGCTGCGCGCCGTGCTGGCCTGGGAGGCGCTGCTCGTGGCCGGGGTGGCCGCGGTGCTGGGGGTGGTCCTCGGCACCGGGTACGGCCTGGCCGGGACGGCCTCGGTGCTCAGCGCCGAGATGCCGGTCGTGCTCGCCGTGCCGTGGGGTCAGGTCGGGGGGATCGTCGTCGTCGCCGCGCTCGCCGGGGTGCTCGCCTCGGTGCTGCCGGCACGACGTGCGGCGAGGACACCCCCGGTCGCCGCCATCGCCGACTGACCCTGAGACGCTGTCGGCATGGCTGTCGTGAAGATCAACGCGATCGAGGTCCCCGAGGGTGGCGGGCCCGAGCTGGAGCGCCGGTTCGGCGCCCGGATGGGTGCGGTCGAGGGAACCCCCGGGTTCCTCGGTTTCGAACTCCTGCGCCCCGTCTCGGGGGAGACCCGCTACTTCGTCTACACGAAGTGGGAGACGGAGGAGGCGTTCCAGGCCTGGGCCGGCGGGGGCGCGCAGGCCGCCCACGCGGGCGAGCGGGCCAAGCCGGTCGCCACCGGCGCCTCGCTCCTGGAGTTCGAGGTCGTCCTCGGCGCCGACCCGAGCTGATCCCGGACCGATGAGGATCGACTCCGCGGGCCACGCCCCGGGAGCACCCACGCTGGTGCTGCCGGGGCGCGGCTACGACGCCGACCAGCCCGTCCTGCGGGTGGTCCGCGACGAACTGCTCGCCGCCGGGCACCGGGTGCTGACCCTCTCCTGGGACGGTCCCGCCCCCACCGCCGCGGACACCCCCGACCTGGTGCGGGCCCTGCTGCACGACCTCCGCCCGAACTTCGTCGTCGCGAAGTCGCTGACCACGCTGGCCCTGCCCGTGGCCGCGGACCTCGCGCTCGCGGGCATCTGGCTGACGCCGTTGCTCGACGAACCGGCGGTGGGGCTCGCCGCCGCCCGCTCGCACGCGAACACCCTGCTCGTCGGCGGGACGGCCGACCCGTCGTGGAACCGGACCCTGGCCCACGAGAGCGACCGCGAGGTCCTCGAGTTCGTCGGCGCCGACCACTCCCTGGAGTTCCCGGGGGATCCCACGGCGACCGCCGACGCCCTGGACCGCTTGCGCGCCGGGGTGCGCGAGTTCCTGGGCTAGAACTCGAAGAGGTTGCCCCGCAACCCGCCGCCGCCGTACCCGCTGCGCAGGATCCCCCGCCGGCGCAGCACCGGGACGAGGTCGTCCAGGAACCGGTGCAACGTCACCGGGTGCAGGTCCCCGGAGAGCAGGAACCCGTCGTTGTCGGCGTCCGCACCGAACTCCTCGACGAGGTCGGCGAACTCCTCCGCCGTCCCGACCAGTCCGCTGCGATCGCCGAGACGCCCCTTGCGGGCCTTGCGGGCCAGCAGTTCCCGCAGCGGGGCGTCCGGGGTGTCCCCGCGCAACGCGGTGAGGGTGCCGAGCGAGACGTGGTCGCCGAACACCGCGGGATCGATCGGCGCGTCCAGCGGGAGTGCCGTGAGGTCGGTCTCGAGGTCGCTGGACCAGGCGAGCGCCACCTCGTGCAGGACGGCGTCGGAGGCGTGCCGGGAGGCGGCGACGACCCGGTCGGCCTCCTCCCGGCTGGCGAGGAGTTCCGGTTTGACGACGAACAGCACGCGGACGTCCGCGGGTTTGCGACCGGCGAGCGCGGCCGCCGCCAGCACCTTCGTCCGGTAGGCCCGCACCTCCTCGACCTGCAGCGGCGCCAGCGCCAGCTGCACGTCGGAACGCGACCCGGCGAAACCCAGGCCGCGCGCGGAACCCCCGGGCGAGACGACCACCGGGTCCCCGCCGTCGAAGGGCAGCGCGTTGAGCGGTCCGTCGAGGCGGAAGTGCTCACCCCGGTGCTGGAAGGCGTCGATCTTCGCCCCGTCGGCGAAGTGCCCGGTCTCGGCGTCCGCGACGAGGGCGTCCGCGTCCCAGCTGTGCCACAACCGGCGGACGACGTCGATCCACTCCTCGGCGCGGTCGTAGGCGACGTCGTGCGCGACGGGTTCGAGCCCGACGTGGCGGGCGCTGCCGACGTCGGTGACCAGGTTGATCCCGAACCGGTCGCCGGAGAGGTGCTGCAGCGTTGCGGCCTGCCGGGCGGCGAGGTAGGGCGGGGTGATCCCCGCGTTGATCGTGGGGACGACGCCGAGGTGCCGGGTCGCCGCGAACAGGTACGGGGCGAGCAGCAGCGGGTCGTGCTTGGGCCCGCCGTAGGCGGCGCGGACCCGCAGGTCGAGGGTGTCGGGGTTGCCGAGCGAGATCGCGTCCTCGATGACCACGAGGTCGAAACCCGCGCGTTCGAGGTCACGGACCGCGTGGGCGTAGAGGTCGGGACGCGTCCAGTCGTCGTTCCACGCCTGGTAGTCCCGGCCCCAGCCCTGCGGGCCGAAACCCCGGGAGAAGAAGTACCCTAAGTGCTGCAGGCGCGTCACCTCAGACCGCCACGGGGAGCTCGGCCGGAACCGCGGTGGGGACCGTGGCGGCGAGGGCGAGCTCCAGGTCGGCGAGCAGGTCCTCGGGTTCCTCCAGCCCGATCGAGAGCCGCACCAGTCCCGGCCAGATCCCGGCGGCGAGGCGTTCGGCCTCGGTGCGGTGGGCGTGCGTCGTGCTCCCCGGGTGGATGACCAGCGAGCGGACGTCGCCGACGTGGGTCATCCGGGTGAACAGCTCGACGGCGTCGACGAAGCGTTGCGCCGCAGCCCGTCCACCCTCGAGGGTGAAGGAGAACACCGCGCCGCTGCCCCGCGGCAGCAACCGCTGCGCGACCGCGGAGGTCCCGTGGCCGGGGAGTCCCGCGTGGTCGACGCTCACGACCTCCGGACGCGCCGCCAACCAGCGGGCGAGTTCCAGGGCCGTCGACGTCTGCCGCGCCACCCGCAACGACAGGGTCTCCAGGCCCTGCTGGACCAGGAACGCGTTGAACGGGGAGATCGTCGGCCCGAACCGCGAGGCGACGACGGCCCGGGTGTGCTCGACGTAGGCCCGTCGCGACCCGTGCGCCTCGACCCAGCTGACCCCGCCGAGGACGTTCGCCGGAGCGGTCAGGTGGTCGAACCCGCTCCAGTCGAACGAACCGCCCGTGACGATCGCGCCGCCCAGGGCCGCCCCGTGCCCGGCGAGGAACTTGCTCGCGGAGTGCACGACGACGTCGGCACCGTGGTCGAGGGGGCGCAGCAGGTAGGGCGTGGCGAAGGTGTTGTCGACGACGAGCGGGATGCCGTGCCGGTGGGCCACGGCGGCGACGGCGGGCACGTCGAGGACGACGTTCTTCGGGTTCGCGATCGACTCGGCGAAGAACACCCGGGTCTCGGGGCGCACCGCCGCCTCCCAGGCCGCAGGATCGGTGCTGTCGGCGACGAAGTCGACGGTGATCCCGAGCCGGCCGAAGTTGTCGACGAGCAGGCCGCGGGATCCCTCGTAGAGGTCCCCCGCGGCGACGACGTGGTCGCCGGCGCCGAGGACGCCGAGCAGGGCCACCGTGATCGCGGCCTGGCCGGTGCCGACGACGATCGCGTCGCTGCCGTGCTCGAGGACGGCGAGGCGCTGCTCGAGCGCCGTCGTCGTGGGGTTGGCCATCCGGGTGTAGACGTAGCCGTCGTCCTCACCGGCGAAGCGGGCACGCGCCTGCTCGAAGTCGTCGAAGACGAAACCGGCGGTCAGGTGGACGGGGGTGACGCGGGAACCGGTCGCGGGGTCGGGCGAGGAACCGGCGTGGACCTGCTGGGTGGCGAAACCGTGCGGGAACGGGACGTGCGACATCGACGGGACCTTCCGGGAGCGTGAACGGGGGACCTGGCGGGCGTTCAGGCCCGACAGGTCATCCCGGCGCTGCGCAGGAGGTCGATGACGAGACGGCGCGTCAGGCGGTGTTCAGGCACGGAGCTTCTCCCATCGGTCCTGGCGGAAGCACCTACCCGAAGGCGGTTGCTGCGGCGTCGACGAGCCAGGTCTCTCGGCCGCTCTGGATGGCTCCTCCAGTGAACGGTGACCGCGGGCCCCGTGTCAAGCGCTTCACCCGGTCGCAGCGGAGGTAGCGTGCCCGCTCGTGATCCTCACCGCGATGCTCTTCTACCCCGGGGGCGAGCACCTCACGAGCTGGCGGCTCCCGGGCGGGCGCCCGGACGACTACCTCACCCACGGCTACTACGAGGACTTCGCCCGCACCGCGGAGCGCGGCGGGTTCACGGCGTTGTTCTACGCCGACGAGCTCTACGTGTGGGACCGCTTCCCCTCCGGGGTCGAGCACGTCGCCAACGTCCGCCCGGAACCCTTCGGGCTCCTGGGCGCGCTCACCCGCAGCACGGAACGCATCGGGCTGGTCGCCACCGTCTCCACGACGTGGAACCAGCCCTTCCACACCGCCCGTCAGGTCGGTTCGCTGGACTTCCTGAGCTCCGGGCGGGCCGGGTGGAACCTGGTGACCTCGGCCAGCGACGAGGAGGCGCGCAACTTCGGTCTCGACGTGAACCTGGACCACGCCGCGCGCTACCGCCGGGCGGGCGAGTACGTCGACGTCGTGCAGGGCCTGTGGGACAGCTGGGACGACGACGCGATCCGGCCCGACGTCCCCTCGGGCCGCTACGCCGACCCGGCGGGGATGCACGTCCTCGACCACGAGGGTGAGTTCTTCCGCGTCCGCGGTCCGCTGAACCTGCCCCGCCCGCCGCAGGGCCACCCGGTGCTGTTCCAGGCCGGTTCCTCCGAGGACGGCCGCCGGTTGGCCGGGAAGCACGCCGAGGCGGTCTTCGTCCCCGGCAGCGCCCCGCTGGAGGGTGCTCGGAAGCTCGCCGACGACTACAAGCGCCGCGCCGCGGACAACGGCCGCGACCCCGCCCACCTCAAGGTCCTCCCCGCCCTCTCCCCCGTCCTCGGCGAGACGCCGGAACGCGCTCTCGAACGGGTGGACGAGATCGAGGCGCTGACCCCGGACCGCCTCAGCCTCGACTGGCTCTCCCACCACCTCGGGGTCGACCTCTCGGGCCACCCCCTCGACGAACGGTTCGAGTTCGACTTCAGCGGCGGGTCGAACCAGGTGCAGACGGTGTTCGAGGGGGTCCGCAAGCTCATGGAGCGGCAGTCGGACCCGGAGCGGTTCACGCTGCGCGACCTGTACCGGACGATGCTCCGCCGCCGGTTCCTGCCCGGGACGCCCGAGCAGGTCGCGGACTGGATGGTGGAACGCTTCGAGAACGGCGCCGCCGACGGTTTCACCCTCGCGTTCTCCTCCGTCCCCGCGGGGCTCGAGGAGTTCGTCGGGCAGGTGGTGCCGCTGCTCGTGCGACGTGGTGCGCTGCCGCCGGAACTGCCCGCGGCGACCCTGCGCGAGAACATGGGGCTGCCCGTCCCGCCGAGTCGCTACGCCTGAGAGGCCTGCCATGGCCGACGCCGTCCACGAACACCCGCTCGCCGTCCTGCTCGGGATCGAGGGGCTCGCCCTGCAGCGGGCCACCACGGGTCACGGCCGGTACGGCCGGGAGTTCGTCGAACGCCGCCTCGCCGAGGTGCGCCGGCTGCTCGACGACCCCCGGTTGCGCGACGGTCTCGACGTGGCCCGGGTGCCTCCGGGCGAGGGGTACGCCGAGTGGTCGCGGCGCTACGACGTCCCCAACACCGCCTTCGGCGACGCCGACGTGGTGCTGCCCTGGCTCGACGACCTCGCTCCGGGGGACGCCCTCGACCTGGCCTGCGGGACGGGGCGCTGGTCCGCCGAGCTGGCGGCCCGCGGACACCGGGTCACCGGCGTGGACGGTTCCCCGGAGATGCTCGCGCTGGCCGGGGTCGCGGGGGTCGAGTTCCTCCCGGGCGACCTGCACGCGGTCCCGGTGGGCGACGCCTCGTCCGACGTGGTGGTCTGCGCCCTGGCCCTCTCCCACGTCCCCGACCTCTCCCCGGTCTTCGCGGAGTTCGCCCGCGTCCTGCGCCCCGGGGGGACCCTCGTCGTCTCCGACGTCCACCCCGACCGGATCCGCCGGGGCTCGATCCCGTCCTCCCCCGGCCCCCGGGGAGAGGCGCGGCGCATCGAGGGTTTCGTGCACCCCGTGGGCACCCAGTTGCGCGCCGCGCTCTCCGCCGGGTTGCGGGTGCTCGACTGCGTCGAACCCGTACCGGCCGGGTCCACGACCGGCCGACCCGGCCAGGACGCTCCGGGGACCTGGAACGAGTGGCCGTGGTCGCTCGAGGCGCTCGTCCCCGAGGCGAGCGACGCCGCCTACCTCGGGCAGCCCGCGCTGGTGGTGTGGCGGTTCACCCGGTGAGCGCCCGCAGCTGCGCGATCCACTCCCGGCCGAGTTCCCGCCCGTTCGGCAGCTCGTCGTCGCGGTCCCAGCGCCACGTCGTGACGATGGCGAGCACCAGCGCCCGGCAGTCCTGGAGGAGGTCGGGGTCGAGTCCCGGGTAGTGGTCGGCGACGTCGTCGGGTGCGTGGGCGAGGTCGAACTCGACCGGTCCGCGACAGAACGTCTCCAGGTCGACGAACCGTGGTCCCGACTCCGTGGCCAGCACGTTCCCCTCGTGCGGCTCCCCGTGGATCACCTGCTCGGGGCCGCGGCCGGCGACGTCGCGCAACCGGGTGAGGACGGCCGTCAGGAACGTGCGGTCGACCTCGGGGACCTCCGGTGTGCGTTCCCGGTCGGCGAGCAGTCGAGACGCCCGGTCGACCCGTTCGGTGACGTGCGGCACGGCGGCGTACGGCACGTCGAGTCCTCGCAGGTCCTCGTGCAGTCGTCGCAGCGCCCGGGCGTACTCCTCGGCCGAGAGGGGGCGTTCCCGGGCGGGGTGGAACTCCCAGAAGGTGACGCTGAACCCGTTCCGGACGTGGACGCGCGGTCGCACCCGCGGGTCGAGCGCCACCGCGGGGCTCCCGACGGCCGCCAGTCGCCGGGCGAGGTCGACCTCGAAGGCCAGGATCCCGTCGGACTCCGGGGCGACCCGGGCCAGGACGTCCGCGGGCAGCAACCGCAGCGTGAGCTTGTTCGAGTTCTGGAGGACGACGACGTCGCCGACCTCCAGGCCCTCGGACCCGGCGACCGCCGACGCCGCACGCACGGCGTCGGCCGTCTCCACCGGCTGCATCACGTCACCTCGGACCTGTTGGGTAGCAACCGGTCCGCGTGCTCAGAGTTCCGCGAGACGTGGGACGACGGCGTCGCCGAACGACTTCACCGTGCCGGGTTCGTAGGTTCCGTACATCCCACCGTGCAGGTGAGTCACACCCAGCGCGGCGTACTCCTTCGCGCTCTCGAAGAACCCGTCCAGGTCGTTCGGGGTGAACGGAGCCATGACGGTCTTCTCGATCGTGTCGTAGTCGCGGCCGAGGTCGTCGCAGTGCCGTTTCAGGACGTCCAGCTTGTGCGCCACGTCGTCGCCGCCGAAGAGGTTGCACGCGTCCCCGTACTGCGCCACGAGGCGCAACGTCTTCTTCTCCCCACCTCCGCCGATGAGGATCGGCGGGTGCGGACGCTTCACCGGCCGGGGGTTGCCGAGCGTGCGACCCAGCGTGTAGTGCTTCCCCTCGAACGGTTCCTCGGAGTCCGACCACACCTGCAGGCAGATCCGCAGGGTCTCCTCGAGCCGCTCGAAACGTTCCGCGGTGGGCGGGAAGGGCAGCCCGAGTCCGGTCGCCTCCCCCTCGAACCAGGCGGCACCGATGCCGAGCCAGGCGCGGCCACCGGAGAGGACGTCGAGGGTCGCGACGAGTTTCGCGAGGAGGCCCGGTTCCCGGTAGGTCACGGCGGTCACCCAGGCGAGGAGTTCCACCCGTTCGGTGCGGGCGGCCAGGAACCCCAGGGTCGTGTAGGCCTCCAGCATGGCCCGCTCGGCGTCGCCGATGGGCGGGATCTGCCAGAGGTGGTCCATGACGCTGACGCTGCGGTAGCCCGATTCCTCGGCTTCGCCGACGATGCGGATGAGGTCCTCGCGCAGGGTGGCCGGGCCGCCGGGGTTGGTGAAGTCGGAGACGTGGAGTCCGATGTGCATGACGGCGAACCTACGCCGTTCCCGTGCTCAGGTCTTGCGCACCCGGATCGGTCCCTTCGCCGTCGAGGGGTCGACGACCTTCCCGCCCTGGGTGATCTCCGCCTCCCCGGCGACGACGAGCCGGCGGGCGGCGGCGCGCGCGGGTTCCATCAGCTCCTGCCAGCCCTCGCCGCCGACGGCGCGGGCGACCTCGCTGGGGCAGATCGTCTTCGACCGCCCACGGGCGTCGAGGAGCGCACGCATGGTGGTCTCGAGCTCGGTGTCGACCGCGGACGCGGAAGACTTCGCCCGACGCCGGCAGCCGTCGGAGCAGTAGCGGACCTCGTCCCAGTCCCGTTCCCACTTCTTGCGCCAGGTGATCGTGCGACCGCAGACGACGCAGTCCTTCGTCGGCAACGTCTTCCCGCTCACCCCGTCACTGTAGGTCGGCGGCGTGCAGCAGCTGCAGGAGGAGGACTTCCGGCCAGGCCGTGCTCTCCGCCGTCACGGTCACCGGGGTGCCGTGGAAGGTCGCCCGACACCCCAGGAGCGTCGTCCGGGCGTCGGGCAGAGCGACGAACGTCGGCAGCCCGCGGACCAGCAGGGTGACCCGGTCGCCGTCGGCCGGGTCGGTGACGAAGCCGAGGTCCCAGGGCTCGACGTCGTGGCCCTGGCGCAGGGTCACCACGACCCCACCGGCGGGGACGAACCCGGCGAGCGAGGTCCTGGCGGGAACCATGCCGTCGGCGAGACCGAGGACCTGGACGCGCCACCGCCCACCCGGCTCGTCGAGGGCGTGGATCCACGTCGCACCGGCCGGCAGCAGGTCGCGGAACAGCACCGGCAGACGCCCCAGGCGTGCGGTGACGAACTGCGGGGGGACGAACGGGAACAGGTCGACGAGGGGGAGGTTCAGGGCCAGCGGGACGGATCGCGGCAGGTACGCCCTCGCCGGCGGACGCAGCTCGGCCACGAGACGTTGCAGGTCGTCCTGGGACGGGTCCGGGTCCAGGGTCCAGCGGGTCTCTCGCGGGTCACCGGACACGCGGTGAAGACCACCAGCCCGCCCGCGTCCCGTCAAGGCGCCACGGCCCGTGGTGCGTTCCGTCGGCGGCAGGTCTAGGTTGGGAGGTGCAAGTTGTACTTTCAACTACCTGGAGGTCACTGGTGAGCGACGTCAAGCTCGCGATCGTCTACTACTCCGCGACCGGCACGGTGCGCGGCATGGCCGAACGCCTCGCCGCGACCGGCGAGTCCCTCGGCGCCGAGGTGCGGCTCCGGCAGGTGGAACGCACCCCCACCGGCGGGGAGAAGGCGGCCACCGACGAACAGGCCGCCGAGGCCGAGGAGGCCAAGGGCGCCGCCGGGGTCACCGCGGACGACATCGTCTGGGCCGACGCGGTCCTCTTCGGCTCCCCCACCCGCTACGGCAACATCGCCGGGCAGCTCAAGGTGTTCATCGACTCCCTCGGCGCCCAGTGGGGTGCGGGTCAGCTCGCCGACAAGGTCTACGCCGGGTTCACCTCGACCTCGACCCTGCACGGTGGCCAGGAGTCCACGCTCCTCGCGCTCTACAACACGATCTACCACTTCGGCGGGATCATCGTGCCGCCCGGGTACACCGACCCCTCGAAGTTCGTGGACGGGAACCCCTACGGCGTCGGCCACGTCGCCGGTCAGGGCGACCAGCCGCTGGACGACGTGACGTTCACGGCGCTGGACCACCTCGTGACCCGCGTCGTCGCCACCGCGAAGAAGCTCACGGCCTGAGACCGGGTTCACCGGTCGATGTGCTCCAGCTCCCACGTCCGGGCGTGCCGGTCGTCGGGGGCGGAGCACGTCAACCGGTGCGCCGCAGCTGATCCCACCCGCAGGTGCACCCGCAGCGGACGCCCCTCGTGCTCGAGGTCGACGCGCCAGCGGCCCTCCTCCTCGTCGACGACGGCCCGCGGGCGCAGCGCCTCGAGCACGTCGATCCCGAGTTCCAGCCGGGCGTGGGCCTCCGCGGCCTGGATCACCCCGGGGTCGCAGGAACGACCGCGCAACCGGTGCGGCAGGACGCGACCGGTGCGCAGCGCCGCCACCAGGTCCGGTGCGTCCGCCGGGGACAACCGCCCGTGCGTGACCCCCGTCGGCAGCGACAGAGCGGTCGCGGCGAAGCGGTCCCCGCCGAGGTGGGAGCACTCCCACACCGGACCGGGATCGAGGTCGGCGAGCGCCGCGACGACCGGGCGCCCCCGCAGCGCGCAGCACCAGTCCTTGCGACCGTGGGTGCAGACCAGGAGCAGCGGCTCGTCGTGGAGCTCCCAGCCCTCGGTCGCGGCGGCGGCCGCGGCGACCTCCGCCTGGGGGGTCGTGCGGGTCAGGGTGCGGGCCCGCCCGCGGCGGACGTCGACGAGGAAGAGCCGACGGGGGCCGTCCGGGTCGAGGTCGCGTGCGGAGGGGCGCCGGATCAGCAGGAGCTTCAGACCGCGTTCCTGCGCGGTCCCGCGGAGGGCGTCGGTCACCACCGGCCCGAGCCGGGACGCCGGCACGGCCCCGGCGCCCCAGGCCCCGGGTTCCTCGACCAGAAGGTAACCGCGCACCGCGGTGGCGGTGCCGAGCAGGGCGTCGCCCCGCTCCTCCGCCGCCGCGGCGCACGAGAACCGGCGGGCGATGGCCTCCGTGCTCAGGCCGGACCCCCCGCGGGGAGCAGGACGTTCTCACGCAGCAGACGGCGCACGACGACCAGGGCGTCGTCGACGTCGAGGCCGACCGCGGCGAGGTCGCCCGCGCACGTGCGGCCCGCCGTCAGGACGTGGTCCAGGGCGGGACGGAGCCAACCGGGGAAGGTGATCCGCCGGTCCGGGAGGACGAGGTCCACGGTCTCGCCCGGGCCGGTCAACCGGGGACGCACCCCACGCCGGACCCGCACCGCGCGGTCCGGGGTCAGGGTGCGGGCGGCCTCGTCCTGGGCGAGGACCCCGACCGGTTCCGGCGGCACCGCACCGGCCCGCCGCCGGGCGACGAGACGTTCGACCGCGTCCTCGTCCAGGGTGTCGAGCCAGCGTTGCGCCGCGGCGCGAAACTCCTTGACGTCCTCCGGGGTCGGCGCTCCGGGCAGCGGCAGCGCACGACGCAGCGCCACGTCCCCGGCGCCGGCGGAGGTCACCGCGTCGGTGAGGACGTCGGCCCAGGTCGTGGCGAGCACCCCGATCGTCAGGTGGATGGACCGGTCCTCGGTCGTGCGCGCCGAGTGCAGCCAGCCGCGGGGCAGGTACAGGGCGTCGCCGGGTTCCAGGACGGTGTCGATGACGGCGGGCCGCCCGCCGACGGGGTCCGGGCCGAGTCGGGTGGAGGGCTGGGACTTCAGCGGGAGTTCCACCGCGGGCGGGTGGATCGTCCAGTGCTTGCGCCCGTCCACCTGGAGCACCACGACGTCGTGGGTGTCGTGGTGGGGGTTGAAACCCTGCGCACCCGGCGGGGTCACGTACACGTTGACCTGGCACTGGTGCCCCAGGTCCTCCGCGAGCTGGGAGCAGAACGACTGCAGCGCAGGCCAGGTGCGGTGCAGGGCCTGGAGGACGATGGTCGCCCCGTCCGCGTGGGCCGCGGCGATGCGCTCGGAGTCCGGCAGGTCCGACAACTGCTGGTTGCCCGCCACCGCGCGACGGGTGTAGCTCGCGCGGGGCAGGGGCGTGCCGTTCTTCACCAGGGAGAAGAACGGGGTCCGCAGCGCCCGCGGGCCGAGGAGTTCGTCCACGTCGGCGGGGGCGAGCAGGTCGTGCACGGAGGCCCGCCCGCCCTCGGCCGCGCGGTCGGCGGCCCGGACGAGCAGCGGAGCGGCGTTCCAGTGCTCCTCGGCGAGGCGGTCGGCGGCCTCCCCGAAGCACCGTCGCAACGCCGGACCGGCGCTCGTCACGTCAGGATCCCGCGGGGTCACTGCCCGCCGGGTCGCTGCCGCTCGGGTCGACCTGGGTGGAGTCGGAGTCGCCGGAGTCGGAGTCCCCGCCCTCGCCGCCGTCGGGGTCCACCCCGGCCGGGTCGGAACCCGAGGGGTCCACCTGGGTGGCGTCGCTGTCGCCGGAGTCCGCGTCGCCCCCGGGGGTCGAGGCGGAGGTCGTCGTCGTGATGTCGTCGTCGCTGAGGTTGCTCATGGGCCCACCCTGGCACCCACCTCCCGGCGGGGCACCTCCGAGCCTCCCGGGGACGCGACGCGATGTGCCTGCACGGTGAGCGCCCGACTGCCAGACTCGTCCTGCTCCACCCACTCGACGACGAGCCCGCCGGAGGCGCACGTGCCCAGGTCCAGGATTTCGCCCAGGTTCCCCAGCGCGCTCACGGCGGCGGTGGTGGGGGCTGCGCTGGTGGTGGGCAGTGCCGGGAGCGCGGCGGCCCAGGGGCCACCACCGCCCGAGCTGAACCCGGCGGGGGCGAAGGTGGCCACCCTCGGCGACTCCTACGCCTCGGGTGAGGGCGCGCCCGCAGCGGGTGCGATGCCGTGGGTCAGCGACGTCTACGGCGACAGCGGCGCCGACGGCTGCCACCGCTCCGCCCTGAGCGGGCACACCGTCTTCGGGACGGGTCTGCTGCGCGGCGACGCCAAGGCCTACGTCAACGCGTCCTGCAGCGGCGCCACCACCGTCAGCCTGGTGCGGGGGTTCAAGGGGGAACGCTCGCAGCTCGACGCCCTCGGCCCCCGCACGAAGACGGTCACCCTGAGCATCGGCGGCAACGACGCCGGGTTCAGCAGCGTGGCCACGGCGTGCAACACCGTGGCGACCGTCCCGGGGGCACCCTCCTGCCAGGCCGCGCTGGCGGGTTCGGCGGCCGCCCTGCGGGCGCTGACCACGGCCCCCGCCGGGGGCATCACCCCGCTGGAGCAGACCTACCGTGCGGTGCTCGCGAAGGCCCCGCACGCCGTCCTCGTCGTCACGGGCTACCCGCTGCTCTTCCCCACCGGCGCCGCGTCCCCGCGCTGCGACGTCATCCAGCCCGCGGCCCGGACGGCGATCAACAACGCGACCCTGCAGCTCAACGCGGCGGCGAGCGCCGCCACTGCCGCCGTCGGGGGGCTCTACGTGGACCTGGTGCGCCCCTTCACCGGGCACTCCTCCTGCGAGGCCGATCCCGCGGCGTCGTGGATCAACACGATCGTGCCGCGCGACCCGGTGCTCAGCTTCCACCCCGGCGCCACGGGACAGGCGGCCATCGCCGCGCGCCTGCAGGAGATCCGCTGCTTCGTGCGTCCCGGACGCTGACCCGGTACCCCGGACGCACGAGGGCCCCGCACCACCGTGGTGCGGGGCCCTCGTGACGACGGGGTGCGTCAGCGGGCGGCGGAACCCTCGACGTAGTCGGAGTCGTCCGACTTCACCCAGGACATGAGCTTGCGCAGCTCACGGCCGGTGGCCTCGATGGGGTGCTGCTCGGCGGCGGCGCGCAGCTTCTTGAACTCCGGTGCGCCGGCGTCCTGGTCGTCGATGAAGCGCTGGGCGAAGGTGCCGTCCTGGATGTCCTTGAGGACGTCCTGCATGCGGCCCTTGACCGAGGCGTCGATGACGCGCGGGCCGGAGACGTAGTCGCCCCACTCGGCGGTGTCCGAGATCGACCAGCGCTGCTTGGCGATGCCGCCCTCGTACATGAGGTCGACGATCAGCTTCAGCTCGTGCAGGCACTCGAAGTAGGCGACCTCGGGCTGGTAGCCGGCCTCGGTGAGGACCTCGAAACCGGTCTGGACGAGGGCGGACATGCCACCGCAGAGGACGGCCTGCTCACCGAACAGGTCGGTCTCGGTCTCCTCGGTGAACGTGGTCTTGATGCCGCCGGCGCGCAGGCCGCCGATCGCCTTGGCGTAGGCGAGACCGAGGTCCCACGCGGAACCCGTCGCGTCCTGCTCGACGGCGACGATCACGGGGACGCCGCGGCCGTCGACGTACTCACGACGGACGAGGTGACCCGGGCCCTTGGGGGCGACCATGACGACGTCGACGTCGGCCGGGGGCTTGATGTAGCCGAAGCGGATGTTGAAGCCGTGGCTGAAGAACAGCGCCTTGCCGGCGGTGAGGTTCGGCTCGATCGCCTCGGCGTAGAGACCGCGCTGCAGGTGGTCCGGCACCAGGACCATGATCACGTCGGCGGCCTTGGCGGCCTCGAACGGGGTCAGGACGGTCATGCCCTGCTCCTCCGCCTTGGCGCGGCTCTTCGAGCCCTCCTTGAGGCCGACGACGACGTCGACGCCGGAGTCGCGCAGCGACAGCGCGTGCGCGTGGCCCTGGCTGCCGAAGCCCAGGACCGCCACCTTCTTCCCGGTGATCTTGGACAGGTCGGCGTCGTCGTCGTAGAACATCTCGGCCACGTGGGGTTCTCTCCTCTGGATCTTCTTCGTCGTACAGGGGGTGTTCGGGTTCAGGCGGAGCGGAGCGCCCGGTCGGAGATCGCGCGTCCACCGCGGGCGAGGGCGACCGACCCCGACTGGACCAGCTCGCGGATGCCGAACGGTTCCAGCACGCGCAGCAGCGCGGCCAGCTTGTCCGGGCTCCCGGTGGCCTCGACGGTCACGGCGTCGGGGGCGACGTCGACGACGTGGGCGCGGAACAGCGCCACGGTGTCGAGCACCTCCCCGCGCGCCGAGGCGTCGGCACGGACCTTCACGAGCAGCAGTTCGCGCTGGACGGAACCGCCGTCCTCGAGCTCCACGATCTTCAGGACGTTGATCAGCTTGTTGAGCTGCTTCGTCACCTGCTCCAACGGCTGCGACTCCACGTCGACGACGATGGTCATCCGGGAGATGTCGCTGCGCTCGGTCGGTCCGACCGTGAGGGAGTGGATGTTGAAGTTCCTGCGCGCGAACAGCGACGTGACGCGCATCAGGACACCGGGTCGGTTCTCGACCAGGACGGACAGGGTGTGCTGGGACATCAGGAGATCACCTTCTCGGGGCCGGACTCGTTGTCGCCCTCTTCCTCGCGGTCCCACTTGGGCGACACCCCGCGGGCGTACTGGATGGCGTCGTTGCTCACGCCGGCCTCGACCATCGGCCAGACCATGGCGTCGCGGTGCACGCGGAAGTCGATGACGACGGGCACGTCGTTGATCGCCATGGCCTTCTCGATGGTCGCGTCGACGTCCTCGGCCTTGTCGCAGCGCAGACCGACGCACCCGTAGGCCTCGGCGAGCTTGACGAAGTCGGGGACCGGCGCGGCGTGGGTGCCGTGGTGGTCACCGGAGTTCAGGTCGGTGTTGGAGTAGCGCTCGGAGTAGAAGAGCGTCTGCCACTGCCGGACCATGCCCAGGCTGGAGTTGTTGATGATGGCGACCTTCACGGGGATGCCGTTGAGGGTGCACGTCGCCAGTTCCTGGTTGGTCATCTGGAAGCAGCCGTCGCCGTCGATCGCCCACACCACGGTGTCCGGCTTGCCGACCTTGGCGCCCATCGCTGCGGGGACGGCGTAGCCCATGGTGCCCAGTCCGCCGGAGTTCAGCCACGTGCGCGGGTTCTCGTACTGGACGAACTGCGCCGACCACATCTGGTGCTGCCCGACCCCGGAGACGTAGATCGCCTCGGGACCGGCGATGGCCCCGATCCGGGCGATGACGTGCTGCGGGGCGAGGGTGCCGTCGTCGGACTCGGTGTAGCCCAGCGGGTACGTCGTCTTCCAGGACTGGGTGAGTTCGGTCCAGGCCGTGAGGTCGGCGCGCCCGTTCTCGAACTCGGCGGCCACGGCCGTGGTGAGCTCGGCGATGACGAGCCGGGCGTCGCCCACGATCGGGACGTCGACGGCGCGGTTCTTGCCGATCTCGGCCGGGTCGATGTCGGCGTGGATGACCTTGGCGTGCGGGGCGAAGCTCGGCAGGTCGCCGGTGACGCGGTCGTCGAAGCGCGCGCCGAGGGTGATGAGCAGGTCGGACTTCTGCAGCGCCGTCACGGCCGCGACCGTCCCGTGCATCCCGGGCATGCCCAGGTTGTTCGGGTGCGAGTCGGGCAGCGCACCGCGCGCCATCAGCGTCGTGACCGCCGGGATGCCGGTGAGGTCGGCCAGCGCGGCGAGCTCCGCGGAGGCGTCGGCCTTGATGACGCCACCGCCGACGTAGAGGACGGGGCGCTCGGCCGCGGCGATGAGCCGGGCGGCCTCGCGGATCTGCTTGCCGTGCGGCCGCGTCACCGGGCGGTAGCCGGGCAGGTCGATCGTCTCGGGCCAGGCGAAGGACGTCGTCGCGGTCAGCGCGGACTTGGCGACGTCGACGAGGACCGGGCCGGGCCGGCCGGTGGCGGCGAGGTGGAAGGCCTCGGCGATGACGCGGGGGATGTCGGCCGGATCGGTCACCAGGTAGTTGTGCTTGGTGATCGGGATGGTGATGCCGGCGATGTCGGCTTCCTGGAACGCGTCGGTGCCGATGGCCTTGGCGGCGACCTGCCCGGTGATCGCGACCATCGGGACGGAGTCCATGTTCGCGTCGGCGATCGGGGTGACGAGGTTGGTCGCTCCCGGGCCGGAAGTCGCCATGCAGACGCCGACCTTGCCGGTGGCGACCGCGTACCCCTCGGCCGCGTGGCCGGCGCCCTGCTCGTGGCGGACGAGGATGTGCCGGACGTGCGGGGAGTCCATCAGCGGGTCGTAGGCGGGCAGGATCGCGCCCCCGGGCAGACCGAAGACGACCTCGACCCCTACCGCCTCGAGCGAACGGATGAGGCTCTGCGCGCCGGTGAGCTTGGCGACGGGGAGCTTCGGGTCCAGTGGCAGCTGCTCTGGCATCTCTGGTGTCCTCCTCGGGCGGTGCCGTTCACGGTCGTCGTTCAGTCCCGGACGCCCGGCAGATCGGTCCGCCGGACGCAAAAAGACCCCTCAGCCAGGGAAGGCGTGTGAGGGGTCGCGCGCTCGGCCGAACTGGTCAGCCGGCGCGCTGTCCGATGGCTACGAGGAACCGCATGTGCCGAAGGTAGCCCCTGCGTGGGGAGATGTCAGCCACGGGATCGCTGCGTCTCACATCGTGGACACGTGGTCCACGAGTTGGACGGTCTACCGGCTCGTGCGGTCGCGGCGGGGGGATCGTTGCCTCCACGGTGTCACTAGACGCCTTCGTGGAGGCAACGATCCCGCAGGACGTCACCGCGGAGGCAACGATCCCACCCGGCCGCACCCTGAGGTCAGAGGCAGACGGCGCCGAGGGAGGCGGACTGGACCTGCTTGGCGTACTTGGCCAGCACCCCGCGCTTGAACACGGGGGGCAGCGGCTCCCAGCCTTCGCGACGGGCCTCGAGCTCCTCGTCGGAGACCAGGACCTCGAGGGTCTTGCCCGCGACGTCGAGGCGGATCCGGTCGCCGTCGCGCACGAAGGCGATGGGGCCGGCGTCGACGGCCTCGGGGGCCACGTGGCCGACGCAGAGGCCGGTGGTCCCGCCGGAGAAGCGGCCGTCGGTCATCAGCAGGACGTCCTTGCCGAGGCCGGCGCCCTTGATCGCGCCGGTGATGGCGAGCATCTCGCGCATCCCGGGGCCACCCTTGGGGCCTTCGTAGCGGATGACGACGACGTCGCCGGCCGAGATCGTGCCGTCCTCGAGCGCGTCCAGCGCCGCGCGCTCGCGTTCGAAGACGCGCGCGGTGCCCTCGAAGACGTCGGAGTCGAACCCGGCGCTCTTCACGACGGCACCGAGGGGGGCGAGGTTGCCCTTGAGGATGGTGATGCCCCCGGTCTTGTGGATCGGGTTGTCGAGGGCGCGGAGCACGACGCCGTCGACGTCGGGCGGGGCGATGTCGGCGAGGTTCTCGGCCATCGTCTTGCCCGTGACGGTGAGGCACTCCCCGTGCAGCAGACCGGCGTCGAGCAGGGCGCGCATGACGACGGGGATGCCGCCGATGCGGTCGACGTCGACCATGACGTGGCGGCCGAAGGGCTTGAGGTCGGCGAGGTGCGGGACCTTCGCCGCGACCCGGTCGAAGTCGTCCAGGGTCAGCTCGACCTCGGCCTCGTAGGCGATCGCGAGCAGGTGCAGGACGGCGTTGGTGGAACCGCCCAGGGCCATGACGACGGCGATGGCGTTCTCGAACGCCTCCTTGGTGAGGATCTGGCGCGCGGTGATCCCCTTGGACAGCAGGTTCACGACGGCCTGGCCGGACTTGCGGGCGAACCCGTCGCGGCGGCGGTCGGTGGCGGGCGGGGCGGCGCTGCCGGGCAGCGACATCCCGAGCGCCTCGGCCGCGGCGGCCATGGTGTTGGCGGTGTACATCCCGCCGCAGGCACCCTCACCCGGGCAGATCGCGCGTTCGATGGTGTCGACGTCCTCGCGCGACATCAGCCCGCGGGCGCACGCCCCGACGGCCTCGAAGGCGTCGATGAGGGTGACCTCGTGCTCGCTGCCGTCGGAGAGCTTGGCCCGGCCGGGGAGGATCGTCCCGGCGTAGAGGAAGACGCTCGCGAGGTCGAGGCGGGCGGCGGCCATCAGCATGCCGGGCAGCGACTTGTCGCAGCCGGCGAGCAGGACGGAGCCGTCGAGGCGCTCGGCGCTCATCACGGTCTCGACGGAGTCGGCGATGACCTCGCGCGAGACGAGGGAGTAGTGCATCCCCTCGTGCCCCATCGAGATGCCGTCGGAGACGGAGATCGTCCCGAACTCCAACGGATAGCCCTGGGCGGCGTGCACGCCGTCCTTGACGGCCTTGGCCAGGCGGTCCAGGGGGAGGTTGCAGGGGGTGATCTCGTTCCAGCTGGAGGCCACCCCGATCTGGGGTTTGACCCAGTCGTCGTCACCCATCCCGACGGCGCGCAGCATCCCGCGCGAAGCGGTCGCCTCCAGGCCGTCGGTCACGGTGCGACTGCGGGGTTTGATGTCGACGGTCACGGGGTGAGTCTAGGCACGCGGCTGACGGTCCACCGTTGACCCGCCCCCACCGGGATGGCTACCGTGGGCGGCGTCGTGAACGTTCACGAGATGACCGTTCCCGATGCGACCGTCACCCCCCGGCTCGAAGGAGCGCCTCCCGTGTCGTCCACCTCCCCCACCCGCTGGGCCGTCGTCGGCCCGGGCAACATCGCCCGGCGCTTCGCCGGCCAGCTCCCCGCGGCGGGTCACGAACTCGTCGCCGTCGGCGCCTCCCCCACCGCGGCCGGCGCCGAGCGCGCCCGGGCCTTCGCAGCGGAGTTCAACCCGGACGCCTTCGTCGGCGACTACGACGCCGTGCTGGCCCGCGAGGACGTCGACGCCGTCTACGTCAGCACCGTGCACGTCACCCACGCGCAGCTCGCCCTGGCCGCGGTCCGCGCCGGCAAGCACGTGCTCTGCGAGAAGCCCCTCGCCCCCAACAACGGCCAGGTCATGGCGATCGTCGACGCCGCCCGCGCCAGCGGCGTGCACTTCCTCGAGGCGTACATGTACGCCCACCACCCGCAGACGGCGAAGCTCCTCGACCTCGTGCGGTCCGGGGCCGTCGGCACCGTCCAGCACGTCGACGCGAGCTTCGCCTTCGCGACCGGCGGGAAGACCGGCCGCCTCTACGACGCCGACCTCGCCGGCGGCGGGATCCTCGACGTCGGCGGTTACCCCGTCTCGGCCGCGCACCTCGTCGCGGCGGCCGCGCTCGGCCGGCCGGCGGCCGTCACCGGGTTCTCCGCCCAGGGCACCGTGGGCGAGACCGGCGTCGACGAGTGGGCCGTCGCCTCGATCACCTTCGCGGGTGGCGTCACCGCGTCCGTGCGCACGGGCGTCGCGCTCTCCGACCCCGAGACGATCACGGTGTACGGCTCCGGCGGGACGATCCACCTCCCCGACCCGTGGACGATCCGCGGCGAGACCCGCGTCGTCCTGACCCGGCCGGGCCAGGAGACCGAGACCTTCGAGTTCGACCCGGAACTGCCCGAGAACAAGGCCTACGCCCGCGAGGCGCAGGCCCTCGTCTCCGACGAGGCCCCCGTGTTCACCCTCGACGACACCCTCGCGGTCTCGGCCGTGCTGAACCGCTGGCGGGACGCGATCGGGCTGCGCTACCCCTTCGAGACCGACACCGCGAACATCCCCACCGTCTCGGGTCTCCCGCTGCAGCGCCGCGAACCCACGGCCATGAAGTACGGGAAGGTCGAGGGACTGGAACGCCCCGTCTCCCGCCTCGTCATGGGGTGCGACAACCAGCCGGACCTCGCGCACGCGTCGGCCATCTTCGACGCGTTCGTGGAGGCCGGCGGGAACACCTTCGACACCGCGTGGCTCTACGGCATGGGCAAGTACGAGAAGCTGTTCGGGACGTGGCTGACCAACCGCGGCATCCGGTCCGAGGTCAACGTCATCGTCAAGGGCTGCCACACCCCGCACAACGACCCGGAGTCGCTGACCCGGCAGTTGTTCGAGTCCTTCGAGCGGCAGGGCCACGACCACGCCGACATCTACATGATGCACCGGGACAACCTCGACATCCCCGTCGGTGAGTTCGTCGACGTCCTCGACGAGCACGCCAAGGCCGGTCGCATCAGCGCCTACGGCGGTTCGAACTGGTCGCCCGCCCGCGTCGACGAGGCGAACGCCTACGCCGCGGCGAACGGCAAGCAGCCGTTCACGGTGCTGTCCAACCACTTCGGCCTCGCCGAGGCCTACGACGTGCCGTGGGCCGGGTGCCTGCACGTCACCGACCCCGAGTCGAAGAAGTGGCTGACCGAGCGGAACATCGCCCTGCTGCCGTGGTCGTCGCAGGCCCGCGGGTTCTTCGCCCGCGCGGACGTGAACGACCGGAGCGACGCGGAACTCGTGCGCTGCTACTACAGCGACGCGAACTTCGAGCGCAAGGCCCGGGCCGAGAAGCTCGGCGCCGAACTCGGGGTCCCCGCGACGGCGATCGCGCTGGCCTTCGTCCTGGCGCAGTCGTTCCCGACGTTCGCCCTGTTCGGCCCCCGCACGATCGCCGAGGCCCGTTCCTCGATGACCGGCCTCGGGGTCGAACTCGACGCGCAGCAGGTGGCCTGGCTGGACCTCCAGGAGGGGTGAGAACACCGGACACGACGCGGGCCACGACGATCGTCGACGTGGCCCGCGTCGCCGGGGTCTCCCGGCAGACGGTCACCCGGGCGCTGCACGACATGCCGGGGATCAACCCGGCCACCCGGCAACGGGTGCTCGACGCGGCCCGGGAACTGAACTACCACCCGTCCCGGTTCGGACGAGGTCTGGTGAAACCCGCGGCCCGCACCCTGGGCCTCCTCGTCGGCGACCTCACGAACCCCTACTACGGCGAACTCGCCTCCACGGTGCTGCGGCTCGCCGCCGACCGGGGTTGGAACGTCGTGATGGGTGAGCAGGGCAGCATCGCCGACCTCGCGGGCGGGGCGGACGCCGTCATCGGGTTCACCGGTCTGGCCATCGACACCCCCGTCACGGGAGCACCCAACCTGCCTGTGGTGGAGATCGACCCCCCGCGGTTCCACCCCCGCCACGGGCGGGTGGAGTTCGAACGGGCGACGGCCTCGGAGGAGGCCGTCGCGCACCTGCTGGCCCGCGGGACCCGGCACCCCGTGGTGCTGGACCGTCTCGGCCCGCACGGCCGCACCCGTCGCGGCGAGGCGTTCGTCGCCGCGTTCCGCGCCGCCGGGGTGGAACCGGTCGTCGCCGACCGCCTGACCCCCTGGACCGACCTGGCCGCCGCCGGTGAACCCGACGCGGTGGTCGCCTTCAACGACCTCGACGGGTTCCGCGTCCTGCAGGAACTCCGCGTCGCAGGTCTCGACGTACCCCGCGACGTGCGGGTCGTCGGGGTCGACGGGCTCGCCGTCGGGGAGTTCGTCACGCCCCGGTTGTCGACGCTGGTCATCGACCTCGCCGAGGTCGCCCACGCGGCGCTGGACCTCGTCGTGGAACTGTCGACGAACGGACCGGGCGAAGCCGTCCGCGTCGTGCCGCACCGCTTCGTGGCGCGCGACTCCACCTGACCGCCCGCCGGCGCGGCCCCCAAGGTGTCGTGGGGGGTCAGGCGCGCTGCAGGCCCAGCTTCTGCAGCGAGGCGCGGACGTCTGCGGCGCTCCAGCCGAGACGGCCGTCGGACCAGGTGGGCTCGGGCAGGGCGCGACGGCCGACCATGGCGTGCAGGGCGGCGACGTCCACGTCGTACATGTGGCTGATCTGCATGAGCGTGAGCTTGTCCGTCACAGTGCTGGATCTCCCCCGAGGCCTGCGGGTGGCCGGGCGGACCCCGGGTGACTCACGCAGGCAAACGTCCCAAGGGTAGCGGGTCCCGGCGGACGCCCGCCACCACCGGCCCACGCCAGCTCGCACCAGGTCACGCCAGCCGCGTGCCAGCGCCGCGCCAGCGGAGCGGGCGACGGTACGACCATGAACTACGCCATCGAGGCCGACGGCCTGCGGAAACGATTCGGTGACACCCAGGCCCTCGACGGGGTCAGCCTGCGGGTGTCGGAGGGCAAGGTGCTCGGCGTCCTCGGCCCCAACGGGGCCGGCAAGACCACGGCCGTGCGCATCCTCGCCACCCTGCTGCGTCCCGACGACGGGGTGGCCCGCATCGGCGGCTTCGACGTCGTCCACGACGCCGCCGCCGTCCGGCGCACCATCGGGCTCACCGGTCAGTACGCCTCGGTCGACGAAGACCTGACCGGTCTGCAGAACCTCAAGCTCATCGGAACCCTCCTCGACCTCTCCCGCCGCGACGCCCGCCGGCGCGCCGACGAACTGCTCGAGTGGTTCGACCTCACCGAGGCGGCCGGACGCCCCGCCGGCACGTACTCCGGCGGGATGCGCCGCCGCCTCGACCTCGCCGCCTCCCTCGTCGGCCGGCCGGCCGTGGTGTTCCTCGACGAACCCACCACCGGCCTCGACCCGGCCAAGCGCGACGCCATGTGGGACGTCGTCCGGACCCTGGTGCGGGACGGTTCGACGGTCCTGCTGACCACGCAGTACCTCGAGGAGGCCGACCAGCTCGCCGACGAGATCTCCGTCATCGACCACGGTCGCGTCATCGCCCACGACACCCCGCTCGGGTTGAAGCGGCAGGCCGGCAGCCGGACCCTGACCGTCACCCCGGCCGATCCCGCCGACGGCCCGGCGGTCGCCCACCTGCTCTCGGGGTTCTCGTCCGAGGAACCCACGTCGCTGCC
This sequence comes from Kineococcus sp. AC630, assembly GCF_979255925.1. Lineage (NCBI taxonomy): Bacteria > Bacillati > Actinomycetota > Actinomycetes > Kineosporiales > Kineosporiaceae > Kineococcus > Kineococcus sp. AC630. The sequence continues at coordinate 82,119 of NZ_CEEDMJ010000021.1, forward strand.
GGGCGGCGGGTTCTCCGTACCCGTCCTCGACGAGCGGGCCATGCCCGCCACCGTCACCGGCCTCGCCGAGAGGGGCATCGCGGTCAGCGAACTGTCGCTGCACCTGCCGACCCTCGACGAGGTCTTCTCGACCCTCACCCAGAACACCCAGAACACCCAGAACACCCAGAACACCCAGAACAAGGAGGTGGCAGCATGAGCACCGTTCTCGAACGCCCCACCCGCACCGCCGTCCAGACGGTCTCCCCCAGTCCGTTCCGCGGTCTGCGCCACGCCGGCGCGCTCGCCGTCCGGAACCTCATCAAGACCGCCCGGACCCCCGAGGCGCTGATCGACGTGACGATCCAGCCGATCATCTTCCTGCTCATGTTCACCTACATCTTCGGCGGCGCCCTCGGCGGAGGTGACCGGGGTTCCTACCTGCAGTACCTGCTGCCGGGCCTGCTCGCCCAGTCGATCTCGCTGGCCGGGGTCTCGTTGGGGCAGAACCTGAACAGCGACATCCAGAAGGGGGTGTTCGACCGGTTCCGGTCACTGCCGATCTCCCGCTCTGCCCCGCTCGTGGGGGCGGTGCTGGCCGACGTGGTGCGCTACCTCATCCTCTTCGCGGTCATCATGAGCGCGAGCTACGTCATGGGTTTCCGGGTCCAGACCGGTCTCGTGCCCACGCTCGCCGCCCTCGGCGTCTCGATGCTGTTCGCCCTGTCGTTCGGCTGGATCTCGGTGTTCGTCGGCCTGGTGGTCCGGACCCCGGGCGCCGTGCAGGGTCTGATGTTCCTGCTCGTCATGCCGTTGAGCTTCGGCAGCAACGTGTTCGTGAACACCGACACCATGCCGGGCTGGCTGCAGGACTTCGTGCACGTCAACCCCATCACCCACCTCGTGGGGGTGGTCCGCGGGTTGATGCTCGGTGGCCCGGTCGCCGGGGACCTCGCCTGGACCGGCGGCTGGATCGCCGTGTTCCTCGCGGTGTTCGTGCCGCTGGCCCTGCGGGCCTACAACCGCCGGGCCTGAGGAACCACCGGGGCAACGCGCGTCACTGCCCGAGCACCCCGAACCCCGCAGCGAGTTCCCGCAGGGCCGCGGAACGGTCCAGCGCCCGTCCACCCGCCACCGCCGACGCCACCGACGCCTCGTCGGTGGCGTCGCGCGCTCCGGCCAGGACCTCGAGCACCGACGGGTCGGTGGCGTCGTCGAACCCCCGCAGCGCCGCGGCGATCCCGAGCCACCGGGCCGCCCGGAGGGGGTTCGCGTCGGCGAGCGCCCAGTGGGCGGCCGACGTGGTGACCAGGGCGATGATCGGCATGTCCCGCGTCTGCAGCGCCGCCTCGAGCGCCACCACCAGCCGTGCGCGGGCCTGCGCCAGTTCCCCGGCGGCCGTGTGGACGCGGGAGATCGCCGCGGACAGCGCGGCCCGCTCGTGGCCGAAGGCGCCACCCAGCGGCCGCTGCGAGAGAACGGCCTCGTGCTCGACCGCGAGCCGGCGGGCGTCCTCGACCCGTCCCTCCCGGACCGCGGTGACGACCTCGGAGAGGACCAGCCAGGTGCGGGTGGGGTCGGAACTGCCGGCCGTGAGGGCACGGGTGCGGGCGAGTTCGGCGGCCGCCTCCGCGGACCGCCCCTGACGCTGGTGGGCCTCGGCCAACCGGGTCCGCACCAGGACCTCGTCGTCGGCTCCGCCGAACGCAGCAGCCAGGTCGAGGGACTCGACGTAGAGCGCCTCCGCGGCGTCGAGGTCACCACCATGCACCTGCGCCTGGGCGAGCATCCGCAGCGTCGCGGACAGGCCCCAGTGGTCGCCGACCGCGCGGAACCCGGCCTCGGCCCGCTGCGCCGCCTCGAGCATCGTCGTGGCGTCGCCGAAGTTCTCCGCGGCCGAGGCGCGCAGCAACTCGCACGTCGCCACCAGCCAGGGTTCACCGGCGGCGGACAGTTCCGCGGTGAGGGCGGCGAGGGCCGCGTCCTGCTCGGCCGTGGCGGACAGGTCGCGGAAGGGGTCGCCGTCCCAGCCCCCGAAGCGGTCCACGACGAGCGCGACCAGCCGGGTGAAGACGTTCGCGTCGGCGGTGAGCAGGACGTCGACCTTGTCGCGCAGCACGGCCAGCACCGCCATGACCTCACCCGGGCTGCTGGCCGCCTCGACGACACCCATCATCCGGTCGGCCGTCTCGACGACCAGCGCCTCGACGGGCGCGGCCGGGGCGGGGACGGAGGCGGCGAGGCGGACCCACTCGCGGGCCTGGTTCTGCCGGCCGAGGGCACCGGCCCAGAGGACGACCGGCAGGGTGAGCCGGACGGCGTCCTCCCCGCGTCCGGCGGCGACGAGCTGGCGCAGCACCGCGAGCAGGTCGTCGACCTCCGCGTCCAGCCGCTGCGACCACGCCACCTGATCACGGCTGCGCAGACCGCGGCCCGCGCGCGCCACGAGGTCGAGTGCCCAGGCGGTGTGCGCCTCGAGGACGTCCTCGAGGTCCCCCGAGGCGGCGAGGCGTTCGGCGCCGTACTCGCGGATGGTCTCCAGCAGGGCGTAGCGGACGGTCGGGCCCGGACGCAGCTGCAGCAGCGACTTCTCCGTGAGCGAGGCGAGGAGATCGGCGACCTCGTGCTCGTCGCCGAGGTCGCGGGCGACCGCCGCGGCCGCGTCCACGGCGACGGGCCCCGCGAAGACCGAGAGCCGCTGCAGCAGGACGCGTTCGTCCTCCTCGAGGAGGTCCCAGCTCCAGTCCACGACGGCGCGCAGGGTGCGGTGGCGGGCCACGGCGGTGCGCCGACCGCCGGCGAGGACGCGGAAGCGGTCGGAGAGCCGCGCGTCGAGGTCGGTCAACGTCGTGGTGCGCAGGCGGGCCGCGGCCAGTTCCAGCGCCAGCGGCAACCCGTCGAGACGGCGGACCAGGTCGGTGACGACCCCGCGGTTGGCGTCGTCGACGACGAACCCGGGGTCGACGGCGACGGCGCGGTCGGTGAACAACCGCACCGCCGCGTCCGTCGGCAGCGGACCGAGGGGGTGCAGGGCCTCCCCCTCCGCGCCGAGCGCCTCCCGGCTCGTGCACAGCACGCTGAGGCCCGGGCAGTGCCGCAGCAGGTCCTCCACCAGCACGGCGGTGTCGTCCAGGACGTGCTCGCAGTTGTCGAGCACCAGGAGCACGGGCCGACCCGTCGCCCCGGAGCTCAGGGCCGAGCGGAGGCGGTGCAGCGGTTCGGCCACGTCGCGCGGGATGGCCCGGGTCTCCAGCGCGACGTCGCCGACCCCGACCGCGCTGACGACCGCCCCCTGGACGTCCTCGCCCTCGGCGACAGGGGCGAGCGAGACCTCGTGGACGGCCCAGGTGCGGGCCAGGTGCCGGGCGACCTCGGTGGCCAACCGGGTCTTGCCCGCGCCACCGGGTCCCACCACGGTCACGCACTGCGTGGTCGCGAGCAGGCCGGTCAGACGTTCCAGGTCACCGTCGCGGCCGACGAACGACGTCAGCGAACGCACCGTCCGATGCGGCGCCGGTCCGGTGGCGGGTTCGGCCAGCGCGGCCAGGTGCGCCTCCCGCAACGCGGGTGAGGGATCGGCGCCGAGTTCCTCCGCCAGCACCCGTCGGGTCTGCTCGTAGGCGGCGAGCGCCTCGCCGGTGCGTCCGGCGGCCACGAGGACCCGCACCCGCAGTTCGGCGAACCGCTCCCGCAGCGGGTGCGCGGCCACGAGTTCCTCGAGGTCGGCCGGGAGGCCGTCGAGGTCCCCGGCCCGCCACCGCGCCTCGCAGCGGTCGGCGAGGGCGTCGAGACGGGCGTCCTCCAGGCGGACGGCGTCGGGAGAACCGGCGATCTCGACGGGTTCCCCGCGCCAGCGGGCCAGGGCCGCGTCCAGCACCTGGGCGGCGGCGGCCCAGGACCCCTCGCGCAGCAACCGCCGGCCGTCGGCGAACCCGGCCTCGACGAGGGGGACGTCGACGTCGACACCGCTCAACGCGTAACCGGCCGGGCCGGCGGTGACCTCCACCTCTGGCCCCAGCGTGCGGCGCAACCGGGACACCAGGGACTGCAGCGCACCCGGTCCGGTCGCGCCGTCCTCGCCCCAGAGCGCGTCCTCCAGCAGCCCCGTCGGGACCGGTCGGCCGCCGCGCAGGGCGAGCTCGGCGAGCAGCCGTCGCAACCGCGTCCCGGCGACGACGACTTCGGAGCCGTCGTCGCGGCGGGCCCGCACCGGGCCGAGGAGCTCGATCTGCACGCGCTCAGCCTCCCACCGCCCCACCGGGAGACCGTGCGGCGCCCGGGGGGGAGGAGGGAGTGTTCTAGAAACGAGTTCTCAACTTTTCGGTCCCCACCGCCGATGAACCGGACGTGGACATCTCGTCGATCGCCGCCCCCGAGGACGGCGACCTGCTCACGGAGTACGGCCTGCCCGAGCACGCCCCGGCCGAGGAGCTGCGCGCGGTGACCCGGGTCGCCGCCACCCTCGCCGGCGTGCCGTCGGCGGTGGTCAACCTGCTCGACGACTGCTTCCAGCACCAGGTCAGCGCGGTGGGCTTCGCCGGGGGCCGCTCCCCGGTGTCGGACTCGATGTGCGCCGCCGCGCGACGCCACCCGCAGCTGCGCTACCTGCCCGACGCCGGCCGGGAACCGCTGTTCGCCGGCAACCCCTGGGTGGACGGCCGGCTGGCCTCGGTCGGCCTCTACGCCTCCGCTCCCCTGGTGCTGCCCGGCGGGCGGGTCCTGGGGTCGCTGTGCGTCTTCGACGAGCGCCCCGGCGACCTCTCCCCGGCCCAGCTCGACGGCCTCACCGACCTCGCCGCCCAGGCGGTCGCGATCTTCGAGCAGGCGCGACTGGCCCGCGAGACCGCCGATCAGGCCGTCCGCTACCGCCAGGCCCGGGACGTGGCCGAACGTCGCGGCGCGCTCACGGCCGCCGTCCTGGAGACCCTCGATGCCGGGATCGTCGCCTGCGACGCGGACGGCCGGCTCACCCTGTTCAACCCCGCGGCCCGCGACTTCCACGGGATCCCGGAGGACCCCACCCTGCGGCCCGACGACTGGGCGCAGACGTACTCCCTGTTCCGCGAGGACGGCACCACCCCGCTGCCCGACGACGAGGTGCCGCTCTTCCGCGCCCTGGTGGACGGGGCGGTGAAGCACCAGGCGATCGTCATCGCCCCGGCGGGCCGCGACCCCGTCACCGTGCGCTGCGACGGCCGGGCCATGCACGACTCCACCGGACGTCCCCTCGGGGCGGTCATCGCGATGACCGACGTCACGAAGGCCCGCACCCAGGCCCGGGCACTCGCCGAGGCCCGCGACCAGGCCCTGGCCGCGACCCGGGCCAAGACCGCGTTCCTCGCCGCCGCCAGCCACGAGATCCGCACACCCCTCAACGGCGTGCTCGGCATGCTGGAGATCCTCTCCCTGGACGACCTCACCCCCCGTCAGCAAGACCACGTCCGGGTGGCGCACGCGTCGGGCAACGCCCTGCTGGCCCTGCTGAACGACGTCCTCGACCTGTCCAAGGCCGAGACGGTCTCCGTCGTGCTGGCCGCCGAGCCCTTCCGGCCCGGCGACGTCGGCGCGGAGGTCGTCGCCGCCCTCGAGCCCGTCGCCCGGCGCAAGGGTCTGGACCTGCGGCTGACCGGATCGGCCCCGCACACCGTGCTGGGTGATCCCCGCCGGACGCGGCAGGTGCTGATGAACCTGGTCGGCAACGCGGTGAAGTTCACCGGCGCCGGGCACGTCGACGTCCAGGTGTCGAGCGTGCTCACCGGCTCCGACACCGTGCGGCTGGAGGTGGCCGTCCGCGACACCGGGGCCGGGATGACCGTCGAGGAGCAGGGGCTGCTGTTCCAGCCCTTCACCCAGGGCAGCGCGGGCGAGCAGCACGGCGGGACCGGCCTCGGCCTGGCCCTGAGCCGGCAGATCGTCGAGCTCATGGACGGGCGCGTCGAGGTCACCAGCCGCCCCGGTCACGGGTCCACCTTCACCGTGGTGGTCGAGCTGCCCCGGGCGGAGGGAGCACCGGCGAACGTCTGCGAGGAGCCCCCGGCCCGACCCTCCGCGTCCGCCCCGGCCGCCGTCGAGACCCCGGTCCCGGTCCCCGACCCCGCTCCGGAGGGTCGCCCCCGGGTGCTGGTCGCCGACGACAACGAGATCAACCTGATGGTCGCCCGCGGACTCTTCGCCGCCGAGGGCGCCGACGTGACGACCGCGAACGACGGTCAGGAGGCCGTGCTCGCCGCCGCCGCCGGGGACTTCGACCTGGTGCTGCTGGACCTCCAGATGCCTCGGCTGTCCGGGCTGGAGGCCGCTGCCGCGATCCGGGCGCTCCCAGGCCCGGCCGGTGCCCAGCGGATCCTCGCGCTCACCGCCGACACGCTCGAGGCGTCCGCGGACGCGTGCCGCGCGGCCGGCATGGACGGGGTGCTGGTCAAGCCGGTCCGCGGCGCGGACGTCCGGCGGGTGCTCGCGGAGTTGGCGACGTCTGGGCAAGGACAGCAGCGTGAGAACGCCTGAGCACCGACCGTCACGTCGTAGGGCATCGGGGACAGTTCCACATGGAGACACCGGTGACGCTTCCAGCAGTCCCGGTGGGGATGCTCCCCGGTCCCCGAGCCGTCAGCGGCTCACCCGCACTGCCCCGACTCCACGGTCACGGACGTCGCGGTCATGACGATGTCCGGGCGTTCAGCCCTGGCCGTCGCACCCACCGCTGTCACCACATGAGGTCACCCGTGGGTGAACCGAAACGGTCACCCGGGCGACCAGATCGGCGCACCCACGTCTTCCCCCACGACGGGGGTCGCCCTGTTGCACCGACGTCACGGTCATCCCGCGATGGTCGAGCAGCAATCGACGCGAGACGAGGACGATCGCAGCCATGCTGAAGCCGTGACCGAGCACCAGTGGCCCGCCCAGCTCCCACCCCACGAACTGGGCTCCATCGCCCACGGACCCCTCATCCTGGCCCAAGCCCCCGGCATCACCGCCGGCCTGCGCTGCGTCTACGCCCACCCCAGCGGCCTGCACCTACCCCTGGTCCTGCGCGCCAGCGGCGAACACATCCGAGACGCCACGGCCTGGAACCCCGGCACGCTGCGCCGCTACCCCTCCGGCTCCTTCGTCGAACGGGAGAACAGCCAACACGGCTACACCCCCTACTCCGAGCCGCAGATCATCGTGGAGGTCAACGGCACCCGCGGCGTCGCCACCACCACCGGCGCCTTGCACGCCAGCGACGACGACCAGGTGTGGGCCCGAGACGCCGCCTACTGGATCGACGACCTGCCCCGCGACGGACTGCTCCGCATCACCCTGTCCTGGCCGCAGGCTGGCTTGCCGCAGACCCGCAGCGAGCTCACCCTGACCGACCTCGACAACCTCACCTCGCGGGTGCTGCCCCTCATCTGAGCCAACCCCCGCCAGAACGCACGCGCGGTCATCCCGCGTTGTGCGCGCTTCTGACCCACCGGCAACCTCCGGACATCACTATGGCGATGACCGCGTGCAAGGTCGGTGTCCTAATCGTGCCCAGCTGTCGCAGCTGGACAGCTCCGAACGCACCTTCTCTGCCCGGCTACTCCACCCGAGTGACCGGCCCCACCAGGCGAGGACGAAGCGGCAGACTCCGACGAGTGAGTCCGCGCCCATCACCCGCCCAGCCCGACCTCACCGGCCTCGACGGTGAGTACGCCCTGCGCGTGGGGACGCGCGCAAAGATCGCGGCCCTCGTCGGATCCCTGCTGCTCGCAGCCTTGCTGCTGCTGGGCGCGGTGCTGGTGCACGACCGCCAGCTGATGACTGTGGCCATCGGGCTGCTGGTCCTGGCAGCGGTCATCAGCTGGCGAACGCGTCGCCGTCAAGTGACCACGACCATCTCGCACGAGGGCATCACCATCAACCAGGGGTCGGGGCAGCGGAGCCGCACGCACATCGCCTGGAACGACGTCCAAGAGGTGTACGTGGCCGGGGCCTGGCAGTGGCACAGCAGGGTGCGCACCGCCACCCACCGGGATCTACCCCTGCCAGGCCTGGGCCGAGGACATGCCACGAAGCTGGCCGAGGCGCTCCGGGCTGTCCGCTAAGCAGGCGAGGCCTGCTCACACCGCGAGGAAGAACGCTCGGTCATCCCGCGCTCAGTACGCGGTCAGCCCGCCATGTAGCCCCGCCAGAAGGACGCAACTTACCGCTGGAGGTCACACCGTTGCTCTCACGGTTTCCGTAGGGCGCGCCGCCCCAGAAGCCCGTCCCGGGAAGCTGCCCTAGCGACAGTACGACGTGTAGTGAAGCGGCACCTGAGTTGCCGAGCCCAATCAGTCGGACGCTGCTACTGGAGAGACGGCGTACTCCAGTAGGCCAGAAGCTCATCGGTTCAGACGCCGAACAGCCTCTCGTCCGCCGATGCGTGACGCGGTCGAGGTATTCCGTCAACTGCCAGCGTGAGGGTCGAGATCTCGCCAGACTTCTCATCATGAACCACCTTCCACGCACAGCCCTCTCTGGTCTGGCCCTCCTGGCCCCCGCTCGGCGCCGCCACCGGTCGTTCAGGACCGGTAGAGGAGTGGTCATCATGGTGACCACCCTGCTCCTGGGCCGCAAGCACACCTGCCGGGACCGCCCCGCGGCCGCAGCCCAGACCAGCTTTTTCAGCGTTGGCAGGAAAACGCACACCGTCAACCTGGCCGCCGCCGGCCGTCTCGTGGGTGTTGACTTTGGCTGCTGAATCCGAACCGGAATACCGTGCACCTCGTCGCGGACGGCGGGCGCGCATCTTTGGATTGGTTACAGTAGCTGGAGTAGTGGTGCTCGGAGTGGCAGCGCATCAGCACGTTGCGCAGGCCGAGGCCACGACTCTGACGGTTTCGGTTTCAGCGGCCGTGTGCGAGCCCGATAATCGGGTCTGCCCAAACGCGGTCTTGCCTGACACGCCTGTGACCATCCACCAGGGCAGCAAGTCCACTACGCGTTCGACTGACGCGAAGGGTGAGGCGCAGTTCTCGTCTCTGGACACAGGAACAGTAAGTATTCGCGTGGAGGTCCCGGGTCGAACGCTCGAAAGCGACGCCAACGTTTCTCCGGGTGCCACGACCGTCGGTGTCTCTTTGGGGATGTTCTTCTGGAAGGCCGCATCCTGACTCATCAGGAAGCGGCATCAAAGCCGTGACGCTTCACAGGTGACGGCCCTTCAGGTGACGGCCCTTCAGGTGACGGCCCTTCAGGTGACGACCCTTCAGGTGACGACATACCCCAGGACCGCGACAGCATCCTCGGCCGGGACCACGTCGACCTCGAAGCCCCCATCATCAGCCCCCACCTCAAACGAAGCCTGCGACGTCGACCCCTGCGCCGAACACGTAGTCGAGACCGGGGTGATGCTCACCTCATCGCCTGCAACCGTCCGCACGGTGACGCTGACCCGAACCTCCCCCCGACCCGCGCACACCAGCTCCACCTGCCGGCTCCCGACCGCGGCGTCCTGCCCGGAGGAGCTGTTCCGCTGACTCTGTACCTGCCAGCCCTCAGCCGTGTCCGCACCGGTGACGATCCCGGAGGAGCTGAACAGCGCACCCTCGCGGGCGGGCAACGCTGCCTGCGCCGCCTGCTCGTACTCAGCGATCTCCGCCGCGTGATCACTGAGTCGCGGACCGGTCGACTCCGTGGCGAGACTGCTCCCCGTAGACGTCGGCTGCATCGGCGGGTGGCCGTCGCCACCACCCGAGCACGCCGCGGACAGGAGCGCGACCCCGGCCAGCAGTCCTACGACCACCGCGTGAGGGCATCCACGATCGTTCACCGGCGCAGGCTGACACACCTGGCCATCGTGAGGTGGAGGAATGATCCAGAATCGCGCCCACGAACAACCGACCGCACGGTCATCCCGCCTTCCGCGCGGTCAACGGCACAGCGATCGGGTGGAAGCCCGCGATGGCGGGGCGACTCGTACGTACGACCCTCATGGGCATCCCGCCGCACCGTGGGGACCTGTCCGGCCCCGCCGCTACCGTCGCGCGTACTGCGACCAGGAACACCAGAGGAACGGGACATGACCAGCAACGCGCCCACCCAGCAGGGACACGACCTCCTCCAACGCCTCACCTCCCGTCATGGCGCCACCGTGGACGCCGCCCTCCTCGACGCCGTCAGCGACGGCGAACACGGGGAACAGGTTCTCCTGCAAGCCCTTCCCCTGGTCGCCAAGACCCGGATCCCCCACGTCCTGGCCGCGCTCGGCGACTTCCCCCGCCGCGGTCACACCGACGCCATCCGGCACAGCGCAGACCGCGGTGGGCGAGACGCACGAACCACCGCCCTGGTGGCCCTGGCCCGCCGGGAGGGCGCCCACGCCACCCCCGACCTGCTCCACGGGCTAGCCAGCCGCGACACCGTCGTGAAGGACTACGCACTGACGTGCCTGGTCGTCGTCGGAGACGAACGCGCCTGGGAGGCGGTGCACGACCGCTTCGCCTACCTCGCCCGACGACCCGTCGGCCAGCAGGGCGACAGCTGGGGCCCAGGTGAAGACCTTCCCGGGCGCATCCGCCGCTACGCCCCCACCGACCTGGCGGCACTCGTGTACCTGATCAGCCGCGCCACCCCGACCCAAGGCCGAAGTCTGGTGCGCCAACTCCACCGCGACTGGACCAAGATCAGCACCCACCGGCCCCTGCTGCTGCGCTGGCTGCGGGAGCGGTGGCCACAGGTGGACCCCGACGCTGCCGCGGCGGAGAGCATCGACCTTCCCGATGTGGCCGATGAGCTGCGCTGGTACCGCGAGAACCCGACCTTCGCGGCCCCCTCAATCACCACGGAGGTCTTCGGCCCACTGCCACCGGCACCGGCCCTGACTCCGGCTGAGCAGCAGCGCGCTCGAGCCCACGCACGGCTCATCCAAGCTCAGCAGCAGGCGGCCTCGACCAGCACCTCTCGGGAAGTGCTGCTGCGACTCACCACCACCGGCAGCACCCCGCGGGTCCGCGCCACCGCGCAGCAGCGCCTGGACATCCTGCCGGTGACCTGACGTCAGCGACTCACGCCGCGGTGCGGGGACCGCCGAAGAACGCACGGTCATCCCGCAGACGTCGCGCGGTCTTACCGGGTGCGTGCTGTCGCCTGGCCAGAGCGTTCTTCAACCCGCAGAGGTGAGAGCACCGATCACTCCCACCTGTGCACCCAGCGTCGGACACACCCAGAGCGCTCGACCCTCGACCTCGCGCGCCGCCAAGGGATGCCGCCCCGGGTGGTGCTCGCACGCCGGCCAGGACGCAGAGCGGCCCAGCATCCACAGCGCCTCCACCGCCCACTCCTGCACTTGGTCAGCCAGCGCTGTCACCTGGGCACTCAGCGGCTGACCGGTCGAAATCCACACGCCCATGCCGAAGCCATCAGGGCTGACCACCACGCAACTGGCCGCCCCGGGAACCGCGTCCTGCCACTCCTCATCGCTCACCCTCGCCGCCACTCCGCTGGGCACCTCCAGATCAGCCAAGACGGGTGTCAACGCGGCCTGCAGCTCAAGGTGCATCGACCCAGCATGCCGATCAACCACACGTCCGGTCATCCCGCGATGTGCGCGCGGCCGGCGACGTCGCGATCATGGCGATGACCGAGCGCACGCCGAGCGTGACGAGCACCCACATGTTGCCGAAAAGCTGATGCAGCTCGGGTTGGTTCTCGCTTCGAGACCGCTTCCTGTGCTCTTGCCGGACGGGACCAGTGAAGATCATCGATGAGACGCGCCGCGCAGGCTCACGACCGGCACGCTCGACGTCGTGAACCTCCTACTGCTGCTCGCCCTGGCTTTGCTGCCGGCGGGGGGCGTCGTCGTCCTGGTCGCCTTCGTGCTCGCCGTGGCGACAGGACCGCGCCGCTGGGCGGTGATCCTCCTCGCGTTGGCCGGTACCGTGCTCACGGCCGTCTGGGTCGTACTCACCTATCAAGGCGCGATCCGCGCCGATGAGGGTGGAACCGGCGGGAACGTCTTCTCCGACGCCGGCTGGTTGGCTGCAGGTGTCGTCCTCAGCCTCGTGTCCTTGATCCTCAACGCCCGCCTCCGCCGTCACACGGTGCGCACGTCGTCAAGCGTGTGACCAAGAGCGCGACGGAGCAGCGAGCTCGGAGGGCGTCAGCTGGTGTGGGTGACTCCAGCGACCGGTGCGGCGCGAGCCAGTGACCTGACCACTGACCCCACCTGCTGCAGCGACCACCGCGCGATGACGTCGACGCCGGCAGTGAAGTCACCCTCGTTCGGACGTCCTAGGAAGCCGTGCACGGCGTCGGGCAGTACGCGGTGCTCCACAGGCACACCAGCTGCCGCTAGGTCAGTGGCGAACAGGCTGCTGGAGGCTCGCATCCCATCCCGGTCGGCATCCAGTAGCAGCGTCGGCGGGAAGTCCACCAGATGGTGCCCACCGGGGAAGGCCGACGGATCACTCAGCCGTGCGCGGGACCCGGCGTAGTTGAGGTTCATCGCCAGCATCGGCCAACGGGTGTGGGTGAAACGACGCCTACCGCGCAACCGGGCCCGCAGCGATCGAGGTCGCGGCGGCAGACGGGCGTGGAAGAACCCGTAGGCCAACACGACACCGTCGAGACGAGCACCATCTGCCGTGGCTGCCGCAGCAGCACCGGCGGCCAGGCAGGCGCCAGCGCTGGCACCACCCAGCAGCACCGGGCCGGTGAACGCCGCCCGCACCTGGGTGAGCACCGCAGACACGTACTGGACCTGCGCGGGAAAGTGGGACCGCGGCACACCACTGGCCGAACGGTCCGGGAACGGCCAGCACGTCGACAACAACGGAGCGAGGGGATAGTCAGCGGTCACCACCCGCACACCGCGCCCCGCCAGGGCCCGGGCGAAGGCCTCAGACTCCGGCCCGTCGAGACCACCGGCAAAGAAGGCACCTCCGTGCAGCCACACCAGCGTGGGGGTGAGCACGGTGGAGGCGGTTGCCGGTGGTCGGTAGCAGCGCGTCAGGACCGGCCCTCGTGGTCTCGTCACGATGACGTGGACGGTGAGGAGGCCAAGCGCGGGAGCATCCGGTGACGCTATCGAGACGACCAGCTCGGGAGCCGGGAAGCTCGCGGTCATCCCGCGTTGTGCGCCGTTCTGAGCTGGCGGCGACGTCGCGCTCTTGGCGATTTCCGCAAGCTCGTTGAGCACGGCCGAGCCGTGCTCAACGGCGGTGGATCAGGCCGAACCACCCCGACGTCACGCAGGCCGGCAGCCGTCCCTGGTCTCCAAGGCGGCGGCGTCCGGGCACTGCACGTGGGTCCACCCACCGGGCCCGTAGGCATCCGCGGTGACGTCGCTGAACATCTCCGCACCTCCACCGGGCAGCACTCGGTAGTAGGTCTTGGTCGGACTTCCCTCGGTGCTTAAGGACGTGACCACGACTTCCACACCATCATGCTGCGCGTCCAGGCTGAACAAACAGTCCTGCAGCAACACAGGAGTGGACTGACCCTGCGGGACGGTGATCGGCGGGCACTGCGGCAGGGCGGTGCGGTCTTCGAAAGCGGCGGGGGGCCGACTTCCCGCGCTGAGCTGCCACACCACCCAGGCTCCGACCCCAACGGCGAAGACCAGCAAGGCGACCGCGAGGAGCGTCACGACCGAGACGGGCTGGTGCACCCGCGGCTCCTCAGCTACCTCGCTCTCCATCTACGCATGATGGCCGGGCGCGGCCCTAGAGGAGGGACGTTCGCTCGATCCATTGCACGGTCATCCCGCGGTGCGCGTGCGCACGGTCATCCCGCGATCCGGCACGACCATCAACGTCGCTGCGGCGTCAGCCACTGACCTCAACAGGGATCCCCACGCCGCCGGCGCTCACCACCGCTGGACCCGCTACGACCTCTGCAGGCAGGTCCACCTGCCACGAAATGGCGTATCTCTCACCACTCCCCGCTGCATCAGCAGTGCCCAACGTCCACGACGAGCCGCCCTGCTCCAACACCAGGTCTACCCCGCGCATCGGACTCTCCGAACTCGCCGACGGACCCGCGCACCCCGCGCCTGCCGCACTGGTGTCGTCGCAGCCCTCGCGAAACCACTCCCCAGCGACCTGCAGGCGCCCGTCCGTGGCCACTGTCACCGGTGCCGGGCTCTCCCCACCACCCAGCGACGCTGCCTCCGGGCCGGCGCCGATCACCAACTGCGGGCCCACGCAGCTGGCTGCTGCTGGAGTCACCGGCAGCACACCCAGCGCGGCGCAGACGAAAGCCAGTACTCCGGTGGCTGCAAGAAGTTGGCGAGCTCGCACGCCTCGTGGGACGCACCCGGCAGTCGCGCCGTTCCCCAGCCCAGGAAGGGCCCGCTCGAGCATCCGGTCATCCCGCGATGAGGGACTGTCACTTGCCTCGAAGTCGCCCCAAAGTGCGGGGAGCATGACCACCGGTCATCCCGCGCTGCGCGAGCTCGCCAGCCGACCACGACCTCCCATGTCGAGGCGCGAGCCGTGGTGAGATGCCCGAGTGGATCGGAGAAACCTCGGCGAGGTCGCCGTGCGCGCAGACGGATCGGCCAGTGTCCCGATCTGGTCAGGACGGCTCAGCGAGCTGGCCACCGTGATGGACCCCCAGATCCCCTTCGTGGTGCTCGAAGGCCACCTCGCACTCGGGATGACCCGGTGGAGCACCGCCGCGGTGCCGCTCAGCTCCCGCTCGGCTGAACGTCCACGGACCTGGCGGGCTCGCCGACTGTCCTTCGACCTTCTCCTCAGCCCAGCGGAGCTGATCGAAACAGCCGAGGAGCTCGGTGACGCCGTCGATGGAGGTACCCTGCTGTGGGAGGCCGGACGGTGCCCGCCGCCTACCTTCTCCCTGGCGGAGAAGACGGGCCAGGCCAGGTCCACGGCCGCGGACGGGCTGGACATCCGCCTCGTCCTCGACCTGCCGCACGCGGGTGAGACCGCGCTCCTGTGGGCGCTCACCCCCGACCTGCTGCATCAGGCGATGCATCGACTCCTGGCCTGACCCGACCGCACGGTCATCGCGATTCGGGCGCGATCATGGCGGGTGAGGATGCTCGTTGCTTTAGCTGAGCCACCCACGGATGACGGTGAAGTCGGCTTCGGTGAGACCGGTGGAGGGGTCGACACGATGCAGCAGTGCCTGGGCGGGGTGGTGCGCCTCGACCCATCGCCGGTCGGCGTCGGTGACTTCGTCGTCGAGCCAGACGAAGGGACGTCCGGCTGCCCATGGGGTGAGAGCCGTGGTCTTCCAGTGCATGCCGTGCTGCGGCTCGTCGTCCTCGTCAGGCCAGATGACGACAGGAAGCTCCGGTAGCCCCAGCAGGGGTGCGATGACCTCGTTGGCTTCTGTCATCCAAGTCGTTGCCCATACCAGTGGGCATTCCAGCGACAGCAGCTTGTGCCCGTCGTCGGGGTCGAGCCGGTCGAGCAGTGGGTTTCCTGTGGCGGCTATGGCCAGCGCTACCGCATCGCGGAAGGGATGCTTCCGACTGATTGGCCTGGACCGGAAGGGGATCAGCGGGCCGTCGACGTCGAGGAAGATCAGGGGCGCGTCGACGGCAGACATCACCTTCGTGACCGTACCGGCGCTGAGCTGGTCCAGAGCCCGTGTTGGGCACTGATGGGCACCTTGCAACATCCGGTCATCCCGCGATCCGCGCGGTCGCCCCGGCGTTGGCGGCGACCGGATCTGACGAGTTGAGTGCGATCACTCCGGCATTGTGAACGTCCCTCTTGACCCTGTCGTTCGAGGAACATCGGCGCGGCACAGGTAGCCCTGATGCTCAGTCACATCCGGGAGACGCGGTCCACGGCGTTCTTGGCTGCCACCAAACCCAGCCGCGGGTCGTTCTCCCGCACCACCTTGATGAGAGCGATACGACCTCGGGAAGAGTCGAGGTCCAGATCTCGATCACGGGCGAGCTCGCGCAAGCGCTCGGTCGTCCACTGCGCTTCTGCAACGGCCTCTGCCGCGGCTGTCTCCTGCGTCGACTGGCCACCAACGGCGACAGCGTGACGCCGCCGACGCACCGAGAACACCAGCGCAACGACAGCCCAGACCGCGACCAGAGTCGTGAGCGCGAACCACCACCACTCGCCGTCAATGGCTCGACCGACGGCTAGAACGCCCGCACAAAGCACCACCAGCACGTAGCGCGTGAAGGCCAAGCGGTGAGACCGCAGTGACGAGAGGTGGGGACGGTGCGACACGCCGCTCAGCATCGCGGGTCGAACGGGACCGCTCCGACTCCCGCCAGCCACGTCACCGAATTGGCTCAGCCACATCTCCGCTCCCACCGCCGGTACGCGCGCATCGCACGGTCATCCCGCAACTGCGATCCTGTCGGCCGCGACTGCGGTGCGACGGCTGTTCTGCGGTCGCAGGCTCGGCAGAACTGGACTCGGGAGGAGCGAAGCCGATGTGGACGCACGTGGGTCGTCTTTGGACGAGCGGGGAGGTCTACCTCGCCCTGGATGCATCACAGCTGAGCTCGTGGTCCGGCTTCAGCGGAGAGCAGTACGAAGGTCTCTGCGGCCTCAGCTACGACGTGACGAGCATCCCCCTGGGTGGGGACACCGCTGCACTCATCGGCCCGGACGGCACCGTCAGCGACGAAAGCTGGCTGGAGATCTTCCGCAGCCAGGACCGTATCTGCATCGTGCAGGCATCCGCGAAGGCGTACGGCGCGCTGCTGCAAGCCGCCGTGGACCATCCCCTCGACGAGAACGACGAGTACGGCGCCACTTTCACGGTCCCCACCGGGGAGCTGGTGCTCTACAACGCCGCAATGGACGGGGCCGGCGAGTACAGCGGCCAGATCGCCGAGGAGGCGCCGGGTCTTCCTCCCGTCCGAGAGCCGGACCCCACGACCGGTGAGGAGTCGGCTCGCGAACCGATGGGGTTGCGGCTGCGAGTGTCGCCGGCCACCTTCCAGGTCACGGTCCGGTGGTCCACCGAACTGGAGGAGGGTGTCTTCGCCCGCTGGCTGCTGACGCCGCAGGAGTCGGCTCAGCCGCACTGAACAGCGTCGAGCGCAGCAACCAGAACGCACGGTCATCCCGCGGTGCGCGCGGCGCACGGTGATCCCGCCCTCGTCATCTCCTCGCGTGGGCCGCCTGGTGCATAGCCATCTCCTGCGTGGCCTGCACCAGGCTGAGTGTCGGGGCACTCTGGACCCCGCATCCGCAACGCCAGCTGTGTTCTTCGATCGACGTGAAGTTGCTCATGCGTCGACGCTACGCAGACCGAGACGCTGACTCGGAGACCTAACCCCGTTGCGTAGACAGCGCGCGGTCATCCCGCAGACGTCGCGCGGTCTTACCGGGGTGCGTGCTGCCGCCTGGCCAGAGCGTCCTTCAACCCACAGAGGTGAGAGCACCGATCACTCCCACCTGTGCACCCAGCGTCGGACACACCCAGAGCGCTCGACCCTCGACCTCGCGCGCCGCCAAGGGATGCCGCCCCGGGTGGTGCTCGCACGCCGGCCAGGACGCAGAGCGGCCCAGCATCCACAGCGCCTGGGTCTGCTGCATGATCAGGTGACAGCTACGTCACGCGGTCAGAGCGACCGACGAGGTCATGATGGTCTCGTACTCG